>DATBLZ010000029.1:0-18751 GCA_036555065.1 Gammaproteobacteria bacterium
TCGCCAATCATCTCGGCGACATCGGCGCGATCTGCAACGACGTCGGCTTCTCGTTCGCGCAGTATCAGCTCACGCGCCTCAAAGAGGAATGGGTGCGCGCGAGCTACGCGGCGTTCGGCCACCGCTTCATGATGGATCGCGTCGTCGCGGGCGGCGTTGCCGCGGATCTCGACGCCGGCGCCGGCCGCGCGATGGCGGAGCACGCCGCGCAGCTCGCCGCCGAGGTTGCGTCTATCATCGAGCGCATCGAAGCGTCGGAGTCGCTCGAAGACCGGCTCATGACGACAGGCCGGCTGACACCCGAGCAGGCGGCGGCCCTCGGGGCCGTCGGCTACGTGGGCCGCGCATCGGGCCAGGCCTTCGACGTCCGCCGCGATGCGCCGTACGCACCCTACGATTCGCTCGCGGTCAACGTGCCGAGCTACCGCGCGGGCGACGTCGCCGCACGCGCCAAGGTGCGCGCCGAGGAGATCCAGGTGTCGTTACGCCTGATTCGCGAGCTCGCATCGGACCTGCCCGACGGCCCAATGCGCACGGACCTCGTCGCGGCCGGACGCGAGACCGAAGGCATTGGCTTCGTCGACGGCTGGCGCGGCGAGATCGTGACCTACGTCCGTCTCGACCCCGCAGCGCGCGTGACGCGCTTCTTCCCACGCGACCCGAGCTGGCTCACGTGGCCCGCACTCGAGCTGCTCGTGCAGGGCAACATCGTTCCCGACTTCCCCGTCTGCAACAAATCCGTCAACGGCTCTTATTCGGGACACGATCTCTGATGCTCAGGATGTTCGCCAAAATCGTCCGCACCGGTATCGTCACCGAGGCTCCGCCCGACACTGCCGACATCGATAAGCTCGGCATCGAGGTCAAACGCGGGATCGACAGCCGCTTTGCGGGCAGCCTCGCGATTCGCCAGGTGGACGCGGGCTCGTGCAACGGCTGCGAGCTCGAGATCCATGCGTTGAACAACCCTTATTACGCGATCGAGCGCTTCGGCGTGCATTTCGTGGCCTCGCCCCGGCACGCCGACGTGCTGCTCGTCACGGGGCCGGTGTCGCGGCACATGGAAGCCGCGCTCAGGCGCACGTACGAGGCGACACCCGCGCCGAAATGGGTCATTGCGGCCGGCGATTGCGCGTGCACGGGCGGGGAATTCGGCGTCTCGTACGCAAGCTGCGGGGCCGTCGCGAACGTAATCCCCGTCGACGTCCGCATCCCGGGATGTCCGCCGTCGCCGCAGCAGCTCTTGATGGGTTTGCTCGCGCTGCTGCAGAGGTAGGCCGACACTACGGCCAGGGGTGAAGCTCCGCCGCGAGCTTGGCGACGATCTCCGGCGCCCCGAGCCCGGTCATCAAAGGCGCGACTGCCAATGCCACCAAGCACACGGCACCGATCCCGATCGACACGCAGTCGCCGACCGTCCACGGCGCCACCCACCCGCCCCAGCCGTGCTTCGGCGGTTCCGGAGCAGGCGCCGCCGCCGCGGCTTTCTGGCCCGACGAAATCGCCGCGCGCGTGACCTGCGCGGCATCGTCGAGCGTCAAGAGCACCGCGCGCAAGCCACGTTGCCAGGCAATCATTCGTCCCGTCGCCTGAACGCCGCGTGCGCCGGCGCGCGCCGCGGCCGAGAGTCCCGCCGCGCCCATGACGTAGTCCATATACACCGCAAGCGCGAGCGCAAAGAGGATCAACGCGAGATCGAGCTTGATCTCCCACGCCACACGCCCGGCCGTATGCACGACGGACGGATGCTCGCGCCAATGTACGTACCACTCGAGCGCAGCGTGCGCGGCCACGACGACGATTAGCCAGAACAGGCTGATCATCAAGCTCAGAATCACTGCCAAGCCGATATAGGGCGCGATGAAGAGCCACGAATCGTCATGGTTGACGACCCAGGCGTGCAAGCGGCCTAGCTTCGATGCGCGGGCGATCGGCGGTGCGGCGGCAGGAATCATCATGGCATTTGGCGCTTCGGGTGCGCGTGGGGGTCGCATCCGCATATGGTATCCCGATCGCGGGTAAACGCGCGCCCGGATACTTTTTCTAACATCCGGCTCACGACACCTTGATGACGACCTTGCCCATGTGGCGCGCCGACTTCAGGTACCGGTAGGCCTCAGGCACGTCAGCAAGCTCGAACACGCGGTCGATGACCGGCTTGATCTTGTGAAACGCGACGGCCTTGAGCAGTCCGACGAACAGCGATTTGTCACCGACGAAGATGCCGCGCAGCGTCGCGCCCTTGCGCATGATCGGCCATGGATTGAGATCGCCTTCGGGTCGCGAGATGACGCCGATCAATGCGATCTCGCCGTTCGTGCCGACTGCCTGATACGTGTGCGGCAGCGATGCGGGCGCGCCGAGCTCGACGATATGGTCCGCGCCGTCGCCGTCCGTGAGCGCGAGAACCTGCTTCTCCCAATCCGGATGCGTTTTGTAGTTGATCGTCTCGTCGGCGCCGAGCGTGCGCGCGCGCGCGAGCTTCTCATCGCTCGACGATGTCACGATCACTCTCGCGCCGGCGGCCTTAGCGAGCTGGAGCGCGATCATCGAGACCCCGCCCGTGCCGAGCGTGAGCACGGTCTCGCCGGGACGCGTCGGTTTGCCGCCGGCGAGCGCATTCCACGCCGTCACGCCCGCGCATGGCAACGTCGCTGCTTCTTCGTACGACAAGTGCTCGGGAATCTTGAGGAGCCCGCTCGGGCTGAAGACGCGATACTCGGCGAGCATGCCGTCCAGCGGGGAACCGAGCGCGGCAGGCGGATCGCCCTGCGTGAATGTCGCAACGACGCGGTCGCCGGTTTTGAGCCCGTCGACACCGGGACCGACGGCCGCGACCTCGCCGGCACCGTCCGACACCGGAATCGTGTTGCGGGCCACGG
Source organism: Gammaproteobacteria bacterium (assembly GCA_036555065.1). GTDB lineage: Bacteria > Pseudomonadota > Gammaproteobacteria > Steroidobacterales > Rariloculaceae > DATBLZ01. The sequence goes on from DATBLZ010000029.1 coordinate 2,883, forward strand.
GTCCGGAGAAGTACTTGCCGGTGACGATCGCGAGGTCGCGAAAATTCAGGCTCGCGGCACGAATGCGGACGAGCACCTCGTGGGGCCCGGGCGTAGGCTTCGGTCGTTCCGCTTGGATGAGGCCATCGATCGACGTGCTGCCGGTGACGATTTCGACGACGCGCATGAGAGGCTCCCGGGCTTTTGCGTTAGAGTTGAGCACTACATGTTAGAGCGCCCATCATGAAACTCAAGAAGGATCGGCGATGGAAAACGTATTCGTGATTCCGGCCACGATCAAGGTTGGCAAGGACATGCCGCCCTATCTGCCGCTCGCCAACGGCAGCGTGAAGCCGATAGCCGAATGCTCGAAGGCAGAAATCGAGGAGGCCGTCGAGGAATGCCGGTTCGTCGCGCAAACGAGCCGCGAGCGCCTCGAAGCCGCATATCGCGATCACCTCAAAGACATCGAATTGCTCGCGCAAGTCTCGGCATACCTCGCGAGATACGAGCAATGGTCCGCGATCCGCGACGGCGGCGAGGTCGGCGAGCTGTTGTGGGAGGTCGAGCTCTAGCGCTGTGGGAGCGGCTTCAGCCGCGATTCGTAAACGTCACGAATCGGTAACGACACGTGTTAACGCGAGATGGCGCCGATACTCGCGCCAGAGAATAATGAGACCCGCAATGATCACGAGCGGCGCCCCGATCCAAATAGAGAGCTGCGGAGTCTCATCGAAAAATAGCCGCCCATAGACGACCGCGATCAGCAGGCTCGTGTATTCGAGCGGCGCGATCGTCGACGCTTCGGCGTAGCGATACGACAAAGTCATAACGAGCTGGCCGAGGACGCCGAGGAGGCCGGCGGCGCCGATGATGAGCCACTGCTCGGCCGTAGGCATAGGCCAGCCCCCGAGCGCCGTAAATGCGGCGCATACCATCGAAGTCAGCGAGAAGTAGAACGTGATCGTGATCGCGTGCTCGCCCCCGCCGCCGCTCATGCTGCGCAGAAACATCAAAGCGAGCGCGGAGAAAACCGCGCCGCCGAGCGACACGGCAACGCCGAGCGGGCTGCCGGAGCCGAAGGATAGATGCGGCCCAATCATAATGAGCACGCCGGTGAATCCGACGATCAGTGCCGTCCACCTAAACCCATGAATTCGCTCGTCGAGAAAGAGCATCGCGAGGACTGTTAGAAACATCGGCGACGTGAACGTCAGCGCCGTCAGATCCGCGAAGGGCAGTAACGTGAGCCCGAAGAACCAACAGAACATCGCGATCGTTCCGGCCAACGAGCGCGCTGCATGCGAACGCCAGTTTTTGGCTATCAGCAGGCCTAGACCCGCCGTCGACCAAGCGATGCCGGCGAGCACGACGATGGAGATGAGCCCGCGAGCGAAGATGATCTCGCCGATCGGGATCTCGGCGCCGAGATACTTGACGCAGGCCGCCATCGTCGAGAGCAAAACGACCGAAACGAGCTTGAGAAAGGCGCCGAAGACCGGGTGATGGTGGTGTTGGCGTTGCACTCCGGCCGTCGGCACGTCGACATAATACGCCAACATTAGTGCCATGTTCAGCATTATCGCCTTTGTGTTGCAAAGTACTTGACATGGTCGTGCCTTTGGTTACTCTGTGCACCATGTCCCAGCACCGAACCGATCGCAGCGGCTTGCGCGCCGAGCCGACGCCGCTTGGCACGAGCGCCGCCGAGAACCTTCGCTACATTCGCGACACGATCGAGGCTGCGCACACATTCACGACGATTCCCGGCAAAGGCTGCATTGCCATGGGCATCGCGGCGACGACGGCCGCCGCGCTCGAGATGCTGCCCGCGCTCGCGGCGTATTGGTTACCGATATGGCTGATCGCCGCCGTGGTCGCCTGCACGGTCGCGTTGTTCTTCATGGAGATAAAGGCACGCAAGCAGGGCTTGAGCTTGCGCCGCGCGGTCGCGCTCCGGTTTTACTTGACGCTTGCACCCGCGTTCGTCGCGGGCGGCATTCTAACCGTCGCGCTGCTCGATGCCGTCGGGCGGGACACGATCGCCGGCATATGGCTTCTGCTCTATGGCGTCGGCATGGCGGCCTGCGGCCTGTTTTCGATCCCCGTCGTGCTGATCGCGGGATTCGCCTTCATGGGACTCGGCACGGTCACGCTCGCGGCGCCGTCCGAATGGGCGCCCGCGATGCTTGCGCTCGGCTTCGGCGGCATCCACTTTGCGCTCGGCGCCATCATCCTGAGAGACCACGGTGGCTAAGGGATCCGCGAAGCGGGAACCGGTCGCGGTCGCGCCGCCGGCGACGCATCGATTGCATACGGTGGCGGGCTATTTCGCCGACCCCGAGGCCGGCGATGCCGATCGCCTCATCTATGAGCGCATCCGTCTCGGCATCATGAGCGCGCTCAGCGTCAACCCGAGCATGAGCTTCGCCGAGCTCAAGGAGCTCTTGAAAACGAGTGACGGCAACTTGAGCACGCATGCACGCAAGCTCGAAGACGCCGGTTACGTCGTCTGCAAGAAGAAGTTCGCGGAGCGCGTGCCGAAAACCGAATACAGCCTCACGGCCAAGGGGAAACGCGTTTTCGCCCGCCATCTCGAGCACATGGAAGCGCTGATTCAAGCAACGCGAGGAAAGTAGCAGCGATGCACGTAGCGATCATCATGGACGGCAACGGTCGCTGGGCGGAGCGGCGCGGTCTCAACCGTACGCTCGGCCACCAAGTCGGCGCGCGCACGGTGCGGCGTATCGTCGAAGCCGCGGCGCGGTCGGGCATCGAGGTCCTGACGCTCTATGCGTTTTCGTCCGACAACTGGTCGCGGCCGAGTACCGAGGTCGCGAGCCTCATGCGCCTCTTCAGGCGTTATCTGCAGAGCGAGGTCGCGCGCTGCGTCGAGAACGGCATTCGTCTCAATGTCATCGGTCGGCGCGACCGCCTCGACCCCGATCTCGTGCGCATCATAGAGCAGGCAGAGCGCGTGACTGCCGAAGGCGCGCGCCTGACGCTCAGGCTCGCGGTCGACTACTCTGCGCGCGACGCGATCGTGAGCGCGGCGGCATTGACGCCCGTCGGCCACCGGTCGCGCGACGAGTTTGCGAAGAATCTCGCAGCCGTCACTCACTCATCGCCCGCGGTGTCCCTCGTCGACTTGCTGATTCGTACCGGCGGTGAACGTCGACTCAGCGATTTCTTGCTCTGGGAGTGCGCGTACGCCGAGCTCGTGTTCGTCGACCAGTACTGGCCCGACTTCGACGAGGCGGCGTTCGCCGCAGCGCTCCGCGAATTCGAGCGGCGCGAGCGCCGTTACGGCTCCGTCGCAGCGTCCCCGCCCGCGCCGCAGGTCGTGCCGCTCGTAAACCGCTGATGGCGAGAAGCTGGCTCCCGCGCGCGATGGCCGTCGCGCCGCGACTCGACCCCGATGCAAGCCCGGGCCCGATGCGGCGGCGCTATGCGCTTCTGATCAATCCGTTCTATCGCAAAGATCCGCACGCGAGCTTCGGCAAGCACGTTCTCACGCCGACGCTCGCGCTGACGGCAACCGCAGCGGCGACGCCCGCACATTGGGAGCTGCGCTATTGGGACGAGAACCTGCTGCAAGGCCCGCCGCCGCTCGATCCATTTCCAGAGGTCGTCGGCATCACGGTTCACTTGACGTTCGCGAAGCGGGCTTACGAGCTCGCGTGCTGGTACCGGCAATGGGGCGCAAAGGTCGTGCTCGGCGGCTTGCACGTGCTCACGGCTCCTGATGAAGCCGCGCCGCACGCCGATGCGCTAGCGATCGGCGAGGGCGTGCAGCTCTGGCCGCAAATCCTCGCCGATGTGGAGTCCGCCACCTTGCAACCCGTCTATCGCGGCGACTTCAAGAAACCCTACCGCGACGACCCGCCGCCGCGGCGCGATCTCTTGCCGCGCGATGGGTTCCTGACGACGTCGAGCGCAATCGCGACGCGCGGTTGCCACAATCGGTGCGGTTTCTGTTATTTGTCGACGACGGGGCTGCATATGCCTTATCGCGTCCGCGACGTCGAGCAAGTCGCCGCGGAGCTGCGTGCCGACGGCCAGCCCTACGCCGTATTCATCGACAACAACCTCGGGTCACGGCCCGACTATCTGCGCGAGCTCTGTCGTGCGCTCCGGCCGCTCGACGTCATTTGGAGCGCGGCGCTCACGATCGATGTGACCGACGACCCCTCTCTCGTCCGCGAGATGGCGCTCGCGGGCTGCACGGGGGTATTCATCGGCTTCGAGTCGCTGAACGGGGGCAATCTCGAAGACGCGCGCAAGCGCACGCCTGCGCCCGAGGACTACGCGCGCCGCGTCGCGCTGCTCCACGAGCACGGCATCCAGGTCAACGGCAGCTTCGTGCTCGGGTTCGATCATGACGGTCCCGACGTCTTCGAGCGAACCGTGGCATGGATCGAAGCAAACCGCCTCGAATGTGCGACGTTCCATATCTTGACGCCCTACCCGGAGACGCCGCTCTACGCCGCGCTCGAGAAGGCGGGCCGCGTCGTCCACCGCGACTGGCGTTTGTACGATACGGCACACGTCGTGTTCGAGCCGGCGTGCATGACCGCTGAGCAGCTCTTCGCGGGCTACGAATGGTGCTATCGCCGTCTCTTCTCACATGCATCGATTTGGCGCCGCCGGCCGCGCGATTGGCGCGCCGTGTTGCCGTACCTGGCGATGTCTTATCTCTACAAACGCTCTAACCTCATTTGGCATCTTCTGATCCGGTATCGGCTTACGGCGCTCATCTGGCGGCCGCTGATCGAGCTCAGCCGCCGCCGGCATTTGCGCTTCCGACGCCGCCTCGAAGCTCGCGAAGAAGCCGCTGAGCCGCGCACGGTCGTGAGCGCCGGCGTTTGAATTGTCGTCGAACCGCGACGCGGACACGTTCGCCGATCGGTGCCGCGTTCGTGTAGCATTTTCGCCATGAAACATCGACTCTGGCTCGGAGCGGCGGCGCTCGCTGCAACCACGGCGTTCGCCTCGCACGACGACGAGCTCGGCGCGCGCTACGTCGAGATGAGCGGAGCGAACGCGACCGACTGCCTCGATCACGACGTCCCGTGCCGCAGCATCCAGTACGCGCTCGCTCAGGCCGAGCCCGGCAACACGGTCAAAGTCGCCGCCGGCATCTACGACATGAGCGGCGTCGAGCCCGAGACGTTCTTGTTCGGCACGATCAAGGCCGCAGGCGGCTACACGCCGGCCGATCATTTCGCTTGGTCCGACCCGGACGCGAATCCGACGATCCTCGTCGGCGTCGACCCGCGTTACCGCCAAGCCATGGGCCGCATGGGATTTCAGTGGGCCGCGGACCTCGCGTCGGCGCAAATGGGCATCGTCGACAAGAGCCCGGCGCAGGCGCTCCAGAGCACCCAATTCGTCCCGGCGACTTGCGTCCAAGGCTTCGCGGGGCAGTTCCCGTGCCACAACATCGACTTCCAGGCGCAGATCGCGCTCAATCAATTCTCGACCTTGCCGGCGTCGGCCGCGAATCTCTGGGGCTTCGTCGATCTCAACGACAACCGCGAGTACGCCGTCATCGGGCTGCGCAACGGCACCGCCGTCGTCGAAGTCACGAATCCCGCGAGCCCGCGCGAGGTGGCGACGATCGCCGGCAACACGTCGTCATGGCGCGAGGTCAAGATCTATCAGCAATTCGATACGCCGACGAATCAGTACCGCGCCTATGCGTACATCTCGACTGAAGCGCCCGGGAGCGGCATTCAGGTCATCGATCTCACGGGACTGCCGAATTCCGTCGCGCTCGCCACGACGGTCACCGACACGAGCTCGCAGCACACGCTCTACGTCTCAAACATCGATTACTCGACGAACGTCGCGCTTCCCGGCCAGCAACCGTTCCTGTTCGTGGCCGGATCGCGGCCCGGCAACGGCAACTGGCGCGCCTATAGCCTCGCGAATCCCGCGAGCCCAGTGTTCGTGAGCAGCGTGCCGACGGCGCAATACATGCACGACTCGACGAGCCTGCATATCACCGACAACCGCGCGATGCAGTGCGCTCAGGCGCACAACCCTTGCGAGGTGCTCGTCGACTTCAACGAGAACAGCGTCGACCTTTGGGACGTCACGGACAAAGCCCTACCTGCGCTCTTGTCCTCGACGTCGTACCCGACCGTCCAGTACACGCATTCGGGTTGGCCGAGCGCCGATCAGCGCTCGCTGTTCATCCACGACGAGCTCGAAGAGATACGCAGCGGCCTGAATACGCAGATCTACACGATGAGGCTCGACGATCTGCGCACACCGTCGATCGTCACGAGCTACATCGGCCCCAATACGACGACCGATCACAATGGGTATACGAAGGGCAACTACTACTATGTGTCGCATTACCGCCGCGGCGTCGTGATCTTCGACGCGACGACGCCGAATCAGCTCGTGGAGATCGCCAACTTCGACACGTTCTTGGCGCCCGCGGCCGACTCGGCCGGAACCGACGGCGCGTGGGGCGTCTACCCGTTCTTGCCGTCGGGCACCATCGTCGTCAGCGACATCACGAACGGCCTTTTCGTGCTCGAGGACAACACGCCGACGCTCGGCCAAAGCGCCGGTCGGCTCGGATTCGCCGCGCCAGTCGTCGGCGCCTCCGAGGCCGGCACCGCGACCGTGCTCGTGCAGCGCAGCGGCGGCTTCGCGGGCGCGGTCAGCATCCAGTATGCAACGAGCGACGGCACCGCGACCGCGGGTGTGGACTACACGGCCGCGAGCGGTACGTTGAATTGGGCCAACGGCGACTTGAGCGATAAGACGTTCATGATTGCGTTCGCGAACGATGCCAATGTCGAGCCTGACGAGACGCTCATCGTTACGTTGTCGAGCATCGCGGGCGGCGCCACGCTCGATGGCGCGACGCAGTTGACCGTCACGATCGTCAACGACGACGCGGCCGCGCCGAGTGGAGGCGGCGGCGGCGGTGCCATGAGTCTCCTCTTCGTCGCAATCCTCGCGCTGCTTCTTTGTGGGAGCGGCTTCAGCCGCGATGTCTCGAGCGGATGACCGCGACGGGCGAAACGCCCTGGCACGTCTACATCGTGCGTTGCGCCGACGCTTCGCTCTATACGGGCATCGCCAAAGACCTGCACGCGCGCATCGACGAACACAACGATGGTGGCGGCGCGAAATACACGCGCACTCGCCTGCCCGTCGAGCTCGTCTACACTGAGGAAGCTTCCGACCGTAGCGCCGCACAGCGTCGCGAGGCGGCAATCAAGCAGCTCAGCACCCGGAAGAAGCACGAGTTGATCGCTCGGGCACGATAGCCCTGCCGGCGCCCATCGGGCATGCTACGCATGATGTGGATGAGCATGCTTCTCGAGGCATTGCCTGCGATCAGCTGCGGCGCGGTCGTCGGAGTAGCGCTCGGCCTTACGGGCGGCGGCGGGTCGATATTCGCCGTGCCGCTGCTGATCTACGTTCTCGATGTCGCCCCGGCGGACGCGGTCGCGGTTTCTCTTGTCGCTGTCGCGACGACGGCGTTCGTCGGCGCCACTCAGTGCCTGCGCCACAAGCTCGTCGTGTGGCAGCCGACGCTCTTGTTCGTGCTCGGCGGCGTGCTCGGCGCTCCGGCCGGTAGCAGCATGGCCCGGCAAGCCGAGCCGATCTGGCTCATCGTCGGCTTCGCGTTGCTCGCCATTATCGTGGGCGCCCTCATGTTGCGCGCCTCTTTCACGCATCCCGGTCAGGCAAGCGCGGTGCGCGCACAGCCCTATGGTGCCGGGGCAGGACCGATCTGCACGCTCGCGCCCGATGGGCAATTGCGCTTTTCCGCGCCCTGCGCGACCGTGCTCGCGCTGATCGGAGTCGGGACCGGGTTTTTGGCCGGCTTGCTCGGCGTCGGGGGCGGATTCCTGATAGTCCCGGCCCTCGTGTTCGTCACGCGCATGGGTGTGCATCGCGCCGTCGCCACGTCGCTTCTCATCATCAGCGTCATCGGATTCGCGGGCGCCACGGGCGCGATCTGGCAGGGCCACATCGAATGGGGCGTGCTCGCGCCGTTTGCCGTCGGCGGCGCAGTGATGATGATCGTCATGCGCTCACTCGCGACGCGTCTCGCAGGCCCGATACTGCAACGGACGTTCGCGGGCTCGATCATCGTCGTCGGCGCAGCAATGCTCCTCGAGAGCTTCCTCTAGGAGACCTTTCCATGCCACTCATCTTCCGCCAGCTCCAAGACTTGAAATCCTCCACTTACACCTACCTGCTCGGCGATGCGGACGCGAAAGCGGCCGTAGTCATCGATCCCGTGTTCGAGCAGGCGCGCCGCGATGCCGCGCTCATTCACGAGCTCGGACTGAAGCTGCTCTACACGTTGGACACGCACGTGCATGCCGATCATGTGAGCGGCGCCTGGCTTCTGAAGCAAGCGACCGGGAGCCGTATCGCGATCGCCGCAACCTCGGGTGCAGCGGGCGCGGACACGCCGCTCGCGCACGGTGACCGGATCGCATTCGGCCGTCGGTACCTCGAGGCCCGCGCAACGCCGGGGCATACGAACGGCTGCATGACCTTCGTGCTCGACGACCGCAGCATGGCATTCACGGGCGACGCATTGCTGATTCGCGGCGCGGGTCGCACCGATTTTCAGCACGGCAGCGCGCACACGCTGTACCACTCGGTGATGGAGCAGATCTTTTCGCTGCCGGCCGACTGCTTGATCTATCCGGCGCACGATTACCGCGGCCTAACGTGCAGCAGCGTCGGCGAAGAGAAGCAATTCAATCCGCGTATCGGCGGCGAACGCAGCGAAGACGACTTCGTGGGCTATATGGATAACTTGAGCTTACCGCACCCGAAGCAGATCGACATTGCCGTGCCCGCAAACCTGAAATGCGGACACATTCCCGGCGCCGAAGGCGGGCTCGCCCCGCACTGGGGACCGGTGCGTTATACGTACGCGGGCATCAACGAGGTCGACCCCGACTGGGTCGCCGACCATTCCGTCGATCTCCAAATCATCGACGTTCGTGAGCCCAACGAGTACACGGGCGACCTCGGGCACATCCGGGGTGCTCGTCTCATCACGCTCGGCGAGCTCGGCGCGCAGCTCGCCGGACTCGCCAAGGACGAGCCCACCGTGACCGTCTGCCGCTCCGGCGGCCGCTCCGCGCAGGCCGTCGTCGTTCTCGAGAAAGCCGGGTTCACGAAGGTCGCGAACCTCGCGGGCGGTATGCTGGCTTGGCGCCAGCACGGGTTACCGGTCGCAGGCGGGCGCGACTAGACGCGGCCCCACAACTACGAATCGCGGCTCAAGCCGCTCCCACGCGACCGCGCGCTCAGCGCTTGTCGACGACGACGCGCCCCTGCTTGATCACTACCTCGACATCGAGCACGGCATGGATGTCCGCCAACGGATCGCCGTCGACGATGATGATGTCGGCGAGCTTGCCCGCTTCGAGCGTGCCGGTCTCAGCGCCTATCCCGAGAGCGATCGCGGCATTCTGCGTCAGGATCTTCACGAGGTCGGTCGGCGAGAACACGAGGCTCAGAGGCCTGAGCTCGTGAGCCAGACCCTCGCGCGGCGGATAGCTCGTGTCCGTGCCGTAGCCGTACGTGACTCCTGCTTCCCAAAGGAGCCGCGCGTTGACGGGGCCGTTGCCGGCGCTCGAGAGCGTGTTCCACGGGAACGGCTGGAAGTCGCGGAATAGCGGCTCGTTGTCCGCGTTGAAGTACGGGACGAAGACGCCGAGCGTCGATGTCATCGGAATTCCGGCCGCCGCGATCTCGCGCGTGGATTCCGCGTCGAGCAGATCGACGTGCGGCGTGTGCACGAGCATCGTCGACCCCGCCCTTACCGCTGCCAAGGTGTCGCGAACGGTGACCGCGTGCGTGACGGTCGGGAGGTTGTGCTTGCGCGCCTCGTCGACGACGACGGCGAGCGTTCGTGCCTCGTGGCCGTCCTCCGTCGTGATCAGCACGCACTTGATCGCATCGACGCCGGCGGCGGCGAGCTTCTGCACGGCCGCGCGCGTATCCGCGTCCGGAATCGCGAACTCGGCCTGGCCGGGCCGAATCGGGCCGCGCGCCGAGTCGGTGCGCGCCGGATCACCGCCGCCGCTACCGAGCGGCGCCCGCGTCAGCGGCACGAAACCCGCGACAACGAGACGCGGCCCGAGAGTCTCGCCGGCCGCCAAGCGCCGCCTAAGCTCGAGAATCTGCTCGGTCGGATCGATCGGCGAGAACACGGTCGTGAATCCCGCGTCGATGAACTGCTGCATCAACGGCGCCGACTGCGTCGCAAGCCATTGCGTGGGATCGCCTTGAATCAAATGCCGGTGCGCGTCGATGAGGCCGGGCATCACGGTCATGCCCGCGGCATCGATGCGCTCGGCGCCGGCAACGGCGGCGTCGCCCGCTGCGACGGACACGATGCGTCCGTCGCGCACGACAATCGTGCCGCGTTCGATGACGCCGCCCGCACCGTCGAGGATGCGAGCGTTCGCGATCACGAGCTCCTGCGCGGCACCGGTGCAGGCCAACGTGCAGGTCGCGACGAGCGAAATTAGCGAGAGGCGAGCAATGCGCATGGATCTAACCCCTAAAACGGTGCCCGCATGTTAGCGAAAAAATTCGCGCGCGGCAGCAGCGATACGCGTCTCGGCGCCTTCGAGATGCAGATGGTGGCCGCCGGGCAAACGCTCGATCTTGAGGTCGGGAAACGCGGGCAGCAGATCGACGAACGGCGAGCGGTGAGCGATCGGGCTCTCGGCCGCGAGAAACATGAGCGCGGGCGCCGTGATGCGCCGCAAGAACGAGCGCACGTGCTCGGCTGTGAGACGCATCTCCGATGTCGCCTTGAGGCGCTGATCGGCGTGCCACTGATAGCCGCCCGGCACGGTGCGCAGCGAGCGGCGCGCAAGGATTTCTGCGGCCTCGAGGCTGACCTTCGAGAAACCCTCGGCACGCTCGGCGATCGCGAGGTCGCGAGCGACGAAAACGCGGCCCGCCTTCGCGCGCAGCTGGCGCGATTCGGTCAGCGCACGCGCGAGATCCTCGGCGGCATTCTCGGCCTGGCCAACCATCGGTATGCCTCCCTCGATGAGCACGAGCCGGCGCGCGCGTTCGGGAAACGTCCCCGCGAGCAGCGCCGCGATCGCCCCTCCGCGGGAATGCCCGAGCAAGTTGAATTGCGCCCAGCCGAGCGCATCGGCGACGTCGATCACATCGCCGACGTCCTGCCAGATGTTGTAGCTCGAATCGGCGGAGCGGCTGCCGCTCAACCCGTGTCCCGCGCTGTCGAGCGCGATCACGTGGCACCCCGCGAGAAGCGGAGCAAGCTTGTCGAAGCTGCCGGCATTGTCGAGCCAGCCGTGCAACGCAAGCACGGGCGATCCCGTGGGCTCTCCCCACTCGCGCGCGGCCAACTTGAAGCCCGGCAGCTCGAACTCGCGTTCGCGCGCCGATAATTGCCGCGCCGACATGGAGTCGATCAGAACGGCCGCCAACCGCCCTGTTGCTGTTGCTGCTGGAACGGCGTCGAGGAGAAGCGCGAAGAGATGAACTCTTGGAGCCGCGCCTGCTGATCGAATAGGCTCGCGCTCGGCAGCAGCAGCACCTCGTCGCCGGCCGCAAGACCCGCGACGATCTCGGAGCGAGCGAGGTCCGTAATTCCCGTCTTCACGCTTACGGGCATGATCTGGCCGTCGCGCAGCACAATGACCCAGTACTCGCCGCCGAATTGATACTGCAGCGTGCTCGGTCGGTTCTCGGCAACGAAGCCGCCGCCCGGAAAACCGCCGCCCGAAAACCCGCCGGGCGGGAAGCCTCCGGGCGGACCGCCTGAAGGGAAGCCCCCGGGGGGACCGCCTTGCGGGAAGCCGCCGGCGCCGCGCGAACCGCCGGCGCCGCCGCCGGCGAAAACCTGCTGGAAGATGGGCTGCAGCAGCGCGCGCTCTTCTTCCGTCAACGTGCCGCCGCTGCGACGTTTATCGATGAGCGCCTGCACTTCTGCCGCATTGACGCCCTCGGGCAAGTCGATGCGCCGCCCGCCGATCTCCAAGAAATTCTCGGCGGGCGCGGCGGCGGCGCCTTCGTTACGGAGCATCGCGCGCAGCTGCGCTTCGTCGATGCCGAGCATCAGTGCCGTCGTGGGTATATCGCTATCCGCCCGCAACGCCGCCGTCGGTACCGTCAATACTCCCTGTCGGCTCGCGATCTCGATTTCGACGTCGGCGTTCATGCCGGGCATCAGCAGCCCATCGCGGTTTTCGAGCCGGATCAGCACGGCGAACGTCGTGACGTTCTGCTCGACGATCGCGAGCGGCTCGATCTTTAGGACCGTGCCCGTGAACGGCTGATTCGGATATGCGGCGACGATGACCTTGGCCGGCATGCCAGGCTGAATCTTGCCGATGTCCGTCTCGTCGACGAGCGTGCGCACCTGCACGGCGTTGAGGTCGGCCATTTGCATGAGCACCGTGCCACCGCTGACCGCATTCGTCGGCGACGTAATGACGACGCCGGGCTCGACCGACTTGGCGATGATCGTGCCTGTGATCGGCGCGCGCACGTCGGTATCGTCCATCGCGATGCGCGCGTTCTCGACGGCAACTTGGGCGCCGACGACCTGGGCCTCGGCGTTCGCGAACTCGAGCTGGGTTTGCTCGAAATCCGACTGCGTCAGCGTTCCCGACTCGAACAGCGTCGCAGAGCGCTTCATTTGCGTTTCGGCGATCGTGCGGCGCGCCTTCGCGGCCTGGAGCGACGCTTCGACCTCGGCAAGGCGGTTCCGCGGAGTACGCTTGTCGACCTCGACGAGCAGCGTTCCCGCCTCGATGACGTCGCCGGTCTCGGCGTGCACGGCGAGGATCTCGCCGGATGCTTTGGATTTCACCTCGACGGTTTTCTCGGGCTCGACGACCCCCGACGCCTCGACGTTTATCTCGATGTCGCCGGTCTCAACGACCGCGGAATCGTAGAGCGGCGCAACGGACTCGGCCGGGCGCTCGCAGGCGCTCAATGCCAACGTAACGGATAACAGAATCCACGCACGCATGTTCAGTGTTTCACCCGCACGTTGGCACGATCTTCGGCGACGGCGCCGTCACGAAGAAAAATGATGCGATTCGCATGCTCGGCGATTTCCGCCTCGTGGGTCACGAGAATGATCGTGTGGCCGGCTCTGTTGAGCTCGTCGAACAACCCCATGATTTCGGCGCTCGTCGCCGAATCGAGGTTGCCGGTCGGCTCGTCGGCGAGCAGGATGCTCGGCTCGGTCACGAGCGCGCGGGCGACCGCGACGCGCTGGCGTTGCCCGCCCGACATCTCGTTCGGCCGGTGGCTCATGCGTGCGCCCAAGCCGACGCGCTCGAGCGCGCGCTTCGCGCGTGCCAGACGCTCCTTGCGGCGCATCCCGGAGTAGATCAGCGGCATCTCGACGTTATGCAGCGCATTCGTCCGCGGCAGCAGGTTGAACGTCTGAAACACGAAGCCGACCTCTTTGTTGCGCACGCGGGCGAGCTGCCGGTCGTTCATCGACGAGACGAGCGTGCCGTTGAGCCAGTATTCGCCGCCATCGGGCGAGTCGAGACAGCCGATCATGTTCATGAGCGTCGACTTGCCGGATCCGGACGGCCCCATGATAGCGACGTATTCACCGCGCCCAATCGCCAAATCCACTCCACTAAGCGCATGAATGGTCTCGCCGCCCATCTTGTAGTGGCGCTGCAGATTGTGGGTGCGGATGATCGCTTCGTTCGCCGTATTCATCGAGCCAATTGGATTCGCGTCGGGCCTACAAGTTCGCTGGGACGCAGCATTATCCTCGAATGCTGTCGAAAACGGTCGTTGCGGATGGCCGCAAAAGCCCTTGGCCTTTAGATTTCTTGAGCTTAGAGCGGGGCGCGGCTCAGACGCCGGTAATACTCGGCAACGATCTCCTCGAACCCGCGCGCCGCCTGCGCCGGGGCCTCGGTCCGCACGGCCGCGGCTTCGGTGTTTTGCTGTTCCTGCAACGCGAGCTCGAGCTGCTCGGTCAAATTGACGAGCGCGCGGAACTCGGCTTCGACGAGCTCGGGGTTGCCCGTGAGACCCTGGCGCAATGCGTCGCCGAGCTCGCGCAGGGCTCTGAGCTCCTCGTCGCTCATGCCTTCGGCACGCAGCCGCGGCCCGAGGTTGATGAGGTCCGTGCCGGCGCTGTCGAGCCGCTCGCGCAGTTGCGAGAGGGTTTGCGGATCCTGCCAAACACCAAGGCCGCGCGGACCCCAAATGGCGTCGCGTCGCGGATCGTAGAAGCCGCGTGCGCCGCCCCAGCCGAAGCGGTCGCCGCCGAACGCACCGCCCGTCTGCTGCCCGCCTGCTTGCTGCCCGCCCGCCTGCTGCCCCGGCTCGCCGGGCTCTTCTCCGGCGGCCTGCCCCTGCCCTTGCTGGCCGGCTTGTGCGGCTTGCGCGTTCGCATCGGCCTCCGCCTGCGTAAGCATTGCGAGCTGACGGCGCAGTGACTGCAGCTCCGCAACGAGCTCGGCATTCGGGTCGGGCTGCGCCTCTTCGCCCGAGACCGCTTCACGCGTCGCGAGCGCCAACGCCTCGTCGGTATCGCGCTCGAGGTCGCGCAGCGCCGAGGTCGTGACGGCTTCGGTCGGCACGATTTGCGCCGCGCCGCCCTGACGAATGTAGTCGCCGGCGATCGCGAGCCGCGCGATGGCTTGCGACTGCTGCAGATTCGCGAGCGCCTGGTTGAGCTCGTCGCTCGCCCCCGGCGTCTGACTCCTGAACTCCTGCGCGACGCGCTGAATGTCCTGCTCGAGCGCTTCGAGCGCCTGCTGCAATTCGTACTTTCGGTCGGCGAGATCGAACGCCGTGCCCCGGTCCATTCCGCGCGAGCCGTTACGACCCGGCGGGTTGCTCGCGGCGTCCTCGACGGCTCGTTGCAGATCGCTCGCGACTTGCCGCTGCTCCGCGTAGAGCTCGTCGGCCCGATTCGCGAGATCGGAGTACGCCTCTTGCGCCGCGGCCTGGCGGCCTGCGGTCATCTGCTCGAGCGCCGCTTGCAGCTGCCTGCGTGCCTGCTCGATCGCGCGCTGCGTCTGCTCGGGGTCGAGGTCGCCCTGGGCCGACGCCCGGTTCATCGCCTGCAACGCCTGCTCGAGCTGCTCGATCGTCTGCGCCGTCTGCGCGCTCTGGCCACTCTGCGCGGATTGCGTGCCCGTCTGGCCCTGCGCATTCTGCGACGGATCGCCTTGCTGCCCTTGCTGGCCCTGCTGGCTCTGCTGACTCTGCTGGCTCGCCAACCGCTGTTGGAGCTCCTCGAGCTGGCGCTTGAGCTCCTCGGTCTCGCGGCGCAGGCTCTCTTGCTCCCACCGTTCCTGCTCGGTCAACTGGTTGCGGCGCGCGGCATCTTGCGCCAACTGCTCTTGGCGGCGCGCAAGCTCCTGGAGCTTCGCAATCGCCTCATCGAGCTCCTGCTGTCCCTGCTGCTCGCCCTCGAGCGCAACAGGCGCCTCGGTCTCGTACTGATTCTTCTCGAGGTCCATCTCGAGCTCGTAGAGCTCGCTCAAGTCGCGGCCCGCAAGGCCGCCGCCGGCGCCGCCGTTGCGTTGCATGCTGACCTGAATGTCGGTGAACACCGCCTCGGCGCGCAGCAGGAACTGCAGGGCTTGCTGCTCCGGTGGCACGGCCTCGGCGAGCGTCAGGTTGGCCAAACGTTCGGCGGCCGGTCCCATCGCCTCGGCGGCTTGCTCGAGGCTCTCGACGAACGTCCGAATCTTCGGATCGCCGCCCGTCAACTGGCGCGCGCGCGCGCGATTCGCCAACGTCCGCGCCTGGTCGGCCAGCGTGCGCTGCAGTTCCGCGAGCATGCGTGCGTTGTCCTCGAGCTGCTGCTCGTCGAGAAAACTGTCCTGCTCCTTCTGCTCGCGAATCAG
>DATBLZ010000059.1:0-7763 GCA_036555065.1 Gammaproteobacteria bacterium
TGGGATCGTCCCAGAGCGGGGCCGTGAAGTCGTTTCGCGTTTCGAGCATCGGGATGTAACGCCCGTAAGTGTCATGTGTGCGGACGGCGGTCGCGAGCCAGTCGAGCGCCTTTTCCGCGTCGTCGAGCGCGTAGTAGGCGAGAAACCAAGTCATCGCGCTGACGACTTCGCGCTCGTCGAGTGCCTCGAGCTCGTGGAGCACTCTTAGCGCATCGTCCGGCATCGCGGCCGCGCGATAGGCGCGAATGACCATGGGCGCCAGCGTGGGCTGGTGGGCGGCGCGCCATTGGCTGTCGAGCAACTGTGCCGATCGGCGCGCTACTTCGAGATCGCCGACTTCCGCCGATACGACTGCGAGCTCGGCCAAGGCGTCGGGGAAAACCGGATTGAGGTCGAGCGCGCGCTGAAACGATTCGGCCGCGGCCGGCTTGTCGCCGTCGAGGACGAGCGACAGGCCGAGCACGACGTGCCAGACGGCGCGGTTGGGATCGAGGCTTATCGCGCGCCGAACCAGCGCGAGACCCCGCTCGCGATCACCTTCCCCAGTCAGAATCAGGCTCATTCCATGCGCCGCCAAAGAAGCTGGCTCGTTGGGGCTGAGCTCGACGGCGCGCTCGAAGGCCGCCGCCATTTCGGTCCACTTCCATTCGTACTGGTGGGCCCAGCCGAGCGCGGTGTAGGCGAGGCCGTCATCGGGATCGAGAGCTAGCGCCTTTTCCACGTTCTCCCGGCCGAGCGCCGCGAAACGCGCCCGCTGGATCGGATCCTCAGGCATCGCCGTGATGGCGGCGCCGAGCGGCAAGAGATAGTACAGCGCCTTTCGCGCGTAGGCTTGCGCGAATTCCGGATCAAGCGCGATCGCCTGGTCGAAATAGGCCTGAGAGGCCTCGAGTGTCGGCGCAGTGGCCGCGAAGGTTGCGAGCGCTCGCAGATACAACGCGTAGGCATCGGGCGAATGCGTCAGCGGCGCTTCGATGCTCGCGCGCTCTTCATTGGAAAGCTCGGCTTCGAGCGCGGCGGCGATCTTGGTTGCGATATCCGTTTGGATCGCAAAGATGTCTTCGAACGGTCGTTCGTAGATCTCCGACCACAAGTGCTGGTCGGTAGTGACGTCGATGAGCTGGGCCGTCACGCGGATTCGCCCCGCCGCGTAGCGCACACTGCTCTCGACGAGCGCGCCGACATCGAGCTCTCGGCCTATTTCTGGAATAGAGAGATCGGTGTTCTCGTAGCGCATGACCGACGTGCGCGATATCACTCTTAGCGTCCTGATCTTGCCGAGTTGACCGATGATTTCCTCGTGTAGACCCGCCGCGAAGTAAGCATCGTTCTTATCGGGGCTCAAGCTTTCGATGGGCAATACCGCCACCGATTTCTCGCGTGCCGCGGACGGTTCCGCGGGTCCGGAGCTCGCGGCAACCGTTGCCTCGGCCGCCGGCTCCGGCGCGAGCTCCGTACGGTATAGCAGCCACGCAACGGCAGCGACGACGAGCCCGAGAATCGCGTACTCGAGCTTGCGGCCGCCGGCCACGCCGCCCGAAACCGTCGTGCCAACCGCGTCGGCGCCGGGGGTTCGCTTCAGGCCTTCGGGCGTCAGATCGAACATCCACGAAAGGACGAGCGCGACCGGAAAGCCGATCACCAGCAACACGATGACGAGCGAGTCGGTCCAGGCCGGCAGGCGGAGCGGTGCTTCGACGGCGACGACGATTTGAATGACGAGCCACGCGACGATCGCATACGCAATCGCGACTTGAATGACCTTGCGCCGCTTGAGGTCCGCCCAGAACAAGAAGGAACCGCCTCCCCCGCCGTTGCTCGGCGCGAAGAGCATAGGGGATATCGGAAACCCGTACTAGAGCGCGGCCTGTGTGCGTGCGGCCTCGGTGACGCTCGCGCCGCCGTCGGCGCCGCGCAGCCGGAACGCGGGGCTCGCAACGATGCCGAGAATCAGGTCCGAGAACCGATAGTCGTTTGCGGAAGCCTCGCGCACGATCGCGCGCACGGTCGGCATATCGTAGTACTCGATACCGCGGCCGAGCGCGTAAGTCATGAGCTTCTCGGTCAGCGTCGTCAGAAACAGGTCCGACGACAAGAGCGCGTTGCGCAAGCCATCGACGCCCTGAAACGGCGTGCCGTCGGGCAAGGCGCCGGACGCATCGAGCGGCTCGCCGGCATCGCCGAGCGTGCGCCATTGACCGATCGCATTGAAGTTCTCGAGCGCGAAGCCGAGCGGGTCCATGAGCGCATGGCAGCTCGCGCAATTCGGATCCGCGCGATGCCGCGCGAGCCGCTCGCGCATCGGCAGCGCGGAGCCTGCGCCATCGGTCGCGACGAGCTTCGGGACGTTCGGCGGCGGATTCGGCGGCGGCGTGCCGAGCAGGTTCTCGAGAATCCATTTGCCGCGCACGACGGGCGAGGTGCGATCGGGGTACGACGTCACGGCGAGAAGGCTGCCTTGGCCGAGCAGGCCACGGCGCGGACTGTCCGCGTCCCAGTTCACGCGCCGAAAGTGCGCGCCTTTGATCCCCGGCACGCCGTAATGGCGCGCGACGCGCTCATTTAGATACGTGTAGTCGGCGCGCAGCAGATCGAGAGCGCTGCGATCCTCGCGGACGATGCTCGCGAAGAAGAGCTCCGTCTCACGGCGCAAGCCTTGACGCAGCGTGTCGTCGAAATCCGGGAAGTAGCTCTGCACGGGCACGATCGCATCGAGATTGCGCAGGAAGAGCCACTGGCCTGCGAAGTTCTCGACGAACGCATCGGCCTTGGGATCGGCGAGCATGCGGCGCACCTGACTCTCGAGCTCCGCGGGCTCCGCGAGCCGGCCTGCCTCCGCGGTTGCAAGCAGCGCCTCATCGGGGATGCTGCTCCAGAGGAAGAACGAGAGCCGCGATGCGAGCGCGAAATCGTCGAGCGGCTGCGTGGGAACAGCGACTTCTTGTGTGGGAGCGGCTTCAGCCGCGACGGCCGTATCGCGCTCGACGCGAAACAGAAACTCCGGGCTCACGAGCAAGCGCTTGACGGCGAGCTGCATGCCCGCGTCGAAGCCGCCTGCGGCGGCGCCCTCGCGATAGAGCTCGAGCAGCGGCTCGACGTCCACTGCCGTGACGGATCGGCGGTACGCTCGCCGCGCGAGGTCCGCGAGTCTCGTGGTCGCTGCTTGCGCGGCTTCCTCGTCGCTCAGAGCAGCCGCAGACCCGGCCGGCTCCGCCCCGGCGCCCAGATACGGCCCGCTGATCTCGACGCTGTAGAGATACGCGCCCGTGCGCGTCTCGGGGATGTTCACGCCCGCCGGATAGGGTCGTAAGAACGGCAGCCGCGGTGTCTCATCGAGCGCCGCAGTCTTCGCGATGAATGTCGCAATCACTGCGTGCGGACCCGCCGTCACCGGCACGCGAACGCGCCAATCGCGGTCGGCGCGGTTTCTACTCGCGCGCTCGGCAGGACTCGCCCTGAGGCGCACCTTGATTTGGTTGATCTCGGGATTCGCGGGATCGCTCGCCGATTCCTGGGCCGGCGGCGCCACGGCCACGCCCGGCAACGTGAACAATGTGACGCGCTCGCCGTCGATGCTGATCTCGAGGTGCTGATCCTCGGCATAGAGCGGCACGCCCTCGTTCAAATCCCGTTGCAGATCGGCGGCGATCTCGTATTCGCCGTCGACGGGAAACGTGTAATCGATTGCCATGCCTCCGCGCGTGCCGAACGGCAACCCCGGTAAGCGCCGCTCTTGCGAGAGATCATCGGGCACGCGGAACCAATCGATGGCGGCGAATGGCGCCGGCTGCCTCAAGGCGAGCCGGCTCACCTTATCGGCTGCAATCAAGTAGCGCTCGAGCAGCGTCGGCGAGAGCTTGAGCACGCCCGCAATGTTGTCGAAGCCGTAGCTCGCATCGTCCGCCGGCAAGAGCTCGCGCACGTCGACCTCGACGCCGAGCAAATCGCGGATCGCGTTCTGGTATTCGTTGCGGTTCAGCCGATGGAGTGGCACGGCGGGGCCCGGATTCGGCGCCGCCGCCGCGGCGCGATCGATTTCGTGCTCTAGCCATGCCGCGAATGCCAATCGCGCGGCGGCTTCGGGCCGCGGCCCGCCGTCGGCGGGCGGCATCATGCCCGCCCTGAGTTTGCGGATCACCTTCTCCCAAATGGCCGGATCATCGGCGACGCGCGCGAGATCCCGCGTCTCGAGGCTCAACTCGGCCACTCTGTCGGTGTCGTTGTGACAGTCAAGGCAGAAACCCGAGACGGTCGCGCGATGCGCCGTAAGCTCGTCGCGCGCGCAGCCGGCAAGCGCCGCGGCAACAGTCAGCGAAGCGAGCGCAATGCGATGCCGTACAGCCACGACGAGATTATAGACCGCCCGCAGTGGCTCCCCGACGAGCCGAACGAAGCGATCAATCGCCGCGAATGCGGCTCAGAACTTCGGCAAAGCGCGGCTCTTCGAGGCGCGGGTCGGCGAGGATGTTCATCTTAAGGTTCATGAGCTGAATATAACCCTGATCGGGCTCGTGGTTGCGCGCCTTTTCGGCGGCCGCCTCGAGCCAGCGGAGCGCCTCGTCCTCGTCCCCGGCGGCGAGATACGCCATCGCCCAGGTGCCGGCGCCGACATCGACTTCGGTGGCTCGCATCTCGATCTCCGCGAAGAGGCGCGCGACGTCGGCGTCACGCCCGAGACGCGAATAAGCGTACGCGAGCTCGGGCAGGAAGACGATCGGGCGGTCGCCGCCGAGCATGCGCTCGAGGAGCGCCAACTCCGCAAGCGCCTCGGCGTCGTCGCCGAGGGCGACCTTGTCGTAGGCGAGCCATGCGCGTGCAAGCACATTCGTGGGCGCGAGCTCGAGCGACCGGTTGAGATTCTGAATCGACGCCGCGCGGTCCCCGACGTAGGCATGGATGACACCGAGGAATAAGTGGGGCCCCGGGTCGTTCGGGTTGAGCTCGACGAGTTGTCGCGCGATCCGCTGCGCCGCCGCATGGTTCTCCATCCACGATAGGGCCCATAGCTGAGCGCCCTGCAAAGCCCGCTCCTCGGCAGCGTCGAGCGTCTCTGCGTAATTCGCCCACCGCCACGTGACGATGTTGATGCCTCTGAGCGCCAACCGGGCCTCGGCTACCTCGGGATCGAGCGCGAGCGCCCGCTCCGCGTTTTCGCGAACGCGGCGCTCAAGGGCCGCGCGACCCTCGGCCGCCACGGCAGTTGCCTGCACAGTATTGACGAACAATGTTGCATATAGGGTCGCCTTGGCGGCGTATGCACGGGCGAACTCGGGGTCGATGGCAAGCGCGCGGTCGAGCAGCGTCAGGGCTGCTTCCGTCGAGCCGAGCAGGGCCGCGCGAAACTGGTCGTTAGCCTGCAAGTACAATGCATAGGCCGCCGGCGACGACGTCGGCGGCGTTTCGAGCGCGTTCTGCTCTTCAAGCGAAAATTCCGCTCCGATCGCGTTGGCAATGTTCATCGCGATATCGGCCTGGATCGCGAAGATGTCGTCGATCTTGCGCTGATAAGCCTCCGACCACAGGTGCGCGCCGGTCGCGGGATCGATCAGCTGCGCCGTGATGCGAACCTCGTCGCCCGCATAGCGAACGCTGCCCTCCATGATCGTCTCGACGTTGAGCTCCGCGGCGATCTCGCGTATCGACAGCGGCGTATCCGCGTATCGCAGCATCGACGTGCGCGCGATCACGTTGAGCTTGCTGAGCTTCGCGAGGTAATTGAGGATCTCCTCGTGGATGCCCGCGGCGAAATATGCGTTCTCCTCGCTCGGGCTCATGTTAGCGAATGGCAGCACCGCGACGGAGTTCGGCAGAACGGCGCGCGCAGCAACCGCAGGCGGGGCAGCTGCTGCCGGCGCGACCGTCGTCGGCGTATCCGTCGGCGTCGCGCTATCCGCCGCAGAATCGGGCTGGCCTTGGTCGAGCACATAGCTGTCGAGGACGACGAACGCGAGCGAAACTGCAAGCGCGCCGATGATCACGTAGTTGAGCTTCTGGCCCGTCGTAGGTGTGATGCTTTGCGCCGCCGGCACGTCGACGGTGCGCTTGATGCCTTCGGGCGTGAGCTCGTAGACCCAGGCGAGCACGAGCGCAATGGGGAAACCGAGAATAACGACGAAGGTGAGCGTCTGCACGGCCCAGCGCGGTGCGTCGAACGTCGGCAGGACGGTCGCCGCGACTTGAATCAGGAGCCATGCGACGATGAGGTACGCAGCGCCGACTTTGACGACGTTGCGTCTCTTGAGCTCACCGAAAAAAGACATCCGCGCCCCCGGCCTTTCGACCTGGCGGTATTCTACGGCAACGCGAGGGCCATGCGGCATTTCGTCCGTTTACATGTGCCATAATTCCACGCGCGAGCAATTGCAGCGCGACGAGTCGCGCCGCCCACGGAGCAAACGAATCATGCGCAGCCGAATTCGACGATCGTGGGTGTTTGTGAGCGCGACCCTCCTCACCTTCTCAGCAACGCTCCTGCCTGCGCGCAGCGAGGCGGCCGGCGAGATCTATTGGTTCAGCCTGCTCAGCGACAACATGTACGCGGCCATGGGCTTCTACATGGAGCTCTTCGGTTGGGAGTTCGAGACAAGCCCGACGGGCGCCTTCATGGCGATGCGCAACGGCACCCCGTTCGCGGGTCTCAGCAACATCGAGGACCGTATGCCGGGCTCGTCGGAGTCGCTGTGGCTCGCGGCCATCACGGTCGCCGACATCGAAAAGTCGGTCGCAACGGCGAAAGAGCTCGGCGCAAAGGTGCATACGGACATCACGCACCTGCCGGGCTGGGGCACGTTCGCGCTGATTCAGGATCCGCAGGGTGCGCCGTTGATTCTCGTCGTTCCCGAGCGGCAGCTCGGCGGCAACGAAGGCTATAGCGGTTGGCGTTGGGCCGAGCTGTGGACGCGCGACACCGAAGCGGCCAAAGATTTCTACACGAAGGTCATCGGCTGGGAAGTCGAGGAAGTTCCGGTCGGCGACGATACTTACACCGTCTTCCGTTCCGACGGCAAACGTAACGCGGGTCTCGTCGCGCTCGAGCAGCGCCGCGTCTCGCCGCGCTGGGCGCCTTATGTCGGCGTTTCGGACCTGCGTGGAATTCTCGTGCGCGTCTGGGAAAAGGGCGGGAAAGTATTGCGTGAGCCCGCCGAAGTCGATTTCGAAGCCGCAGGTAGAAACCGCGTCGCGTTGATCGCCGACCCCTCGGGCGGGGCGCTGTTTCTCTACCAGCTCGAGGAACGCGCGACGGCCGATCCCGGCATCGCCGCCGAGACGACGACGAGCAGCTTCAGCGAGCGGCAACCGGGGAGCTCCGGCGGGGGCAGCGGCGGCCCGAACGTCAGCGTCAGCGTGAGCATGAGCTATGGCACGGGCTGGGGCACCGCGTACCCGCGGCTGCCGTATCGACCCTACGGTCCCGTGCCTTATTAGATGAGCCCGTTGCGGGCGAGAGCCGCGCAGACAGTACGTGCGGGTCCCGGTACCGGGGCCCCCACCTTCAGCGCCCGGCTCACCGCTCGCGGCGCGTTTCTCGTCAACGCCGCGTTCGTCGCGGGCTTGCTCGTGCTGAGCCGACTTCCGCTGCTCGAGGCGCGGCCCGTCGTCAGCACCTCGATCGTCGGCGCCGCAGGGGTGCTGCTCGCTTGGAGCGCGTTGCTGTTCGGGGTCGTCCTGCGCGGGCGGACGGTCGCGTTCGAAGTGACCCTGCGCCCGCAGCACTACCTGCAGGCGTTCCTGCAGGGTGCGCTGATCCTGTATTGGGGCTTCTA
>DATBLZ010000132.1:0-2998 GCA_036555065.1 Gammaproteobacteria bacterium
CTCGACTGACTGGGGCCGGGCGCGTAACGAAGGGGGCGCTCCGGCTCAGACATCCGCGGCGCCCACAAAAAAGCTGACTGGATGCGTTGCTGTCCGCGATTTTCCCGGCGTCCGCCGCGGAACTCGCCGGAGGCCCCCACCGTCACGCACCCGGCCCCAGTTCGCAGTACGATCACGGCAGCGGCGACGCGTTGAGCACGAGAGGGCAGCAAGATGAGCGTTCTCCGTTTCGTGAGCGGTTTGCGCGTGGGCCATACGGTTCGCGGGCTGCTGCGCCATCCCGCCTTCACGGCCGCGGCCGTGTTGACGCTCGCACTAGGGATCGGCGCGACGACGGCGATCTTCAGCGTCGTGTACGGCGTGCTCTTGAAACCGCTGCCCTATCCGGACGCGGACCGGCTCGTGAGCGTCCGACATGCGACGCCCGGCCTTACGACGGGCTTGGCGGGAATCGCGGCCAGCATGTATGTGACCTACGACCAGGAAAACCGTGTCTTCGAGCACCTCGGCTCGTGGGGCGAGCTCGGCGCGCTCGCCTTGACCGGCCTCGGCGAGCCCGAACAGATCAGCGGCGTGGTCGTCGGCGACGGCACCCTGCAAGCGCTCGGCGTGCAGCCCGTTCTCGGCCGTTGGTTCACCGCCGACGAGCACACGGCCGGCGCCGAGGGCGGCGACCCCGTGATCCTGTCGTACGAGATGTGGCAACGCCGCTTCGGCGGGGATCCGGCCGTGCTCGGCCGCGCGCTCGCGCTGGACGCGCTGCCCGCGCAAGTCGTGGGGGTCATGCCGCCGGGGTTCCGCTTCCTCGGCTTGACGCCCGACATCATCCGCGCGGAGCGGACGGACTCGAGCCGGCCGCTCGTGTTGGGCTATTTGAACGCGCCTGGGATCGCGCGGCTCAAGCCCGGCGTCACGCTCGCGGAGGCGAACGCCGACCTCGCGCGCCTGCTGCCGATCTGGCTCGACGCCTGGCCCGAGGGGCGTCCGGGCTTTCGCGAGGAAGTCGTCGGCTGGCGGATCGTGCCCGCGGTCAGGCCGTTGCAGGACGAAGTCGTCGGCGGAGTCGCCGGCATGCTCTGGCTGCTCATGGGCACCGTCGGAGCCGTGTTGCTCGTCGCGTGCGCGAACATCGCGAACCTGCTGCTCGCGAGGGCCGACGCGCGCCGGCACGAGCTCGCGATCCGCGCCGCGCTCGGTGCGAGCCGCGGGCGAATCGCCGGCGAGCTCTTCCGCGAGAGCTTCGTGCTCGGCGCGCTCGGAGGCGTGGTCGGTCTCGCGCTGGCCTATGCAGGGCTTAAGCTGCTTGCCGCCTTCGCTCCGCCGAACTTGCCGCGCGTCGAGGACATCGGCGTCGGTCCGGCCGTGCTCGCGTTTGCCGCCATCGCATCGCTCGCGTCGAGCCTATTGTTCGGGGCGATCCCCGCAGTGAAGCACGCGTTCGGCCGCGACTCGCTGCTCGGCGTGGGTACGCGCGGCGCGAGCGCGACGCGCGAGCGCAATCGCACGCGCAACGCGCTCATCGTCGTGCAGGTGGCGTTCGCGCTCGTGCTACTCGTGGGCGCGGGGCTGATGATCCGCACGTTCCTGGCGCTGATTGCGGTCGATCCCGGCTTCAGGCAACCCGAAACCGTCCAGCTCGCCCGTATCTGGATTCCGCCGGCGCGATTCGATGCGGAGCGCGGGACGACTATCTACCGCGAGATCCTCGAGCGAATTGCCGCGCTGCCGGGTGTGAGCGCGGCGGGCTACGGTTGCAACTTGCCGGGTGGAGGCCCCACCTTGGGAGGTCCCGCGAGGGGGATCGCGATCTCCGTCGAGGACCGGCCCGACCTCGGCCAGTCGCTGCCGGTGAGCACGGGAGGCGGCTCGCCGGGCTGCTTCGAGGCGCTCGGCACGCGCTTCGTCGCGGGCCGCGACCTCGCGTGGGCCGACGTCGATCAGCGCCGGCCGGTTACCCTCGTCTCCGAGAATCTCGCGCGCGAGCTCTGGGGCGAGCCGCTCGCGGCTCTAGGCAAGCGGATCCGCTCGAACGCGTCCGGCCCCTGGCAAGAGATCGTCGGCGTTACGCAGGACATCTACTACTCGCTGTACCAGCCGGCGCCTCGGAGCATGCACCAGCCCATCGTGCCAGTGCGCGGCGTGCGCAACGTCTTGCTCATTACGGACTATGTGATTCGCAGCGAACGCGCGGGCACCGAGAGCCTCGTGAACGAAATCCGCCAAGCCGTCTGGGCCAGCAACCCCGACGTGACCGTCTACGAGGTGCGCACCCTGCAACAGCACTACTCCGAGTCGCTCGCGCGCACGTCGTTCATGCTCGTGCTGCTCGCGATCTCGGGCGTGATGGCGCTGTTCTTGAGCGTCGTCGGAATCTACGGCGTGATCAGCTACATCGTCTCGCAGCGCACGCGCGAGATCGGCATTCGCCTTGCGCTCGGCGCGCAGGCGCGCTCCGTGAAGCGAATGTTCGTGCTGCAGGGCCTGACGGTTGCAGCGATCGGCGCCGCGATCGGCCTCGCCGCGGCGGTTGCTTCGGGTCGCTGGTTGGCGTCTTTTCTGTTCGAGGTGCGGCCGCTCGATCTTCCGACTTACGTTGCGGTGCTCGGCCTGTTGCTCGCGACGGTGTCGCTTGCCGCGTACGTGCCGGCGCGCCGCGCGGCCGTAATCGATCCGGCGCAGACATTGCGTGCCGAGTAGGCAGAGTGCTCGACTGAGCTGTGGGAGCGGCCTCAGCCGCGACTCTTGTTTCTTACATGTCAAAGTTGGCCCGGTGCGTGAGGATGGGGGTCTCCGGCGAGTTCCGCGGCGCGCGCCGACAAGATCGCGGACCACAATGTATCCATGAGCTTTCTTGTGGGCGCCGCGGATGTCTGAGCCGGAGCGCCCCCTTCCTCACGCGCCCGGGCCAGCCGCGCGTGAAGAGTCGCGGCTGAAGCCGCTCCCACAGGAGCCTGTCCCACGATCAGTCGTCGGCGAACCGCTTCGTGAGATCGCCGTA
>DATBLZ010000073.1:0-12162 GCA_036555065.1 Gammaproteobacteria bacterium
ACGTTTACGTGCGGCTTCTTCCGCTCAAATTTTGCTTTGGTCATGGAAAACTCCTGCTTATACTTCTTACCCGCGCGGACCCGCGAGCCCCGGATTCGGCTCTGCCTGCACGCTCTCTATTTAAATGAGTAACTAAACCAACTTTGGTCTGCACAACCATGGAGCCCACAACCGGGCTTGAACCGGTGACCTCTTCCTTACCAAGGAAGTGCTCTACCGCTGAGCTATGTGGGCAGGAAAAAAACCTAAACGTACTCCGTCGTTTGACCTGAAAATGGAGCGGGTGATGGGAATCGAACCCACACCATCAGCTTGGAAGGCTGAGGTTCTACCATTGAACTACACCCGCCGTTCCACGCTGCTCTACCCCCACCATTTTTGGTGGAGGGGGTAGGATTCGAACCTACGAAGGCATAGCCAGCAGATTTACAGTCTGCCCCCGTTGACCGCTTGGGTACCCCTCCGCGGACATAAGCAGCGTATTGTGTGATCTGAGTCCGGGAGTGTCAACAACCGCGCCGTCTGGAGCAGGTTTCTGTGCTCCGTTTTTCGCGTCGAAAACCCGGCGCGCCGGTACTTACATAAGCCCTCGGCACTAGGCAGATCTTCGCTCTCGCCGGGTGCCCGGGGCGCAGCCGCGTCCAAGGCTTTACCGCTCCGCCAATGAGTCCGCCGGGGGCCGCGCGCTCGCGCTCCGACACGTCGAGCACGTACTTGATTTTGCCGCGCACCACGGCATCCTGTGCAGAACCAACAATAACAGTCCTGCAATCAGAGGGCGTTGATCGATGGAGCGGCGGCTACTCGAACGAAACAAGGTCTCGACTACGGTCTACCTGTCGGTCCCCGGCGGGCGCATGCAGCGCTGCAAGGCCAGAAACCTCTCGGCAATGGGCGTATTTCTCGAGATCAAGTCGTTGGGGCTGCCTGCAGGGACGGTCGTCAATCTCGTGTTCGCAGTGAACCTCGGCGATACCGTGCGCCTGCATCGGCGCAAAGCCGTCGTCACGCACGTCACGAACAACGGCGCGGGCCTCATGATGCAGGGCCGCTCGCACGTCCGCCCCGCCTAAAAAACGTCTTTGAGCGCGCGCGTGCGCGCAAACACCGTGACGTCGTCGCTCCGCTCGAGCCCGAGCGTGCGGCGCAATGCGGTACTCGTCGGGCGCAAGAACGGATTCGTGGCTCGCTCGAGGGCAACCGTCGTCGGCACGGTCGCCAAACCCGCCGCACGTAGTCGCTCGACGTCGCGCATTCTCGCGGCGAGGTCTTGATTGTCGGGCTCGACGGTCAGCGCAAAGCGGCCGTTCGTTGCGGTGTACTCATGAGCGCAATAGAGACGCGTGTCCGCAGGCCAACGCAGGATTTTCTGTAGCGAGGACCACATCTCTCGCGGCGTGCCCTCGAAGAGGCGACCGCAGCCCATCGCGAACAGCGTGTCGCCGACGAACGCTACGCCGTCGGCCGGGAGGTAGTAGACGATGTGCCCGCGCGTATGCCCGGGAGTGTCGTAAACCTCCACTCGATGAGCCCCGAGCATGACGACATCGCCTTCACCGACGCGAACATCGATGCCCGGAATTCTCGCCGCATCGCTGCGCGGACCGACGATCGTGCAGCCCGTGCGACTCTTGAGCGCCCGATTGCCGCCCGCGTGATCAGCGTGATGATGCGTATTGAGAATGTGGGTCAGCCGCCAGCCCTTGCGCTCGAGCGCCTGCATGATCGCCGCAGCATCCGGCGTATCGACGCTCGCCGTGACGCCCGAGTCAGCGTCGTGGAGCAGAAACCCGTAGTTGTCCGAGAGACACGGGAACATTTCGATCTCTAACGTGCTCATCGGTGCGCCTCCTCGAGGCCAAGAGTAACAAGGCGTGGCGGCCCGCGGGAACCTCGCGTCGAGGCTCTCCAGGGCCGTCGCGCGCAGGGACGCGCGCCCCGGAGCCTACAGGGATGTATTTACGGCGTCCCTGGAGAGCCTCGACGCGAGGTCGCCTGCGGGACGCCACACACCATAGCGTACAATTGCCCGCGCCCGACGCGAGCAAAAGACCCGAGCGATGCCCACGATTACTCTGCCTGATGGCTCGAAGCGCGAATTCGCCGGCGCCGTCGACGGTGCGCGCATCGCGGCGGGCATCGGTCCGCGCCTCGCGCAGGCGGCCGTGGCCGTACGCGTGAACGGCGTGCTCAAGGATCTCGCGGCGCCGATCGCCGCAGACGCGAGCATCGCGATCATCACGCGCGAATCGCCCGAAGGTGTGGAGATCCTCCGCCACGACGCGGCGCACGTCATGGCCGAAGCCGTCAAAGAGCTCTTCCCGGAGACTCAGGTGACGATCGGTCCGGCGATCGAGGACGGTTTTTACTACGATTTCGCGCGTCGAGAGGCGTTCACACCCGAAGACCTCGTCCGCATCGAGGAGCGCATGCGCGAGATCGTCGATCGCGACGAGAAGGTCACGCGCGAAGAGTGGCAGCGCGACGCCGCGGTTCGTTTCTTCACGGAGCAGGGCGAGCACTACAAAGCCGAGATCATCGCGGGAATTCCGGCCGGCGAGCCGATCAGTCTTTACCGGCAAGGGAAGTTCATCGACCTCTGTCGCGGGCCGCACCTGCCTTCTACGGGAAGGCTCGGCAAAGCTTTCAAGGTCACGAAGCTCGCGGGCGCCTATTGGCGCGGCGACTCACGCAATGCCATGTTGCAGCGGATCTACGGCACGGCTTGGCCCGACCAGAAGCAGCTCGATGCGTACCTCAAGCGTCTCGAGGAGGCCGAGCGCCGCGACCACCGCCGCCTCGGCCGCGAGATGGATCTCTTTCACTTCCAGGAAGAGGCCGTCGGCGCGGCGTTCTGGCACGCCAAGGGCTGGACACTTTTTCAATCGCTCGTCGGCTACCTGCGACGCGAGCAGGAGGCCGCGGGCTATCGCGAGGTCAACACGCCCGAGCTCATGGACCGGTCGCTGTGGGAAAGGTCGGGTCATTGGGAATGGTTCGGCCAACACATGATGACGAGCCGCACGGAGGACGAGCGCGTGTTCGCGATCAAGCCCATGAACTGTCCGGGGCACGTGCAGATCTTCAAGAGCGACCTGCGCAGCTATCGCGAGCTGCCAGTGCGCCTCGCCGAGTTCGGCAAGGTGCACCGCTACGAACCTTCGGGCGCGTTGCACGGACTCATGCGTGTGCGCGCATTCACCCAAGACGACGCCCACATTTTCTGCACGCCCGAGCAGATCACCTCCGAAACCGGTGCCGGCTGCAATCTGCTGCTCAAGATCTACCGTGACCTCGGGTTCGACGACGTCGTCATCAAGTTCGCGGACCGGCCGCCGAAGCGCGTCGGCGACGATGCGATTTGGGACCGCGCCGAAGCGGCGCTTTTGGCGGGAATGAATGCCCTCGGTTTGCGTTACTCGCACAACAAGGGCGAGGGCGCGTTCTACGGCCCGAAGATCGAGTTCCACCTCCGCGACGCACTCGGCCGCGAATGGCAATGCGGGACGTGGCAGGTCGATCTCAACCTCCCGGGCCGTCTCGGCGCCAGTTATATCGGCGAAGACGGCGCCAAGCACGTGCCCGTGCTGCTGCATCGCGCGATATTCGGCTCGCTCGAGCGTTTCATCGGCATTCTGCTCGAGCACTATGCCGGCGCTTTGCCGTTTTGGCTCGCGCCCGAGCAGATCGTCGTTGCGCCGATCACTTCAGAGATCGACGCCTATGCCGTCGCTGTCGCCGACAAGTTGAGCCGCGCGGGCCTGCGCACGCGGACCGACTTGCGCAATGAGAAGATCAACTACAAGGTGCGCGAGCACAGCTTGGCCAAGATTCCCGTGATCATCGCCGTCGGCAAGCGCGAGTCGGCGGAGAACACGGTCTCGATTCGCCGCTTCGGGCGAACGGAGCAGGAAGTCGTGCCGCTCGAGGAAGCGGTCCGCCGTCTCGTCGGCGAAAACGAGCAGATCCGCGGGTCCGCGTAAGCGGCCACGGGGAACACGCCGCATGCGCGTAGTCAGTTTCGAACGGGCCGGACGGCGGGGCATCGGGGTCGCGACTGACTCAGGCGTCATCGACGCGAGCCGCCATCTGGCGGGCCGCTTCGAGAATCTGCGCGAAGTCTTGCTGGCGAACGGCCTCGAGCAGCTGCGCTCGATCGCGAAGCTCACGGCCGACTTCACGGCCGACGCCGTCCACTACCGGCCGTTGATCGACGATCCGGCGGCGAAGTTCCTTTGCGTCGGTATCAACTACATGCCGCACATCAAGGAAATGGGCCGCGAGCGCCCGGAATATCCGGTCATCTTCGTACGGTTCGCAGGGAGCCTCGTCGGTCACGGCGAGCCCATGATCAAGCCGCGCGTCTCGGAGCAATACGACTTCGAAGGCGAGCTCGCGGTCATCATCGGCAAACCTGCGCGCCACGTGCCACGGGCGCGCGCCTACGAGTATGTCGCGGGCTATAGCTGCTTCAACGACGGCAGCGTTCGCGACTACCAACGGCACGGCCCGCAGTGGACACCGGGCAAGAACTTTCAGGCCAGCGGCGCCTTTGGCCCATGGCTCGTAACGGCCGACGAGTTGCCGAACGTCGCGCACGCGCGACTACGGACGCTGCTCAATGGCCAAGTCGTCCAAGACGAGAGCGTCGCGGAGCTCTGTTTCGACATCCCCGCGCTCATCGAATACTGCTCGACGTGGACGGAGCTCCTGCCGGGCGACGTCATCGCGACGGGCACGCCCGGCGGCGTCGGCGCCGGCCGCAAGCCGCCGCTCTGGATGAAGGCCGGCGACACGGTGACCGTCGAGATTTCCGGCATCGGCACGCTGCGAAATCCGATCCGTGACGAGAATGCGGGCTAGCGGGCTCGTCCTCGCGTTGTCGATCGCCGCAGGCCCGGCCGGACACGCGCAGCAGCAGGCGGACGCTCCGGATTTGGGCTGGATCGATCGCGAGCTCGTCGACGCCGGCGAGATCGTGCTCCAAACCGGCAAGGACGACGATGCCGTCACCATCGACGCGGCGATGCGCGTTCGCGCGTCGCAGGATGCCATTCGCACGGTGCTGCGCGCGTGCGAGGTTGCGCCCGAGTACACGCCGAACATCGTCGCATGCCGACGCGTCGAATCGCTCAACGGCGGCGAGTCGGAAATGTTCGTCCAAACGGTGAAGCCCGCGTTCTTCGTGCCGCGCTTCGAGCACGTCTTTCGCCTCGACTACTTTCCCATGCGCATCGAGGTGCATCGCGTCAGCGGTCCGATCGCCGAGCTCGACGGCGCGTGGTGGTTCTTCGACGAAGCCGACGGCGCCGTGCTGGTCGTCTACTCGCTGCGCCTACGTCTCGGCTTGCCCGTACCGAAGTTTTTCGTACGGTCGTCCCTGCGCCGCGATGTGCCGGCCATTCTCGGCGCTGTCCGCATGCGTTCGGAGGCCCTTACCGGCCCATTGTGATTCCGGTCACTCAAGGCCGCGCCTGCATTTGCTACGTTTGCAGGCGCAGTGGACCACGGCGATTCAATCAATCCGCGGATTCTGATCCTGGAGTCCGACCGGCACGTTTGCGCGGCCGTCCGTCGCTACGTCGTCAAGACGTGGCGGGGCGCCTCCGTGCAATCAGTGAGCGCGCCCCTCGAGAGCATCGTCGGCAACAGCGAGCGCCTCAAAGCCCTCGACGCGATCATCGTCGGGTGCAACTTCGCGGCCGATGGCACGGCAGACAGCCCGACGCTGCGCGCCGTGCGGGCGATTTCCGCCGACCCGAGCAATCCGCCCGTGATCCTCCTGACTGAACGCGGCAGCGAGTACACGGCCGTGCAGTCGATCAAGGCCGGCGCGTTCGACTATCTGCCCAAGAATCTGCTCGGCCGCGAGCAGCTCGTGAGTGCGTTGACCAAGGCGCTCTTGAATCGCGCCATGCCGCTGTCCGCCGACGACCTCACGGGGGCCGTCAAGCTCTTCGGCTATGACATCCGCCACCGCCTGTCGAGCCATCGCAACGTATCCGTCCACGTCGCATTCAGTGCCGAGCACGGCGAGGAGGTCGTGCTCAAGATTCTGCATCGCGGCCGCGGCTCGCTGTCCCACGACGTGAACTTCGAGCGCTTCGTCGAGGAGTTCAAGCTGCTGTTCGATATCGACGATCCTGCGGTCGCGCGGATCTACGATTTCCGCGTCACGAATCAGTTCTCATACATCGCAATGGAGTACTTCCCCGAGGGGAACCTGAGCCGTCACATCGTGCCGGGCATGGACGTCGACAAGGCGTTCGCGTTTACGACCGAGATCGCGCACGCGCTCGCGATCATTCATGCCGCCGGCGTCGTGCACCGTGATCTCAAGCCCGGAAACGTCATGCTCCGTAGAAACGGCAGCATTGCGCTCATCGATTTCGGGATCTCGACGTCGAAGCTCACCGCCGGAACGGCGACGCTCGAACGCGGCGCGCTGATCAGCGGAACCCCGTATTACATGAGCCCCGAGCAAGCGCGCGGGGAGCCTACCGACGAGCGCACCGATTTGTATGCGCTTGGCGTCATCCTGTATCAGATGCTCTCGGGCGCGAAGCCCTTTACCGGCGAGGATACGCAGAAGATCCTCACGCAGCATTTCGATGCGCCCGTGCCGACGCTGCCGCCGACGCTAGCGCACTATCAACCGCTCATCGACCGATTGCTCGCAAAGGCGGCAGCACAACGTATCGCGAGCGCGCGCGAGCTCGGCGAGCTCATCGAACAGCTGCGCAGCTCCGCGCCCGCTCCCATGTACGCGGCTTCGGCTAATTCTGCTTGATCGAGGCGCGGAGCTCTTCGAAATCGAACAAAGACCGGTCGGCGAGGTGGCTCGCATTGACGTTCTGCAGCGCCCGGAATAGCCGGTCGGTGCGGCCCGGATCGAGCTTTTCCCACGCACCGAGCAGCGCTTTGATCTCGCGTCGCTTGAGGTTCTCCTGCGAGCCGCAGAGGTTGCACGGAATGATCGGGAAGTCTCTGCCGCGCGCGTAACGCGCGATCTCCGCCTCGGGGCAGTACGCCAGCGGTCGGATCACCACGTGCCGGCCATCGTCACTCAGCAGCTTCGGCGGCATCGCTTTGAGCCGCCCGCCATAGAACATGTTGAGAAATAGCGTCTCGACGATGTCGTCGCGATGGTGACCGAGCGCGATCTTGGTTGCGCCGAGCTCGCCCGCAACGCGATAGAGGATCCCGCGGCGCAGTCTCGAGCAGAGCCCGCACATCGTCTTGCCTTCGTCGACGACGTCCGTGACGATCGAGTACGTATCTTCCTCGATGACCCGATACTCGACTCCGAGCTCAGCGAGGTAGCGCGGCAGAACTTCTTGCGGAAACCCGGGCTGTTTTTGATCGAGATTGACCGCGATGACGTCGAAAGCAACGGGCGCGCGGCGCTTGAGACTCAGCAGCAAGTCGAGCAGCGTGTAAGAGTCCTTTCCCCCGGACACGCACACCATGACGAGGTCGCCGTCCTCGATCATGCGATAGTCGCCGATCGCCTTGCCGACGAGACCGCGCAAGTGCGCTTGCAGCTTCTTGAAGCGCCCAGATGCCGCGTCCGTTGCCGGAGCAGCTTCGGGGCCGATGGTTGCTGGTTCAGTGGCCATGGTCGACTCTACATAATCGTACCGAAACGCCGAATGCCGAAGAAGCGACCGCCGCCTCTGTGATGCCTTTCACTGCGCAAGTGTCGCCGACTGACTACGCTTTTACGCGTTCCGATTACGTAAATACCGGTAATGAAACGTACGGTCGTCGTTGTCGTCCTCGCGGTCGCAGCATTGGGACTGCTCGTCCTCTTTGCGTGGCAATCGCGTTCCGCTCCTGCCGATCTCCACATCGCGCAGTATACAGTCGCGAATGAGACGAGTCGGCTCAACGAGGATTTCGCTACGCTCGTTGCGACACTGCAAGCGGCCTGGCGCGATACGGAACGACCCGGCGAAGCTGCAGTCGCGATCGAGGAACGAATCAAGACGGCGCCTGAGCGAATCGCGGCGTCCGCAGCGCAAGTTCGCGGCACCGGCAGCCAAAACGAGCGCATTCAGAACAGCCTCGAAGGGCTCACGACGACGATCGAGCAGGTGAGCTCGCTCGCGGTCGGGATCATCCAGGACCAGAACGCGTTCGTCGACAGCGTCGCCTACCTCCGCGACTCAGGCCCCGCGATCATCCAGCAGATGCGCGACATGGGGCTCGAGCGCGTTGCCGCCGATGCCTTTCAGCTCATCATCGGGACCGTCGATTACGCGACGCCCGATTCCTCGGTCCAAGAGTACGAGCTCCGCCGGCTGCTCGTGACGCTCGGGCGCGACCAACGCATCGACGCAAACATGCCCGGTGGAGTCGGCGGACTGCGCACGGCCGTGCTCACGATCGTCGATACGAAGAGCACGATCCGCAGTAAGCTCGTGCAGCTTTCGGAAACGCCGGTCGCGCCGATAGCCACCGGGGTCGACGAAGCCGTTCGGGCCGCCTACCGCGACTCCGTCGCTGCCGTGGACCGCGCGCGACTCATGCTTGCGATATACGCGATCGTGCTGTTCGTAGCTGTCGGCATCATCACCTTCCGACTGCAGGGCTCCTACCGCGAGGTCAATCGCGCAAACCGCGACCTCGCGGACATGAACACTTCGCTCGAGCAGCGCGTTACGGACCGGACCGAGCAGCTCGCGGGCACGCTCGAAAATCTCAAGGAGTCGCAGGTCCAGCTCGTGCAGGCCGAAAAAATGTCCTCGCTCGGCCAGCTCGTCGCGGGCATCAGCCACGAGATCAACACGCCGCTCCTTTACCTTGCGAACAACGCAACGTTGCTTCGCGAGCGCGTCGACATGTTGAAGGAGTTCGTTGCGGCGTGCAGCGCTGCGTTCGACATCAAGGTCGAGCAGTTCAGGGACAGGGCCGAGTATCAAGCGAAGTTCGTCGAGTCGCTGCGCTCGGTGAAGCTGATGTTGCGCGACCAGGAAATCGTGGCGAGCCTCGAAGAGGCCGGCGATCTCGTCAAGGACAGCATCGAGGGGCTCGGCGACCTAACGCAAATGGCACAGAGCCTCAAGGACTTCAGCCGCCTGGACCGGGCGCCGGTCGCGAGCTTCGACGTCAATGCCGGTATCGACAAGACGCTCGTGATCGCGCGCAACATCATCAAGCACAAAGCCGAGGTTCACAAGTTCTACGGCGAGATCCCCGAGATCGAGTGCTCGCCGTCGAAGATCAATCAGGTCTTCTTGAACTTACTGACGAACGCGGCGCAAGCCATCGAGCAACGCGGCGAGATCGTCATTACGACCAAACGGCGGGGTACCGACCACGTCGCCATAGCGATCTCGGACACGGGTTGCGGCATTCCCGAGGAAAACCTCTCGAAGATCCGCGATCCGTTCTTCACGACGAAAGAGGTCGGCACCGGAACCGGGCTCGGCTTGTCGATCGTCGACGAGATCATTCGCAGCCACGGCGGCGAGCTCCTCGTCGAGTCCAAGGTCGGCAAGGGATCGACGTTCACGGTCGTGCTGCCGATCAAGCATGTTCGGGTCGCAGAGCCGGCCGTCGCCGAGGTCGATCCCACGACGCTCGACGCCGAGCCCGAGCTCGCGGAAGCGGTGTAGCCACCCATGGTGCAACCCGTCGCCCAGACCCATGACAAACCCCGACTGCTCTTCGTCGACGACGAGCAGCGCGTGCTGAACTCGATGCGGATCATGTTCCGCCGCCAGTTCGATCTTTACCTCGCGTCGCACGGCGCCGAGGCGCTGGATATCGTGAAGGACAACGACATCGACGTGATCGTCGCCGACCATCGCATGCCGCAAATGACGGGTGTCGAGGTGCTCACGAAAGTGCGCTCGATGTCCCCGCGTACGGTTCGTATCCTGCTTACGGGTTATGCGGACCTCGACGCCGTCGAAGGCTCGATCAATGAGGGCGAGGTCTTCCGATTCCTGACGAAGCCTTGTGCTCCCGATCAGCTGCGCGAAACGGTATCGCTCGCCGCAAAGCTCGCGCGCGAGACTCCAGCGCCAGCGCCGCCGTCCCCGAGCGAGGCCGCCGACGACAATACGGTCGAAATCATTCTCGAGAGCGACACAGTCACGGAAATCAGCGGGCAGACACCGGCGATCCCAGCCGCGTCCGCGCCGCAAGCGGCGCGCCCGACGCCGGCTCCCGCTGCACCCGCCGCGCAACCCCGTCCGGCCCGCGGGCCGGCTCAATTCGATCCAACGGCGACCGATGTCCTCGGCGCGCGACCCGCGGCGCCGGCCGCGCCGGCCCCTGCGCCCGCTCCGGCACCGGCGCCGGCGCGAGCTCCGGACGCACGCGCAAAGCCCGACCCCGCGACCAAACCGCGAATCACCAAAGGCTTGGGCGTCATCGTGTTCGCCAACGACCAGGACGTTCTGCAAATCGTGCAAGCGGCCGTTCGCGGGCGTTTGCCCGTGTATGGTGCTTCGAACATCGTCCAGGTCGTCAAGCTCCTCACGGAGCATCAACCCGGCGTCCTCGTGACTGACATCTCCGAGGACAAGGCGACCATTCAGGCAATGACGGCGCGCCTCAAGAGCCACTTGCCGGAGCTCGTGACCATCGCGGTATCGCAACATCGCGACGTCTTGGACATGGTTTGGCTCATCAACCACGGTCAGATCTTCCGCTTCTTGCGCAAGCCATTGTCGACGGGCCGCTGTGCGATCAGCCTGCAGGCCGCGCTCAAGCACCACCGGACCCTGCTCAAGAATCCCGAGCTCGTCAAACGGCATTCCGTCGCGAGCGCCGATACCGGAATCGTCGACGGCGTCCTCAACACGCTTAAAGGCGTTCGTCGCCTTTGGTCGTCGCTATGAGCGTGAATCCTGCGTCGCGCTCGAGCACGGAGCGACAGAACGACCGGTTGCTATGGCTCGCCGGCGCGGTGCTCGGTGCGCTGGGCGTCACTTGGCTCCTGATCTCGCAGCCCTGGTCGTCGGCCTCGACGCCCGCGCTGGCGATTTCCACTGCCGCAACCGCGTCCGCGCCGCCGAGCGCGGCCGCTTCACTCACGGGCACGAACAACCTCGACACGGCACCGGTGTTGAGCACCAACCTCGACAATCCGCTGCGCATGGCCGAGCTCGCGTACGACGCGGGAATGCTCATCGAGCCCGAGGACTACAGCGCCTGGACTCTCTTCGCGAGCGTGCTCCGTCAGGAGCCGGACAACGCGGCCGCACGCGCGGGCTTGCAGAAGGTCGCCGATGACCTCGTGCAACGCGGCAGCGTCGCGCTCGAGCAAGGCCGTTACGACGACGCGAGCGCCATGCTCGACCGCATCTTCGGCACGCTGCCCGACCATACGGGGGCGCTCGAGCTGCAAACGCGTCTCGAGGCATTGCGGCCGAAGCCTGAGCCGCCGCCCGCGCCAGAGCCCGAGCGCGTCGCCGTGGCCGCGCCCGCGCCCGCACCCGTCCGCGAAGAGCCGAAGGTCGATCCCGTCGTCGTCGCGCACGCAGGCTTCGAGAGCGCGCTCGCGGCGAATCGCATCCTCACTCCGCCGAACGACAATGCGCGCCACTACGTCGAGCTCATGATCGCGGCGGCGCCGAGTAACGCCCAGACACGCACCGACCGCGACCTGCTCGTGACCGAGCTCCTCGCGCGCTCGGAGCAGTCGCTCGAAGCGTTAGACACGGACGGCGCACGCGCGTGGATCGACGCCGCTGAGCCGATCGCGGCCAACCCGGCGCAGATCACCGCCGCGCGAACCGCCTGGACCAACCGCATCATTGCAATGGAGACGGCGAAGCCGATGCCGGCTTCGGCCTTGAAGCTCGTGAAATACGTCCCGCCGGAGTTCCCGCGCAACGCCGCGATGCGCGGCATCGAAGGGTGGGTCGATGTCGAATTCACGGTCGCCGCCGACGGGACGACGCGCGATATCTCCGCCGCAGATGCGTCGCACGAGCGCATGTTCAGAACAGAAGCCATCGCCGCGGTTTCGCAATGGACGTTCGAGCCGCGCATTTTCATGGAGCGGCCGATCGATCAGCGGGTTCACACGCGCGTCCGCTTCGTCTTCGCGGATAACTGAGCTCTCTTCGATGCAACATAATGCGGGCTGCAGCGGCGACCGCCGCGGCCGTGCACTTGCGGTAAGATGCCGCAATGACGAATGGG
>DATBLZ010000155.1:0-2109 GCA_036555065.1 Gammaproteobacteria bacterium
TCGAGCAGCGTGCCGTCGCCGTCCGGCGTGCTCGCGAGCTTCTCGAGGAACCATGCGAAGAGCTCGGTTTGATACGTGTTGAGACGCTTGAGCTTCTCGAGCTGCTCGGGCCGATCCTGGTGATGCGACAGGCCGTGGTGGCCCTCGGTGATGCCGATCTCGGGGTAGGTGCGGAAGTTGAGCTCGCGGCCGAGCATGAACGTGACGACGCGCGTCATGTCGGCCTGGAACGCGAGCCACTGGAGCTCGTACATGAGCTTGACGTGCTCGCCGAAGCTCACCGGAATGCCGCGCGGACGCTCGAGCGCGGGTAAGCCCGAGTCGACGCCCAAGGTCTCGACGGCCTGAATCCGGCGCTCGACCTCGCGGACGGCGGAAAGATAATCGTCGACCTGCGCGCGATCGGCGGGGCCCAATGTCGATGCGAGCCGAGTGAAATCCGCGCGCACGGAATCGAGGATGCTGCGGTTCTCGCGCGCGGCCGCTTGCCGTTGCGCGGCCGTGCCGCCGCTGCCGAAGAGGCGCTCAAACACGAGCCGCGGATTGTTCTCGGTCGGCAGCGGTTGCGTCGGCGAGCGCCACGCGAGCGTATTCAGATACACGCAGCTATAGCTGTTCTCGCACTGGCCCGCGAGGAAGTTGAGATCGATCGAAAGCTCGAGCGACGGCAGCACCGTGTCGCGGCCGAGCACGTCGGCGGCGAGCTGATCGGCCGAGACGCCGTTCTCGACGTCGGCGCCTTCGGTGCGCTTGCAGTGCACGCCCGTGAGCCACGAGCTCGTCGCGCGCGTGTGGTCGCCATTCGCACCGTCGTCGTGCGCATCGGCCGGGTGCTGCGCAAGGCCGCTCACGACTGTGAGCCGGTCTCGGTAGGGCGCGAGCGGGGACAAGATCGGCGAGAGCTCGAAATCCCGGCCTTCGCCCTTCGGCGTCCAATAGTTGATGCCCGAGAAATTCATCGCAACGCCGTTCGGCATATAAATGAAGCCGATGCGCTTCGGCGCGGGCGGCCGCGATTGCGCAAACGCCGGCACCATCGCATCGAGCAGCGGCAGGCCGATGGCCGCCCCGGCCCCGCGCAAGAATGTCCGCCGCGGCAAAGATTTCATGCGGACAGTTTACCCTCCGATGCGGTATAAATGCAGTTCTCGATTGGTCGCCTTTTCCAGGAGCAATAACAATGAGAATCGATCGGATCGGCGGCGTTCTTCTCGCGCTGCTCGTGATTTCCTCGGCAGGCGCGCAGGAGACGAATCTCACGCGCGCCGAAGTCGCCGCAATCAAAGCCAAGCTCGTGACCGTGCAGCAGGCCATGGGTGCAGACCCGACCGGCTATATGAAGGAAACGGAGGATTTCACTCTGCCGACCGAGTTCAACCCTAACACTGAGGAGACGGGCAGGTTTTGGCCGATCGGCTCGGGCGTGTACGTGCGCTATGGGGATAGAGCCGCCAAAGAGCTCGAAGCGCGGATGGAGGATCTGAGCAAGCGATATACGGCAGCGGCGGCGTCCGTGGCCACCGATCCCGACGGGTTCATCAAGCTCACCGAAGAGTTCACGAGGGTCCAACAAGAAGCTGCGGCACAGGCGACGGCACCGCGGAAAGAGCAGCTAACCGTTAATCTCCAATTCAACACGGGCGCGTATGCAGCCATCGACCCCGATGCCGTGGTCTTCGAACGTTCTGGCGTGATTGCGCTGCGCGACAGCGATGTCGCCGGCGAGCGAGGGACGGTCACGGTCTATCTCGATCCGGTGGCGCTCGCGCAAACCGAGACGCTGTCGAGCCTCGAGCTCAAGACCCCCGACAACGGCGTTACCAACAAAACCGGCGTGTTCAACGTTCAAATCTCACTGCAAGGGACGATCGCGGATCTCGAAGCGTGGGCGCAGTCGTTCGACACGGCGGCGATGCTCTCGGTCATCGACAGTCAGTAGTCGAGGCCTAAGTCGCGGCGGGCGTGCTGATAACGTGGATCGTCCCAATCCGCGCTGTTCAGCGCGGTCCTACGTCGCATACTGATGTGCAGAGCGTAGCCGTGCGTGTCGTGTGCGCGGATCGCCGTATCGAGCCACGCGTACGCCTTGTCGAGATCGCGAACACCCAT
>DATBLZ010000177.1:0-9877 GCA_036555065.1 Gammaproteobacteria bacterium
CGACGCGCGTGGTCGATCATGCACTCGAGAAGGTAGTGAGCGCGGTCCGCGCCGTGCACGCGGAGCACCGAATCGATCGATTCGAGCCACTCCTGGGTCTCCTCGGGATCCGGATCGTCGGCCGCTGTCAAGAATGAAGGCAATGGTCGAACGGTTGCCATACATATTCATTCGCTGCCCGCAAACGCATTATGATCGAGGTTTGTAGATAGGCGGTCAAGGCAATCCGATGATCGAGCTCCCCGATTTTGGCGCCGCGCGCGTCGTGCAGAGCGCATTGAAACCCAGCAAGCGCGACTTCGACTCTCTCGACCAGCTGACGATCGTCGTGCCGAAAGACGTGACTGCCGCGCAATTGCGCGCACTGCCACAAGGCGCGCAGCTCGCAGCCCTGCACGCGCGCGCGAAGAGCAAAGACGAAATGGTGCTCACGAGCCGAATGAGCACTTCGCATGCCACACGCGTGATCGCGGCAGCGCTGCCGGTGAAGGACTCGTTCGGAACGCTGACTTGGGCGCGCAAGCTCATCGCGCAGTCTCTGCAGGAAAATCCCGTCAGGCTCGGCCTCATGACGAGCGGCCTCACGGGAGCCGACCGCGAGCGCGCGTTGCGCGCGCTCGTTGCCGCGGCCCTCGCGGCGGCGCTCGACATGCCGACGTTCAAGAGCGACAAGAAACACAAATCACCGAAACTGCGCTCGCTGCACGTATTCGGCGCGCCGGTTGTACTCGAGGACTTGCGCGCGCAGGCGCTCGGCAACGACATCGCGCGTTGGCTCACGGCACTGCCGCCGAACATCCTGACGGCGGCGGCGTACCGCGAAGCGGCTACGCAGCTCGGCAAAGCGCATTCACTGACTGCGGAGTTCCTCGGCGAAAAGAAGCTCGAGACGCTCGGCGCCGGAGCTTTTCTGGCCGTCGCGCAAGGCAACGAGCAGCGCGATGCGGGCATATTGCGCCTCAAGTATCGGCCCGGAAAGGAAACCCGGCCCGAGGTCGCGCTCGTCGGCAAGGGCATCATCTTCGATACGGGCGGCACGAACCTGAAGCCCTTCAAAGGCATGCTCGACATGCACACGGACATGCAGGGCAGCGCGGTGGCCTTGGGAACCGGCATTGCGCTCGCCGAGCTCGAAGTGCCGTTCGCGTTCGACGTCTGGATGGCGATTACCGAGAACCGCATCTCGGGGCGCGCCTACAAGAGCCAAGACGTCGTGACCGCGGCCAACGGCACGACAATCCAGGTGATCCACACCGACGCCGAAGGACGCATGGTGCTCGCCGATACGCTGGCGCTCGCCGCGCGCGAAGAGCCGAAGCTCATCATCGATTACGCGACGCTCACGGGCAGCTGCGTCGGCGCACTTACGGAACGCTACACGGGCGTATTCTCGAATCGCGCGAGCGCGTATCCGGTGTTGACGAAGGCCGGTGCCGACAGCGGCGAGCGCGTGTGGCCGTTCCCGATGGATGACGATTTCGATGAATCGCTGCGCAGCGACGTCGCCGACATCAAGCAGTGCTCGCCCGAAGGCAGCGGCGACCACATTCTCGCCGCGCGCTTCTTGAGCCGTTTCGTGCCGCGGAAGATTCCTTGGATCCACCTCGATCTCAGCGCCGGCCAGCACAAGGAAGGGCTCGCGCACATTCCCACGGAGATCACCGGGTTCGGCGTCCGTTATACGCTCGAGCTGCTGCAGAAGCAGGCCGGCTCGCCGCGCGAGCTCATCGAACGGCTCGCGGCGAGCGGCCGATGAGCACTCTCTCGCAACGCTTCCGGGGATTTCTGCCGGTCGTCATCGACGTCGAAACCGGCGGCTTCAACCCGGTAACCGATG
Source organism: Gammaproteobacteria bacterium (assembly GCA_036555065.1). Classification (GTDB taxonomy): domain Bacteria; phylum Pseudomonadota; class Gammaproteobacteria; order Steroidobacterales; family Rariloculaceae; genus DATBLZ01. Next base: position 1,838 of record DATBLZ010000177.1, read on the forward strand.
CGCTCCTCGAGATCGCGGCCATATTCGTGCGCCAAAACGATGCGGGCGACATCGAGCTCGGCGAGCAGCATCGCTATCTCGTGAAGCCTTTCGCTGGCTCGAAGCTCGAGCCCGCGTCGTTACAAATCACCGGTATCGATCCGTTCCATCCCTTGCGTCCCGCGCTCGACGAAGACGAAGCGCTGCAGCGCTTGTTCAAGGAGATTCGAGCGGAGATCAAGAAGCACGATTGCACGCGCGCGGTTCTCGTCGGGCACAACTCGTTCTTCGATTTGCAGTTCTTGAACGCAGCCGTCGAGCGAACGAAGATCAAGCGCAATCCGTTTCATCCGTTCTCGAGCTTCGACACGGCGACGCTCGCGGGAGTCGCTTACGGCCAAACCGTTCTCGGGCGCGCGGCGATTGCGGCGGGGTTGGCGTGGAACGAGGAGCGAGCGCACTCCGCGCTCTACGACGCCGAGATTACGGCGCAGCTCTTCTGCAAGATCGTGAATCGATTCCGCGCGGTCTACGAGGAAGCGGCAACGGTAGCGCCCGTCGAGCCGCCCGAGTCCGCTGCATCCTGAGCGGGGCTCGCGTCGGCAACGATCTTCGCGAGCTCGCCGGATTGATAGAGCTCGAGCGTGATGTCGCAGCCGCCGATGAGCTCACCGTTGACATAGAGCTGTGGAAACGTCGGCCAGTTCGAATACGTCTTGAGGCCTTCGCGGATCTCCGGATCTTCGAAGATGTTCACGTAGGCGAACTTCGCGTTGACCGCGCGCAGCGCCTGTACCGTGCGCGCCGAGAATCCGCACTGCGGGAAATCGGGCGTGCCCTTCATGTACAGGAGGACCGGATAGGTGCCCAGCTGCTTCTTAATTCGTTCGTTGACGTCCATGGCCCGCGACCCTCATTGAACTGGCTCCATCTGTCGCCTATTCTTCTGGTTTCATGGGGCTGGGGCAAGCCCTCGCATTGTGTTTAGTTCAAGGGGAGGTTCGATGAATCCGCTCAATACAATAAAAGGCACAATAATCGCGGGCGTAGTCCTGGCAATCGTGATCGGCTTATTGACGATGGGCATCAGCTTGAATGAGCTGAGCTTGATCGTGTGGATCCATGTGCTCGCTGGAATCACTTGGATCGGCCTTCTCTACTATTTCAACTTCGTCCAGGTCCCCGCCCTCGCGCAAGCGGCGGCCGACAAAGGGGGCCCGGGCGGTGCGGGCATCTCGAAATACGTCGCGCCACGCGCTCTTTTGTGGTTCCGCTGGGGCGCGGTCGTCACGTGGCTGTCAGGGGCCACGTACTTGTTTCGGATCCACCAGCTCGACGACGCGTTCATGCTCGGCTTGAACGCGGGAGCCGCAGGCAACGCCACTGTCATCGGCGTCGGCGCATGGCTCGGCACGATCATGCTCTTCAACGTCTGGGTATTGATTTGGCCGAACCAGAAAAAAGTTCTCGGTATCGTCGAGGCAACCGCGGAGCAGATCACCAAAGCGCGCCGCGTCGCCTTTCTGGCGTCGCGCATGAATACGGTGCTATCCGTGCCGATGATCATGAGCATGGTCGGTTATGGCCACGGTGGGTTCTTCGTCTGACCTGAAGCTTACCGACGACATCGCAGCCGCCGTCACTCGAGCGCTTGCCGAGGATATCGGCAGCGGCGACGTCACGGCGGCCCTCATCGACGAGAAACTGCGCGCCGAAGCGCGTGTTGTCGCGCGCGAGAGCGCGGTGCTTTGTGGCGCGGCGTGGTTCGATGAAGTTTTTCGGCAAATCGACTCACGAGTCGCCGTTCGCTGGCTCCACAACGACGGCGCGCGCATCGATCCCGACACCATCGTCTGCACGGTCGAGGGGCCCGCGCGTGCGCTCTTGACCGGCGAGCGCACGGCGCTCAACTTCCTGCAGACACTTTCCGGAACCGCAACGGCTGCGAGCCGCTTCGCGGAAGCGGTGCGCGGCACGAGTGCGCGCATTCTCGATACGCGCAAGACGTTGCCGGGACTGCGCGCCGCGCAAAAGTACGCAGTACGCTGCGGCGGCGCATACAACCACCGCCAAGGGCTCTACGACGCCATTCTCATTAAAGAAAACCACATCGCCGCGGTCGGCTCGATCGAAACGGCAGTGAGCCGAGCGCGAGCACAAGCGCCGTCGTTGTTGCTCGAAATCGAGGTCGAGAATATCGAGCAACTTCGCGCCGCGCTCGAGACGGCGGCGGACCGCATCCTGCTCGACAACTTTGAGCCTGCAGAGTTACGCGAAGCCGTGGCGATCCGCAACGCTCATAAGGGTAAGCGCAAGGAGCTCGAGGTTTCCGGGAATATCGATCTCGACAACGTCCGCACAGTCGCCGAAACGGGGGTCGATTGGATCTCGACGGGGGCAATCACGAAAAACGTGCGGGCGACGGACTATTCGATGCGCTTCGTGTAGCGGTCGCGGCTGAAGCCGCACCCACGAAGGAACCCGCCTGCTATGCCACCGCGGCTTCCACGAGCCGCTTGGGCTCCGAGACACCGTAACCTTGGGCATAGTCGACGCCGATGCCGCGCAACATCGTGATAATCTCGGCGTTCTCGGCGAACTCGGCGATCGTCTGCTTGCCGGTCAGGTGCCCAATCTCGTTGATCGAGCGGACCATCTCGCGGTCGATCGGATCGTGGAGGATCTCTTTGACGAAGCTGCCGTCGATCTTCAAGAAGTCGACGGGGAAATGCTTGAGGTAGCCGAACGACGAGAGGCCCGTGCCGAAATCGTCGAGCGCGAAGCGGCAGCCGATTTCCTTGAGCGCGTGAATGAAACGGTTCGCCTGCGAATAGTTGGCGATAGCCGCGGTCTCCGTGATCTCGAAGCAAATGAGCCTGCCGTCGAGCCCACAAGTCTGAAATTGCTCGATGACGAACGGGAGAAACTTCTCGTCCCCGAGGCTCTGGCCCGATAGATTGATCGAGCACAACGAGAGCCGGGCACGCTCGTCGGCTTCCGAGACGAGCCAGCGCAACGCGTGCGAGATCACCCAGCGATCGATGCTCGGTGTTAGACCGTAGCGCTCCGCGGCGACGATGAATAGCTCGGGCGAGACCATCTGCCCGTTCTCGTCGCGCATCCGCAGCAGAAGCTCGTAGTGCGCGCCCGTATCGAGCCCCGCCTGCAGCGGCTGAATGGTCTGCCGGAACAGCTCGAAGCGGTTCTCCTCGAGCGCATTGCTGATGCGCGCCGCCCACTGCATCTCCTTGCGGCGCTTCATGAGCTCGATGTCGTTCTCTTGATAACTGTAAACACGGTTGCGGCCGGCGTCCTTCGCGGCCGCGCACGCGCTGTCGGCCGCGGTCAAGAGCGCGGCAACGTCGTCGGTGCCTTGCGCAATCGGCACGACACCGATGCTCGCGCCGAGCCGGAACGAGCGCTCGTCCCACGTGAATTTGAAATCGTTGATGGCGCTGCGCAGCGTCTCGGCCGTGCGCAACGCCTCATCCATCGTGCAGCTCTCGAGCAGGATGCCGAACTCGTCGCCGCCGAGCCGCGCGAGCGTATCGCGCCAACGGATCTTTGCCTTCAGCAGGGCACCGATCTGCTTGAGCAACGCGTCGCCCGCATTGTGCCCGCAGGCATCATTGACGATCTTGAACTGGTCGAGATCGAGATAGAGCACGGCATAAGAGGTTTCGCGCGCCTTCGCGCTCTTCAACGCACGCTCGAGCCGGGCCTCGAACTCGCGTCGATTGACGAGCTCGGTGAGGCTGTCGTGGCTCGCCGCATAGCTGATCCGGCGATTGAGCTCGCGCGATTCCGTGACGTCGTGGAACACGAGCACGCCGCCGCGGACGGTGCCGACGGGATCGCGAATCGGCGCTGCGGTGCTCTCGATGTAGAGCTCGTTGCCGTCGCGGCGAATGAGCAGCGTCGGCCGCACGGATTTGATCGAGCGATTGCGGCGCATCGCGACGAGCACGGGATTCTCGACGGGCTCGCAAGTCTCCTCGTGAAAGCCGCGGAAAATCTCGTCGATCGATCGGCCGCCTGCGTCGTCGACTTTCCAGCCCGTGAGCCCTTCGGCGACGGGATTGAGATATTGCACGAGTCCTTCGGCATCCGTCGTTACGACGCCGTCGCCGATCGACTGAAGCGTGATCTGGGCGCTCTCCTTCTCGCGGAATAGCGCCTCCTCGTAGAGCTTGCGCTCGGTGATGTCGGTCTCGACGCCGACGAGCCGCTTCAAGTGCTTGTTCTCGTCGACGCGCCCGCGGACACGGCTCTGTATCCAGCGCCATTCGCCGTTCGCGTGCCGCATGCGATGTACGCTCTCGAAAAGCTCCGTGCGTCCCTCGAGGTGGTCCCGGAGCTGCGTTTGCACGCGCGCGAGGTCATCCTGATGGACGAGGAAACGCCATTCCGGCACTTCGTCGTCGCTCGCGTATCCGAGCATCGCGCGCCAACGCGGCGAGAAGTATGTCGAATTCTCGCGAACGTCGTAGTCCCACAAGCCGTCGTTCGCGGTATGCGTGACGAGCCGGTCGCGCTCCTGGACGATGAACAGGTCCTCTTGCAAGCGAATGCGCTCGAGGCCGCTCGCGCAACTCACGCCGACGAGCTTGAGCGCCAAGAACAGCTCCGCGCTCCAGCCCGGGTTCGGAATGGGGCTGAAAATCCCGAGGATGCCGCCGAGGCGGTCTTGAATGTTGAAGCCGACGACGACCAGTGCGCCGACATTGAGGCTCGCGAACTGGGCGGCGTCTTGCTGCTGCGCAAGGGGTGCGTTCGCGGTATCCGTGATCTCGAGAAGCCGCAAATGCTGCAGGCGGCTCTTCATCCAAGGGAAATCGTCGAGCTGCCTGCCGGTGAGCACCTCCGGGTTGCAGGTCGAGAATGTCGCCCGCCCGGAGTAGACCGTGTGAACGACCCGCCCTTCCGGATCGAGCAGCGCGACAAACACCGAGTCCGCCCCGCTCGCGTCCGTCAACGACTGCATGCCGCTCTTGATTCGCTCGGCGGCGTTGCTCGGCGTTATACTTTGTAAGTCGACGGCGACCTTGGTGCAGATCAGATCGAGGCCCGGCTCACCGGGCCGTTTGGCGGCGGTGCGGATCAGCCGCTGAATGGTGGACTCGGCGGATTTGTCCGCCCCTTGAGCGCCGTCACCCATCGGCGCGGCTTCTCGCGATCCTTGGGTCATTCAATATAGAACGACGTTCAGCATGAACAACACTCGCATTTTGACATTAATTCAATGAATTACAAGATATTTTAGAGACGCTCTACCGGGTTTCTCGCCGGCCTCGCTCAAGCGACATAAGGCGGCCCGTCAACCGGGGGCCCAGCGGCGCGTTAAATTGGGCCAGCACACAGGGAATCGCCTCGAGGAGGCAGTCATGGATCTCGAATCGATCATTCGGCGCGGCCCAACGCTCTTAGGGCATGCAGCGGCGTTCGCTGCGGCGCTCACGCTCGTCGGTTGTGGCAGCTCGGGCGGCGGCTCCACCCAAGCGGGCACGAATCCGCCGAGCTCTACGCAGGGCCAAGTCGTTGTCGCGCTGACCGACGCCGACGGCGACTTCTTGAGCTACATCGTCGACGTCGAGTCGATCACGCTGCATCGCGCGGCCGGCGGCACGGTCGAGACCTTGCCGGCGACGACGCGCATCGATTTCTCCGAGCTGACAGAGTTCTCCGAGATCTTCAGCGCGGCGACGCTCGCGCCCGGCGACATCGACGGCGGAACTATTCGGCTCAACTACGCAAACGCCGAGATCTCCGTCGAGCGCGGCGGCAACATCGTCGCGGCCACTGCAGTCGATGCGAACGGTAATGCGCTCGGCGTCGTCGATCTCGAGATCCGGCTCGACGACCGCGAGCATTTGATCGTCACCGCCGGTAGAACCGCGTTTCTCACCATCGACTTCGACCTCGCTGCGTCAAACGACGTCGATCTTTCAGTAACTCCCGTGAAGGTCACCGCGCGGCCGTACTTGGTCGCCGAGGTGCAACCCGTTACGGAAAAGGAGCTGCGCGTTCGCGGCTCGCTCGTCGATGTCGATGTCGGCGCGAGCACCTACGACATTCGCGTGCGCCCGTGGCACAAGCACGACGGCGATCATGGCCCCTTCACAGTCCACACGACGCCGACGACGACTTTCGAAATCGGCGATGCGAGCTACACGGGGAAGCCCGGGCTCGAAGCGCTCGACAAGCTGCCGGCGGGAACGCTCACAGTCGCTTTCGGCGTTCTCGATTTCCAGGCGCACACCTTCACGGCCGAGGCCGTCCAGGCCGGCGACAGCGTCGGCGGCGACAAATTCGCGGCCGTCCACGGCAACGTCGTTGCGCGCACGAGCGATACGTTGACGCTCAAAGGTGCGATCGCCGTGTTTCGCGATCGGCCCGCGCGCTTCCGCCGCACGATCACGGTCAAAGTCGGCCCCGAAACCGGCGTCAGCAAAGCCGGGTATCCGAATGCAGTCGTCGACATCGGCGACGTCTCGGTCGGGCAACGGGTCGTTGCGCTCGGCCAATTCACGAACCCGGACGTCGCGAGCATCGACGCGTTGGTCCTAGACGCCACCGCAGGCCGCGTGCGCATGCTGGCCACGCGCTTAAGCGGCATCGTGACCGAGCTCAACCCCGGGCAGATCGACATGCGCTTGCGCGGCATCGATCACCTCGGCATCGATATGTTCGATTTCACGGGCACGGGCATCAACGCAGATAGCGACGCAGATCCGCTCGATTACGAGATCGCGACGCGCACTTTGTCGCTGAGCGGGCTTGCGGTCGACAAGCCGGCGCGTGTGCTCGGTTTCGTCGCGCCGTTCGGCGAAGCGCCGCCTGACTTCGCGGCCAGCACGGTCATCGGCTACGGCGCTCTACCCGCCGCGCTCGGTATCGGTTGGGGCGAAGAAGGCACGAGCGCGCCGTTCCTGACGATGGGTCCGAGCAGCTTGGTTTTGGACCTCGCGAATCCCAACATCGGCATGCGCCATCATCTGCTCGTCGGCATGCGTGTCGTGGATCTGCTCACACTGCCGGCATCGCCGTCGATCGTACCGACCGACAGGCGCGGGCTCTACGGCATCTGGGAGAACGGCGAGATCAAGCTCTTCAGATCGTTCTCCGAGTTCGTGACGGAGCTCGGCGTGCGCCTCGGCGCGGGCAAGAAGGCCCATGGCCTCGCCGCATACGGTGCGTACGACGACGCGACGAACACGCTGCGAGCGACGCGCGTCGCGGTGCACGTGTCGTCGGCCGATTAGGAAGCCGGCTTTCGCAACATAAGGACCTTGCGCCGGCAAGACGCCACGAGCTCGTCGCGTTGATTGAACCCGCGATGCTCGAGCGTCACGATTCCGTTGGTCGGCCGCGATCGGCTCTCTCGCTTTGCCACAACCTCCGTCTCCACGTGAACCGTGTCGCCGACGAAGAGCGGATTCGGAAAGCTCGCGTCGTCGAGCCCCAAGTTCGCGACCGTGGTACCCAGCGTGATGTCGTTGATCGAGATTCCGACGATGAGGCCGAGCGTAAAGAAACTGTTCATCAACGGCTGGCCGAACTCCGACACGTTGCGCATGTATTCCTTGTCGATGTGCAGCGGCGCCGGATTGTGAGTCATCGCGCTGAATAGGACGTTATCGGTCTCCGTGACCGTGCGGCGGATCGCATGCTTGAACACCTGGCCGACGGTAAACTCTTCGAAGTAGAACCCTGGCATCGTGGCCTGCCTCCGAAACTCCGAGCCTCAGTCCGCCGAGAGCTCGCGGCTGCGCTCGGTCGCCGCGCGCACGGCGCGGCTCATGAGTTGCGCCAACCCTTGCGCGGAGAGCAGCACGTCGAGCGCGGCCTGCGTCGTTCCCTTCGGACTCGTGACGCGACGCCGAAGCTCCGCGGCAGGCAATCCCGCCTCGCGCGCATAGACGCCTGCACCCGCGACCGTCGCAGTCGCGAGCCGCGCTGCGACATCCGCAGCCAAGCCGACTTCGCGCCCGGCCTCGGCGAGACATTCGATCAACAGGAACACGTATGCCGGCCCGCTGCCCGAAACGGCCGTTACGGCGT
>DATBLZ010000185.1:0-4768 GCA_036555065.1 Gammaproteobacteria bacterium
CGAAGACGACGAAACCGAGGAAGAATCGGAAGAGTCGGAAGAGTCTGAGGGCGAAGAAGAAGGCGAAGACGAGGCGGAAGCGGCAACGGACAACGTTGGCGATCCGTCGGTCGAGATCAACGTCGAAGAGCTCATTCACGAGCTCGAGAGTCAGGGCTTGACCGACAAGCTCGACAGAGAAGTGCGGACGAGACGCCGGCTCGAGGAGCTCATCGAGCGACGCAGAGCGAGCCGCGACCTCGAGGATTTCGAAGACTACGAAATCTGAGGCGGGTTCTCAGCGAAAATCCCGCGACGGCGTCGTGAGCCCACCTAACAACGAGCTGTGGTCGTACAAGCGTTCGGCGATCACGTGCACGACGTTATGCTCTTTCTGCACTGTGCCCTTGAACCCCAATAACGCCGCGCCGACCAAGGCCTGATGGGCGCGCTCGGCGAGCCGCTCCCAGACGATCAGGTTCAGATAGCCCGATTCATCCTCGACGGTGACGAAAGTCACGCCCGCGGCGCTCGAAGGCCGTTGGCGCGTGATGACGAGGCCGGCCGAGCAGGTGCGCGCGCCGTTCGGCAAATCTCTGACGGCCGCCGCGGTTTGCACGCCCAACGCTTCGAGCCGCGCACGCAGCAACGCCAGCGGATGTCTCCCGAGAGTCAAGCCCAAACGCCGGTAATCGGCCGCGATCTCCTCGCCTTCCGTCGGCCGGCGCAACAGCGGAATGCCTTCCGGGTAGCGTGCTTCGGCAAGCAATGGGGCGAATTTCTCGACGCCGGCCACTTGCCAGCGCGCCCGATGCCGATTCTCCGCAAGTGACTTGAGCGCGCCGGCGGCTGCCAACGCCCCGAGGTCGCGTTTGTCGAGGCGCGCGCGGAACGCGAGATCCTGAACACTGCTGAAATCCGTTCGCATGCGCGCTGCGCACAGCCGCTCTGCGCCGGCTACCGAGAACCCCTTGACGAGACGTAACCCCAAGCGAATTGCAGGACGATCGTGCTCGTCCCTCTCGAGGCTCGAATCCCACAGGCTCTGCGCGATATCGACGGCCCTGACCTCGACGCCGTGCTCGCGGGCTGCGCGCACGAGCTGCGCCGGCGCATAGAATCCCATCGGCTGACTGTTGAGCAGCGCAGAGAAGAAAATCGCGGGCTCATGGCACTTGAGCCACGCGGAAACGTAAGCGAGCAACGCGAAGCTCGCCGCGTGAGACTCAGGGAAACCATAATCGCCGAACCCGAGAATCTGCTGGAAAATGCGGTTCGCAAACTCCTCGCTGTATCCCTTCGCGCGCATGCGGCTCTTGAGCTTCGCCTCGAACGGCTCGAGCCCCCCGCGACGTTTCCACGCCGCCATCGCGCGCCGTAGCTGATCGGCTTCGCCGGGCGTGAAATCCGCGGCGACGATTGCAAGCTGCATGACCTGCTCTTGGAAAAGCGGCACGCCGAGCGTGCGCTCGAGAACTCTCTCGACGGCGGCACTCGGATAGTCGACGCGCTCCAGGCCTTCGCGCCGGCGCAGATAAGGGTGCACCATGTCGCCTTGAATCGGCCCCGGGCGGATGATTGCGACCTCGATCACGAGGTCGTAATAGCTGCGCGGCTTGAGTCGCGGCAACATCGCCATCTGCGCCCGCGATTCGATCTGAAATACGCCGATCGTGTCGGCCTTGCAGATCATGTCGTAGACGGCCGGGTCCTCGGCAGGAACGTCGGCCATCGCAAATCGGCGGCCGTAGAAGCTCGCCATCGAGTCGAGACTGCGCCGGATCGCGCTCAGCATGCCGAGCCCCAAGACGTCGACCTTGAGGAGCCTGAGCTCCTCGAGGTCGTCTTTGTCCCACTGAATCACCGTGCGCTCCGGCATCGCAGCGTTCTCGACGGGCACGAGCTCGCTCAACGGACCCGCCGAGATCACGAACCCGCCGACGTGCTGCGAGAGATGCCGCGGAAAGCCGATGAGCTCGGCGACGAGCTTCGCGAGCAGGCGCACGTTGCGATCATCCGGATTCAAACCCGCCTCGCGCATGCGCGGCGCGTCGGCGCCACTCTGATCCCACCACTGCAGCGATTTCGAAAGTGCAGTGATTTGCGCCAAATCGAGCCCGAGCGCTTTGCCGACGTCGCGGACGGCGCTCTTCGGCCGGTACGTGATCACGGTCGCGGCGAGCGCGGCTCGTTGCCGCGAGTACTTCGCGTATATGTACTGAATGACCTCTTCGCGACGCTCGTGCTCGAAATCCACGTCGATATCGGGCGGCTCGTTGCGCTCCTTCGAGATGAACCGCTCCACGAGCATCTGCATGCGCGCGGGATCCACCTCGGTGATGCCTAAGCAGTAGCAGACGGCCGAGTTCGCGGCCGACCCGCGGCCCTGACAGAGGATCCCACGGCTGCGCGCATATCGAACGATGTCGTAAACCGTCAGGAAATAGGGCTCATATACGAGCTCGCCGATGAGCTCGAGCTCGTGCTCGATGAGCGTGCTCACCTTCCCCGGCACGCCCTCTGGCCAGCGACGCTCGGCGCCTTCCATCGTCAGCCTGCGTAAATAGCCCGCCGCCGTTTCTCCCGGTGGAACGAGCTCGCGCGGATACTCGTACCGTAATTGGTCCAATGAAAACTCGATACGCTCGAGGACCGCGAGCGTCTCGTGCAACAGCTCGCGCGGATAAATACGGGCGAGCTTCGCATACGGCTTGAGCACGCGCTCCGCGTTGGGATAGAGCGCAAAACCCAATCGCTCTACGGGAATCTTGCGGCGAATGGCCGTCAACGTATCTTGCAACATCCGCCGCTCGCGGCCGTGCATGTGCACATTGCCGGCGGCGAGCGCCGGCATGCCGAGCCGCGCCGCGCAAGGAAGCAAGCGCCCGAGCAGCTCGCGATCGCGGCCGTTGGCCGCAAGCTCTACTGCGAGCCAGACTCGCCCGTTGAAGCGCTCCCTGAGCCATATTCCGGTCTCGCTATCGGGAAGCTCGCCGGGCAGCCACAGAACGAGGCACCCGGAACCCGCGAGACAACGCGCGATATCGTCGCGCGTGACCCGGTATTTGCCTTTCGTGGTCGCGAGCCGCGCGTGGCTGATGAGATTGCAAAGCGTCCCGTAAGCCGCGCGATCCGGAGCGAGAACGACGACGTTGAGCCCGTCGATCGATGCGAATTCACTGCCGACGACGAGCTTGGTCGCGCGGCCACGTGCTTCGGCATGCGCGCGTACGACGCCGGCCACGGAGCATTCGTCCGTGAGAGCGAGCCCCGCGTAGCCGAGCTCTGCGGCTCGCTCGACCAATTCCTCGGGGTGAGAAGCTCCACGTAAGAACGTGAAGTTGCTCAGACAATGGAGCTCCGCATATTCGACGGTAGGCATCAGCCGAAAAGACCGTGCAAATACCAGCCTCGGGTGGCGTGATCTTCATAGATCCACAACCGTTGGCCCCGCCGCGTGCTGATTGCGTAATAGTCTCTGCCGACGTCGCTGCCGTCCCACCAGCCGCTTTCGATGCGCTCGGGCAGAGTGCCGTGAATTTCAGCGTCAACGGCGGGGAGCCGCACCGGCGCAGGCAATATCCAGAGCGGCCGAGCCGTGCCCAAAGACGGTGACGCAGACGGCGCACTCGCCTGCAAAAGCTTTTCGGCGCGTCTCGCCCAGACGCGCTCGGGACGATGATCCTCGACGAGCTCGAGGCCGTAGACTCTCTCGATTCCGAAACGAGCGCGCAAGCGTTCGACGAGCGCGGCTGAGCTCGCGGAATTTCGTCTTTGTGCGAGCTCAGCGAAGAGCTCCGTCTCCTCGATTTGCGTCTCCATCGAGAACGCAGTGATGCCAAAAGCAATGACCGGCGCTGGCAATGCCAAGCGCTCCAATCGTATCGTCAGCGGTCCCAAAAGCCTCTGTGCTTCGTGCGTCGGCTCGATCAGTTGCAACTTTTCTCTCGTCGCGGACTTCCGCGAATGGTGGAAAACAAGCTCGACGCTCGCCACCTGCCGCTGCAATCTGCGCAGCTCGACGACCAGCCGCGCGACGATATCCTGCAACACGCTAAGAAGCGCCGCCGTTTGCGTTGTTTCTGCAGAGAGCTCGACCGTAGAGCGCAAAGCGCGTGACAAACTGACTTCGATTCGCGGATCCGGCCGCTTGCCGAGCGCTTTATCCAGTTGCTCGAGGTACTCCCTGCCGAGTCTGCGTGCGAAGCCGTCGCGTGGCAGCCGCATACATTCCCCGAGGGTGCGGATACCCATTTCCGCAAGCCCCACAAGCACATCGTCCGGCCAGCGGGTCACCGCGAGCGGCAACAGGCCCAAGCGTGCCGGTAAGGCGCTCGACTCGAGGACGTCCTCCGCAGCCGAGCGCGCAAGCCATGATGCGGCAAGCGGCGTTGACGCTGCACACAGGTGGTAGCGTAAGCGTCGCCTATCGAGCTCCGCGACGAGCTTCTTCTTTACGTTTGCGAGGCCGCCGAAAAGCTTGAGGCTCCCGTGCACTTCGAGAAGCAGCCCATCCGGCGGCTCTATGCTCACGAGCGGAGTCAAGGTGCGCGCGGCAACGGTCAATGCCATGAGAGTTTCGTGCGCCCCATCGAGCACATCGATGGCGATCCACAACCGTGGCGCCTGGCGCCGCCGCGAAACTGATTCCGCCGGAGTCGGTAGCGACTCTCCGGGAAGAAGCGGAAATGACCGGGATAACGGCGCCATTGCCTAGGTGGTCTGTAACAGTCAATTCGGTAGCACTCGCATGTGATTGGGCACAGCAAGCTTGAGAGCCACGTTGTGC
>DATBLZ010000009.1:0-5153 GCA_036555065.1 Gammaproteobacteria bacterium
TCGGGCGTGTGCCGGTCCATGCGGATGTGGATGATGACCGAGAGCTCGAGCCCGACCTTCGCCGGCGCCAAGCGGGCGACGCGCTCGCTGATGATGCCGGCTTCCTCGAGCTGGCGAATCCGCCGCGAGCACGGCGAGGCCGAGAGGCCGACGCGGTCGGCGATCTCTTGGTTGCTCAACCCTGCATTCGTCTGAATCTCGCTCAGGATCTTGACGTCATATGCATCGAGCAGATTGATCGATTCGGGATCGAGTGGCACAGAACACCGATAAATCACCGGGAAGCGCATTAAGTTTGCTACACATACCGCGTTCATAGCAAGAATCGATCGACAATGCTGCGCACGTTGGCATAGACTACCGGCTGCCTCTGGAACAGCGAGATCGCGACGATGAGCCCATTCGACTACCGCAAGTATCGGCCGTACCGCCCGCACGTCGCGCTCGAGCGTACGTGGCCCGACAAGACGATCAGCAAGGCGCCCGATTGGTGCAGTGTGGATTTGCGCGACGGCAATCAGGCCCTCGTGCATCCGATGTCGGTCGAGAAGAAGCTCGAGCTCTTCCGCTTGCTCGTCGAGGTCGGTTTCAAGGAAATCGAGATCGGTTTTCCGTCGGCGTCCGAGACGGAGCTTGCGTTCACGCGGCGCTTGATCGAGGGGAAGCACATCCCCGATTCGGTGACGGTTCAGGTTCTGACGCAGGCGCGCAAAGAGCTCATCGAGCGAACGTTTGCTTCTCTCGCCGGAGTGAAGCGCGCGATCGTGCACGTCTACAACTCGACGTCGCGCGTCCAGCGCGAGCAGGTATTCCGGGCGGGCAAAGACGAGATCATCAAGATCGCGGTAAACGGCGCGCGCCTGCTCAAAGAGCACGCCGAGCGTCATCCCGACACCGAGTGGCTCTTCGAATACTCACCCGAAAGCTTCTCGGGAACCGAGCCCGAATATGCCGTCGACGTCTGCAACGCGGTCATCGACGTCTGGCAGCCGGCACGCGGCCGATCGGTCGTCATCAACTTGCCCGCGACGGTCGAGATGACGTCGCCGAACGTATTCGCCGACCAGGTCGAGTACTTCTGCCGCAACGTCGCCGACCGCGACTACATCCGCGTGAGCCTGCACACGCACAACGACCGCGGTTGCGCCATCGCTGCGTCGGAGCTCGGCCTCATGGCCGGAGCCGATCGCATCGAGGGAACGCTGTTCGGCAACGGCGAGCGCACGGGCAATATGGACATCGTGACGCTCGCCATGAACCTCTATTCGCAAGGCATCGAGCCGAAGCTCGATTTCAGCGACGTCGCGAGAATCATCGAGGTGTACAAGCGCTGCACCGACATGCCCGTGCATCCGCGTCATCCGTGGGTCGGCGAGCTCGTCTACGCGGCGTTCTCGGGCAGCCACCAGGATGCGATTCGAAAGTCCATGGCGTATCACCGCGAGCACTCGCTGCCGCATTGGGAAGTGGCGTATCTACCGATCGACCCGCGCGATCTCGGGCGCCGCTACGAGGAGGTCGTGCGCATCAACAGTCAGTCGGGCAAGGGCGGCGTCGCGCTCGTGCTCGAGCGGGATCACGGCATTACGCTGCCGAATTGGATCCATCCGGCCGTTAGCCAAGTCGTCCAGGAGCAGGCCGACGCTGCGGGGCGCGAGGTTTCCTCACGACGCGTGCGCGAGCTCTTCGAGACGCGATTTCTCGCCGTGCCGCCGAGCTGGCAGCTCAGCGGTTACGATTTGCACTCCGAGACGCCGAACACTACTGGAGAGTTTCGTATCGGCACGGGTGCGAAGCAGCTCAAGATCCGCGGTACCGGCCACGGGCTCATCGAGGCGCTTGCCGATGCGATCAGCAAGCACTTCAACGTGCGCATTGCCGTGCGCGCGTTCGATGAGCACGCGATGACCCCGGGCACCGAGGCCAAAGCGATCGCTTCGATTCTGCTCGAGGTCGATGGGCAACAGGTCGCCGCGTGCTGCATCGACGAGGATTCGTCGTTCGCGACGCTGCAAGCGACGCTCTCGGCCATCGGCCGCGCCGACACGGTGAGCCAGCGGCTCAGAGCCGCAGTCTAGGACGACGGCGGGACGATCGCTTCGATCGAGATCCTGAGCGTCACGTCCATTCCGAAGCCCATCTGCTGACCAAAGTTCACGCCGAAATCGGCGCGGTTCAGCGTTGCCGACGCGTCGGCGCCGCAAACCTCGCGCTTCTGCATCGGATGTTCCTTGCACGTGAACTTGTTGATCGTAAGCGTCACGGGCTTCGTGACGCCGTGCATCGTGAGCTCGCCTTCGACGGCGGTCGGTGAGCCGTTGCGGAAGTTCGTGAGACGGCCCGTGTAAGTCGCCGTCGGGAACTGCGCCGTATCGAAGAGGTCGGGCGTCTGCGCGTGATCATTGAGCCCCTGGTGACCGAAATCGATGGTTTTCATGTCCATCGTCACGTTGACGGTCCCTGACTGGGCTTCTTTGTCGAGCGTTACCGTGCCCGATGTCGAGTTGATCTTGCCGCGCCAATACGACAAACCGCCGAGATGGTCGGCCTCGAAGGTGGGGTACGTGTGATTGGAATCGACGTTGTAAGTCACGGGCGCCGCGAGCGCCGCCACGCTGGCCGCACCGAGCACGATACCCGTGATGGCCGGTCTGAGAATGCCGGAAGTCCTCATGAATCTGTCCTCCTGATCGTTATTGCTTCGGTTTGACGGCCGCCGCATGACCGCCGGCCTGGCTCGCTAGGATAGGCGATCGGGGGGCGGTTCTCCATCCCTTAGGCTCGCTTGCGGGTGCTGCAGCGCGTACACAATAATACAGCCCCCGCGTGGGGCAGTAGCTCAGCTGGGAGAGCGCCGCGTTCGCAATGCGGAGGTCGAGGGTTCGATCCCCTTCTGCTCCACCAATTCGCCGAGGTCTCATCAACCAGGTTGTGTCGGCCATTATCATCGAGCCATCGGGCCGATGCGGCGGCTCTGATGCTTGCCAACCTCAATCGTGGCGACGCTTTCGCACGCCACCGTATCGGGCTCGCGCTGCCGCTTGGCATGCGCGGCAAGAAGTCCCAGTGGGCAGCCAAACCAGGAAATGCGGCCTAACAATTGGTACAACCTGACGGTTCAACTTGACGCCCAAAGCCTGCCGGCGCTGCGTTCCCTCCGCGCTCTCGACGACGCCCCTCGCGGTCACATGGCGTTCTGCAATTTCTGCAACGCGGCCAGCAGCGCTGAGAGCTCGGCAGCGGTGAACAGCAACTTCAATCGTTCCTCGTGCTTGGCGATGCGCGCCTTGACTTTGCGCAGCATGTTTTGGCCAGCTGGCGTCAGGTAGAGCTTCTGGCGACGGCGATCCGTATTCGATCTCTTTCGAATCACGAGACCACGTTCCTCGAGACGATCGACGACCGACATCATCGTCGCTCGATCCATGCCGAGCGCGGCAGCGAGCGACACCTGCGATACACCGGCATTGCCCTTGATCAACCATAGCGTTGCCGTTTGCTTTTGTGTGAGATCAAGGCCGGCTACCGCAGCCATGTAATCCCGGTGCATTGCGCCCTGCGCGCGGCGCAACCTGTAGCCAAGCAGCTCATCGAGTTCCTCGAACACTAGCTTCGGGCTCTCCCGGTCTTCCGCTCGTTCTTCGAGCTTCGCATTTGAATCGCGCAATACCATCTTCTCCCGACCCGCAGCAGGAAGGCGCACCTAATGTACGGTCTTGCCATTCTGCTGGCAACACAAATAGTATGTAACACATACGAACGGCAAACGTCTTACGGGGGATGTATGGATGTGTTTGACGTGCGCTCTTCCATGTTCCGCCGGTCTCGAGCTGTCGAGCTGCGCTGGATCGCATCGATCACAATTGCCCAATTGATTCTGGCGGGCGTCGCAACGGCGCAGTTGCCCGCCGAGGAGCGGCAGTCAGCGGACGCGGACGATCTCGACGCGATCATCGTCACGGCGCGGCGCCGTGCAGAGCGACTCCAAGACACGCCGATCGCTGTTACGGCGCTGAGTGCGGAGGAGCTCGACCGCCAGCTGGTCATCGCCACGACGGATCTGGACAAAGTCGCACCGAATCTGCAGTTCCACTCCTACGGAACGCTCACCGGCAACAATTCCGCTGCGCAGGTCTTCATCCGCGGCATCGGTCAGACAGATGCGACCCCCGCGGTTGATCCGGGCGTCGGTATCTATATCGACGAGGTGTACATGGGGCGCGCGGTCGGCGGCGCCATGGACTTCCGCGACATCGCGAACGTACAGATCCTCCGGGGGCCGCAGGGTACGCTGTTTGGCCGTAACACGATCGGCGGTGCTGTGCTGCTGACGACCAACGCACCGGGCGAGGACGCTGGAAACTCCGTGCGGGTGGGCGCCGGCGACGACAATCTGCGCGAGCTGTTCGGCGCGTTCGATCTGCCGATCAGCGATGCGTGGGCTGCTCGCTTCTCCGTTGGTGGCCGTCAGCGCGATGGATACGTGACACGCGTTTCCGACGGCACGGACCTCGGCGACGAGGACATGTACACGGGGCAGATCGCGTTGCGGTGGGAACCCTCGGATGCTCTGGATTTCACGTTGCGCGCCGATTACACGAAAGAGGACGAGCACGGGTCGCCGTTCGTGTTTGACTCGATGAACGAAGCGGCGACATTCGTTGGGGCAGCCAGTATCGCCGCTGGATGTCCTGACATCCTCGATCCATTTCCGCCGCCTCTGCTCGTCGGTCCGCTCGATGATCCTCGCTGCGGTAACGATGCGCAGGCACTGGGCGCCTTCGGCAACGGCGGCACGTATCCCGTCTCGAGCACGCTCGAGAACCATGGCGCATCGCTGATCGCTCGTTGGGACTTCAACGACAAGCTGGCGTTCAAATCGATCACGGCTGATCGACACCTCGAGTGGACCGGTACGCGCGATGCGGACAACACGCCGTTACTAATACTACACACGAACTACACGAGCGAAAGCGACCAGTTCAGCCAGGAGCTCCAGGCACTTGTCGACACCGAGCGTCTCGACGGTGTGTTCGGCTTGTATGTCTTTGACGAGGATTCGTTCGACCGGCTGGTAGTCCCGCTCGGCAATCCCGGGACTTCGTACGACACGCAGCGCGTGTCGCTGGATGCCGAGGCGCGAGCTGCTTTTA
>DATBLZ010000017.1:0-9045 GCA_036555065.1 Gammaproteobacteria bacterium
GATGCGCAAGACGTTTTCCGAAGCGTTGGTCGCGAGCCTCAAAACCGACGAGTGGCTCGCCGAAGGGTTTACGCTCAAGACCCGGCCGCGCCCCGGCGGAACCCAGGGCGACGCCTATGGGACCAACGTCGAGTACACCTACGGCGAGAGGGTGACCTTCGGCGGCACGTACATGAACGCGGACCCGAACACCCCGGGAAGCGTCGACGCCGATGTGTTTTCTGGGCGCATCGACTGGCAGACGACGAGCGGCTTCGGGTTCGGCGGCGAGTACGTCGACGAGAGCAGCAGCCAAATCGACGCGAACGGCTACTACGGCCAAGTCAGCTATGAATTCATGGATACGCGCTGGTCGCCGGTCCTGAGCTATCGCTATGCGCATTTCGACGGCGACGACCCCGGCACGGCCACCGACGAGCGCTTCCGCGAGATTGCGTATGGCTACACCGACTGGGGCTACTGGTACCAAGGCGAGATCACGGGCGAGTACGCCCTCGGGAACGGCAACCTCGATAGCCACATGTTGCGCGCCAAGGTACAGCCGAAGGACGGCGTGACGCTGAATCTCTTCTACTACAATTTCACGCTCGATCAGCCGGCGAGCTTCGGGGTTACGAGCGACGACTGGGGCGACGAGGTCAATGTTACGATCGAGTGGGACGCGAACGACCACTTGTACGTCATGGGTGTCATCGCTGCCCTCTTCCCGGGCGACGGCGCGCAGCAATTCGTCGGCGGAAGCGACGACTGGTTCCACGCGATGCTGTACTTGATGTATTCGTGGTGAGAGCTTCGAGGAGACAGGCATGGCCAAACTGGGTGTACATTCGGAAGTCGGCAAGCTCAACACGGTCATGGTCTGTAGACCGGGCCTCGCGCACAAGCGCTTGACCCCGAGCAACTGCCACGATTTGTTGTTCGACGACGTGATCTGGGTCCACGAGGCACAGAAGGACCATCACGATTTCGTGCTCAAGATGCAGGAGCGCGACATCGAGGTCGTCGATCTCCACGAGATGCTCGCGACGACGCTCGAGAACAAGAAAGCACGGAGCTTCGTCCTCGATCGCCGCATAACGGCCCATTCGATGGGGCTCGGAACGATGGCAGCCGTTCGGCCGTGGCTCGACGAGCTGCCGGCCGCGAAGCTCGCGGATCACTTGATCGGGGGAATCGCCGTTTCGGACCTGCCGGAAAGTGGGCTCAAGAAGATGCTTGCGGAGGCTATCGGGTCCGTCGAATTCCTGCTGCCGCCGATCCCGAACACGCTGTTCCAGCGCGATCCATCCTGCTGGATCTATGGCGGTGTTACCGTCAATCCGATGTACTGGCCGGCGCGCAAGCCTGAGACGCTGCTGCAGCGGGCCATCTATAAGTTTCACCCGCGATTCGAGAAAGGCGGATTCAAGATCTGGTGGGGCGACTCCGACGAGGATTTTACGGGCGCTTCGGTCGAAGGCGGCGATGTCATGCCGATCGGCAAGGGCGCCGTGCTCATCGGCATGGGCGAGCGCACGACGCGCCAGGCCGTGCTCCAGGTTGCGCAGGCGCTCTTCAAGAGCAAGGCCGCGACGCGCGTCATCGGCTGCCTCATGCCGAAGAGCCGCGCCGCGATGCACCTCGATACCGTCTTCAGCTTCTGCGACCGCGACGTCGTCACGCTGTTCCGCGAAGTGGTCGACCAGATCACGTGCTACAGCATGTATCCGACCGATGACAGCGGCGGCTACGAGATCCGAAAAGACGACAAACCGTTGCTCGGAGTCGTCCAAGACGCGCTCGGCATCGCGAAGCTCCGCGTCGTCGAGACGGGCGGCAACGCGTACGAGGCCCAGCGCGAGCAATGGGACGACGGCAACAACGTCGTCGCGCTCGCGCCCGGCGTCGTCGTCGCCTACGACCGCAACACTCATACGAACACGCTGCTTCGAAAGGCCGGAGTAGAAGTCGTCACGATCCGCGGCGCCGAGCTCGGCCGAGGGCGCGGCGGCGGACACTGCATGACGTGTCCGATCTCGCGGGATCCTGCGTATTGAGAATCGCGGCTAAAGCCGCTCCTACGAATCGCCCCTACATGGAGAAATAAGGCATGAGCTTCAATTTACGCAACCGCTCGCTGTTGACGGTTCAGGATTACACGCAGCGCGAGTTTCGTTACCTTCTAGATCTAGCCCGCGATCTCAAGCGCGCGAAATACGCGCGCACGGAGCAGAAACATCTCGACGGCAAGGAGATCTGCCTGATCTTCGAGAAAACCTCGACGCGCACGCGCTGCGCATTCGAGGTGGCTTGCTACGATCAGGGTGCGAACGTCACTTATCTCGACCCGTCGGGCTCGCAGATCGGGCACAAGGAGTCGTTCAAGGATACGGCGCGCGTGCTCGGCCGAATGTACGACGCGATCGAATATCGCGGCGCATCGCAGAAAGGCGTCGAGACGCTCGCGGAATACGCCGGCGTGCCCGTCTACAACGGCCTCACCGACGAATATCACCCGACGCAGATGATCGCGGACATCTTGACGATGCGCGAGCACAGCGACAAGCCGATCAGCGACATCAAATACGCCTACATAGGGGATACCCGCTCGAACATGGGCCACTCGCTGATGATCGCCGGATGCATGATGGGTATGGACGTGCGCATTTGCGGGCCGCGATCGTTGTGGCCGTCGAAGGAGTACCAGAAGATTGCGCGCGAGCTCGAGGCCAAGTACGGCGCGAAGCTCACGATCTCGAGCAATCCCAAGGCCGCTGTCAAAGGCGCCGACTTCATCCACACCGACGTCTGGGTGTCGATGGGCGAGCCGAAAGAAGTCTGGAAGGAGCGCATCAAGCTGCTCATGCCCTTCCAGGTCAACAAGGCCCTCATGAAGGCAAGCGGCAACAAGCAGGTGCGGTTCATGCACTGCTTGCCGGCCTTCCATGACACTGAGACGACCATGGGCAAGGAGATCGCGAAGAACTACGGGATCAAGGACGGGCTCGAGGTCACGAACGAGGTGTTCGAATCCGAGCAGAACATCGCATTCGAGCAGGCCGAAAACCGGCTGCATACGATCAAGGCGTTGCTCGTCGCGACGCTCGGAGACTGAGGCCATGCGTATCGTGGTAGCGCTAGGCGGCAATGCGCTGCTCAAGCGCGGTGAGCCGATGACGACGGAGGTTCAGCGCGCGAACGTCAAAGTCGCGGCGAAGGCGCTCGCGCCGATCGCGAAGAAGCATCAGCTCGTGATCACTCACGGGAACGGGCCCCAGGTCGGACTGCTGGCCCTTCAGGATGCTGCCTACGAGCCCGACGAGAACGCGCCGCTCGACGTGCTCGGCGCGCAGACCGAGGGCGCGATCGGCTACATGATCGAGCAGGAGCTCGGCAATCTGCTCCCCTTCAAGGTGCCGTTCGCAACGATGCTCACGATGGTCGAGGTCGACGGGGACGACCCCGCATTCAAGAATCCGACCAAGTTCGTCGGGCCCGTCTACGAGAAAACAGAAGCCGAGCGCCTCGCCAGGGAAAAGGGCTTCAGCATCAAGCAGGACGGCAGCAAGTGGCGTCGCGTCGTGCCATCGCCGTTGCCCAAACGGATCTTCGAGATCCGGCCGATCCAGTGGCTGCTCAAGCGGGGCACGATCGTGGTCTGCGCCGGTGGCGGCGGCATTCCGACGATGTACGAGAAGGGCAAGAAGCGGCACCTCATCGGCGTCGAAGCCGTCATCGACAAAGATTTGTGCTCAGAGCTCCTCGCGCGCGAGCTCAAAGCGGACCTTTTCGTCATGTTGACCGACGCAGAGGCCGTGTTCATGGATTGGGGTAAGCCGACCCAGAAAGCGATTCGCCGCTCCTCGCCGGCCGCACTTTCCGCCACGCAGTTCGCCGCCGGCTCGATGGGGCCGAAGGTGGATGCTGCCTGCCGTTTCGCGGCAGCGACGGGTAAGAAGGCTGCAATCGGCGCGCTGCCGGACTTGAGCAAGATTCTCGCAGGGAAGGCGGGAACGACGATCGTACCGAAGGGACCCACGGTTTTCGCGAAATAGGAGCGGGTATGGCGTCCCCGAACGGCAAGAGCCTCGGCCTCGCTGCGTGCACGGCCGTCGTGGTCGGCAACATGGTGGGCTCCGGCTTCTATCTTTCCCCCTCCGCGGTCGCGCCCTACGGGCTGCTCGCGATCCTTGCCTGGATCGTCATGGGCGGTGGCGCGATCTGCTTGGGGCTCACGTTCGCGCGTTTGGCGCGTCTCGCGCCTGCCACGGGCGGCCCATACGCTTACACCCGAATGGCCTACGGCGACTTTGCGGGGTTCTTGATCGCGTGGGGCTACTGGATCTCCGTTTGGGCATCGTTGCCCGTCATCGGGCTCGCGTTCGCGGGCGCGATCATCGACGTGCTGAGGAGCGCCTCGCTGGTTGCGTTGGGCCCGGGGCCTACGACCCGCACCATCGCTGTCGCGTTGACGTTGGGCGCGATTTGGCTCGTGGTTCTCGTCAACCTCCGCGGCGTGAAGGCCGCGGGCTTCTTCTCTGAGCTCACGACGTACACGAAGCTCGTGCCGTTCGCCGCGATCGCGTTGATCGGGCTCTTTTTCATCCAGCCGGCGAATCTCGCCGACTTCAATCCGAGCGGTGAATCGTTGTTCGCGGCGAGCGCGGCGCTCGCGCCGCTCACGATGTTCGCGTTTCTCGGCCTCGAGTCGGCGACGGTGCCGGCCGGCGACGTCCGCGACCCAGAGCGTACGATCCCGCGCTCGACGATCCTCGGCATCAGCATCGCTGGGCTTCTCTATGTTTTCGGCACGGTCGCCGTCATGGGCATCGTGCCGCGTGGCGAGCTCGTCGCTTCGGTAGCGCCGTTTACCGATGCCGCGCGGATGATGTGGGGCTCGGTGGGCGCGTGGGCGATCACCCTGGCCGTGATCATCTCATCGCTCGGCGCGCTCAACGGTTGGACGCTGCTCATGGGCCAGGTGCCGATGGCAGCGGCGCAGGACAAGCTGTTCCCGCCCGTGTTCGGGCGGCTTTCGAAGCGTGGCGTGCCAGCCGTGGGGATCATTCTTTCGGCCACGCTCGCGACGGCGCTTGTGCTCATTCAGGCCGCAGGCGCGCCGGGCGTGCAGGCGTTCTATGACCTCGTCGTCAGCCTCAGCACGATGGCCGCTGTCATTCCTTACGCCTTCTGCTCGCTCGCCGTCGGCTTGATAGCGAGCCGATCCGGTAAAGGCGCATCGAAACTCCGGATTGGGGCCGTTGAGGTCATCGCATTTCTGTTCTCGATCTTCGTGCTTTACGGCTGCGGGCCAGAAGCCGTTCTATACGGGCTCATGCTGCTCGTGCTCGGCATACCGGTGTACGTGTGGCAGCGGCGGCGCGCGCCCGTGGAACAACGCGAAACGCCCTAATAGGCAGGCACAACCCGCGGCGGACGGGCGGATGCGGTCGCGACTTCCTCCGTCAGAAGCCGTATTCGAGAGAGATCGCCGTAAAGGTATCGGTCTTTTCGATTCCGGGCGGAACGTCCGAATTGTTCTTGATCGTGTAGGAAAGCACGATCGCGAGGTTGCCGATGATCCTGGCGCGCAGGGCCGTGACGGACTCGGTGTATGTGTTCTCGCTGCCGATCTCGGTGATGAGCTTCTGCTCGAACTCCGACGTTTCGCTTATGTGCAGTAGGTAATTGAGCCCGCCGCGGACGATCGTGTCGTCTACATCCGTTCCGTCGGCAAGCGTCGACTGCTTGAAGCCCGCGCCGCCCTCGACGGCGAGCATGTGGCGCTCGTTGTCGATGAGCCTGCGGCCATAGCCGACGGTCTCGGAGACCTGCTCGTCGTAGCCCGAGAAACGGTCCTTGCGCCAGTCCGCCGCTGCGAATAGGTAGCTCGTCGCGGAGAAGTCCCGCTGCCCTTTGTAGCCGGCCGCGTAGGACTCCGCGGTCGTTATTCCGTCGGTGCGTGCGCTGACGAATTGCGCGGTCCATCCGTGGACCCACGTGCCACCGCGGTCCCAATCGATCTTGAGGGACGCGTTCGCGTTCTTACTTTCCGTATTGCCGCTAGTCGCGAGATAGCCGAGCGTGGCGCTGCCCGTGAGCGGATCCGGGGCGGGGGCTGCGGCCGGAGGTTGCGCCGCAGCCGCGGCGGAGAGGAGCAAGAGCGCGCAGATGGTCATTGAGCGCATACGTGGGCCGGCATGATGAACGAATGCCTCGATCGAGGCAAACCAGCGGAGCCTTCAACGGTTCGTCGTATCGAGCTCGGCCGCGAGCGCGCGTGCCGCCGTATCACCGGGCGAGACGTCGAGCAGACGATGTGCGTACTCGCGCGCGCTCTCGAGATCGCCCGCATCGCGATGCATCGTCGCCAACGCAAACAGCACCGGGGCGTATCCCGGGAAACGTTCATGTGCATTTTCGAGCTCCTCGAGGCCCGCGTCCGCGGAACCGCTCGAATGCAATGCGACTCCGTAGACGTAGCCGTACAGGGGCTCAGCGGCACCCTGCTCGCTCGCCTCGCGAAGCAGCGGCAGCGCTTGATCGAGCCGCTGGCTGCGCACGAGCGACAGCCCCAACGCATGCTTGAGGCTCGGCTCGGTCGGCGCGAGCTCGATTCCGCGGCGCAGCACTTCCTCGGCCTCGCGCTCGCGCCCTTGGCGCCGGTAGAGGTCCGCCAAATTCACATACGTCGGCGCGAATCGCGGTTGTCTTTCGAGCGCCTGGCGATAAGTGGTCTCGGCTGCCTCGAGAGCGCCTCTCTCGACCTCGAGGTTCCCGAGGTTCAGCAGCGCTTCGGCCCGGTCCGCATTGAACTGCTGCGCAGCCGTGTACGCAGAGAGCGCTGCGTCGAGGTCTGCACGGCGCGCGGCGCTGAGCCCGTCGCGCGCGGGCAAAAGATTTCGCGCCGCCGCCATTCGCAGCGCGGTTGGGGCATCGCTGAGAAAGCGCTGCGCAAGGTCGACACGCACGCTCACGGGGACGCTCTCGAGGGCCTCGAGCGCAGCGAGCTCGACGAGCTCGGAAGTGTCGCGCAGGCTTGCGCCGATGAGCTCGACGTCGGAATCGTCCATCTGCGCGGCCAGCAGGCCGATCGCCGTCGCCCGCACGATCGGCGGCATCGCCGAATCGCCGATGACGCGTGCCAAGAGCTCATGCCGGTCCGCGGCCCATGCGCGGCCGGCTTGCAAAGCTTGCGCGTAGTGGAACGTGCCGCTGCGACCGCCGGGAAACCACGTTGCGACCTCGGCAGCGGCCCATTCGGAGGGTCGATCCTGGTGGCAACTGTTGCATGCGTTCGGCACCCCGAGGAGCACCGACAAATCCGGCCGTGGCACGCGAAAGCTGTGGTCGCGCCGCCCGTCGACGACCATGTACGTGCGCTCTCCCATATGACAATCGACGCAGAACGAGCCGCTCTTGCCCGCGGTGTGCCGATGATGCTCGGCTGTGTCGAAAGCGCTCGGCAAATGACACGTGGCGCAGAGTCCATTACCCGTCGCGCGCGCCTGCCCGCTATGTGGATCGTGGCAGTCAGTGCACGTGACGCCGGCCGCGTACATGGGACTCTGCAGAAACGAGCCGTACTCGTAGACCTCGTCCAGAATCTGGCCGTCCGCCTGATAGAGGGCTGCGTCGAGTAAAGCCGGACGAAATGCCTCGAGGAGCGAATCGCCAGGTTGGTAGGCATCGCTGAGTTGTGTCCGTCGCGAATGACACACTGCGCAAACCTCGATCTCGCGATCTCCTGCACCGGCGGGAACGCGTTGCGCGATGCGGGCACCTGCGGTGATTACCCAACTCCGCGCGACTGCCTCGAGCTCGAGACGCGCCGTGGTCGGCGCAGCCGCGTGCAACGAGCCCGGACCGTGGCACGCCTCGCAATCGACGTTGTCGCTCGACCACGTCGTTGCAAAAGCTCCAGTCGCAGGATCGAGATTCTTGGTCAGTCCCGTCGAATGGCACTCCGCGCACGAGGAATTCCAGTTGTAAAAGACGCCAGTCCAATGCAAGGGATCATCGGGGTCAGTGACGTCGGTCAGCGGAAACCACCGCTGTCCGCCGGACTCGGCCGGACGCGTATCCCACGCTGTGGTCAGCGCTTGGTAGCGGCCGCGATCGAGGGCCACGAGGTATTGCTGAAGCGGCTCGACGCCGAAGGTGTAGTCCACACGAAAGTCGCGTGGGCTTCCGTCTGCGTCATCCGTGTTGATCCAGAATTCGGCGCCCCGCCGGAAGAATCGCGTACCCGCCGTGGGGAGCGAGGCCTCGCCGCTGCCGAAATCACCGCGCACCGTGTTCGCGGTCGCCCGCTGCATGGCAAGCGCGTGGTGCGAACCCGCCCATGCGCCGGCCTGCGAGGCATGACAGCCCACACATGCCTGCCCGCCAACGAAGGCAGCAATCGGCGCCGGAACCGAGCTCGTCGGCGGAGCATCAGCCCCTCGCCCGCACGCAGCGAGCAACGCGAATGTTACCCACCTCGCGCAGATTGGCGCACGCACGGAATTGGACTCGGCGTTATGGGGCGCTGGGCCGTCGCGCCCGGACTCGCCAGGCTTCGAATATCGGCGGCAGCAGCGAAAGGACGATGACGGCAATGATCGCGAGCCCGAAGTTTTCTTTGACTAGCGGCTGACTGCCGAAGTAGTAGCCGAGCAAGATAAAGCCGCAGACCCAGAGGATTCCTCCGCCCACGTCGAATGCGAGAAAGCGCGGGTATCGCATGCGCCCGACGCCGGCGACAAATGGCGCGAAAGTGCGGATGATCGGAACGAAGCGCGCGAGCACGACGGTTTTACCCCCATGGCGCTCGTAAAACCGTTGTGTGCGCACGAGATGCTCGTGCTTGAGGAACCGGCTGTGCTGCGTGAACACCCGCGGCCCGACGCCGCGGCCGATCCAGTAGTTCGTGTTGTCACCGAGAATGACCGCGGCCGTGAGGAGCACGAGCACTAGCTGGACGTCGATTTGGCCCGTGGCAGCGATCGCGCCCACGGCAAAGAGCAGCGAATCACCCGGCAGAAACGGAGTTACGACGACCCCGGTCTCTAGAAATAGGATCAA
>DATBLZ010000031.1:0-5967 GCA_036555065.1 Gammaproteobacteria bacterium
GCCGCACCGTTGGTCGCCGACATGTCGTCGACATTGCTGTCGCGGCCGGTCGACGTGAGCAAGTTTGGGGTCATCTATGCGGGTGCGCAGAAGAACATCGGCATAGCGGGTGTAGCGCTCGTCATCGTGCGCGAGGACTTGCTCGGGCGCGCGCGCCGCATCACGCCGGGCGTCATTAACTATCAGACCATGGCCCAATCCGATTCGATGTGGAATACGCCGGCAACGTTCTCGTGGTACATGGCAGCGCTCGTTTTCGAATGGCTCAAGGAGCAGGGTGGCCTCAAGGCCATGGCGTTGCGCAACCACCGCAAGGCCGCGAAGCTCTATGCCGCGATCGATGCATCCGACTTTTACGCAAACCCCGTGGATCCGCAGTGCCGCTCCTGGATGAACGTGCCGTTTACGTTGCGCGATGCGACGCTCGAGAAGGCCTTCCTCGCCGAAGCGCACGACGCGGGGCTTGCAAATCTCAAGGGTCACCGGCTCGTCGGCGGAATGCGCGCGAGCCTCTACAATGCGATGCCCGAATCCGGAGTCGACGCGCTGATCGAGTTCATGCGCGACTTCGAGCGACGGAAAGGTTAGGCGATGGTGTTCAAAATCCAGACGCTCAACAACATCGCGGCAGGCGGACTCGAGCGCCTGCCCCGCGCGCAATACGAGGTTGCCTCGGAGCTCAGCCGGCCCGATGCGATCCTCGTGCGCTCGGGCGACATGCACAAGCTCGAGATTCCCGCGAGCGTCCTCGCGGTCGGGCGCGCGGGCGCGGGTGTCAACAACATTCCCGTCGCGAAATTGAGCGAGCGCGGAATTCCGGTGTTCAATGCGCCCGGCGCGAATGCAAACGCGGTCAAGGAGCTCGTGCTCGGGAGCTTGTTTCTCGCCGCGCGCAATCTGATCGCGGCGAGCGCCTTCGTGCGCAACCTTCACGGCTCCGATGAGGAGATCGACAAGGCCGTCGAATCCGGCAAGAAGGAGTTCGTCGGCTTCGAGCTCCCGCGCCGCACGCTCGGCGTCGTGGGTCTGGGCGCCATCGGCGTCGAGGTCGCCAACGCGGCCCTGAATCTAGGCATGCCGGTCATCGGTTACGACCCGAACATCACCGTGCAGCGCGCGTGGCAGCTTTCGGCCGCAGTGCAAAAAGCGATCAGCATCGACGACCTCTTCAGCCGCTCGAATGTCGTCACGGTTCACGTGCCTCTCGCACCCGACACGCGCGGCCTCGTCAACGCCGCACGTCTCAAGCTCATGCCGCGAAACGGCACGCTGCTGAACTTCTCGCGCAGCGAGATCGTCGACGTCAACGCCGTGCTCGCGGCGCTCGAGAGTAAGCACTTGGCAAAGTACGTCACGGATTTCCCGGCGCGTGCAATCAAGGATCATCCGAACGTGATCTGTCTTCCGCACCTCGGCGCATCGACTGCCGAGGCAGAAGAGAACTGCGCGATCATGGTCACCGAGAACCTCAAGGAGTTTCTCGAGCACGGCAACGTGCGCAGCTCGGTCAACTTTCCCGAAACCGTCCTGCCGCGCGCGCGCAAAGACCGTGTCGCGATTCCGCACAGGAACGTGCCGAACATGGTCGCGCAGATTCTCTCGACGCTCGCGGCACAGGGGATCAATATCGCCGACATGCTCAACCAGTCGCGCGGCGACATCTCGTACACGCTCGTGGACCTCGATTCACCTGCGAGCGCCGATACGTTGAAACGCATCGCGGCTATCGATGGCATACTGTCGGTACGCGTGTTGCCAGTCGTCGAGTCCTGAAATGAGCACCAAGAAACCAGCGACGCTCGACTCGATTAGAAAGGAGGTTGATCGGATCGACGCCGAGATCCAACGGCTGATTTCCGAGCGTGCGCATTGCGCGCACAAGATCGGCGAGCTCAAAGGGCTCAAGGGGAAGGCCGAGTTTTACCGTCCCGAGCGCGAGGCTCAGGTCTTGCGCGGCGTCGTCGAGCGCAATCGGGGCCCGCTCAGCAATGAGGAGATGGTCCGGCTCTTTCGCGAGCTCATGTCGGCGTGCCTTGCGCAGGAAGAGCCGTTGCGCGTCGCCTACTTGGGACCGGAAGGAACCTTCACGCAATCCGCGGTCACGAAGCACTTCGGCCACTCCGTGCGCGCACTCTCGGTGACTTCGATCGACGACGTGTTCCACGAGGTCGAGGCGGGTGTCGCCGATTTCGGCGTCGCGCCGGTCGAAAACTCCACCGAAGGCACGGTCAACCACACGCTCGACATGTTTCTGACCTCGCCGCTCAAGATCTGCGGCGAAGTGGAGCTCAGGATTCACCAACATCTCATGGGGCGCATGAAGGATCTCGGTCGGATCAAACGTGTCTGCTCGCATGCGCAGTCGTTTGCGCAGTGCCGCGCCTGGCTTGCACAACATTTGCCCGATGTCGAGCGCATTACGGTCGCGAGCAACGCCGAAGCGGCGCGCCGTGCGCGCGACGAAGACGGCACCGCGGCGCTCGCCGGGGACGCCGCGGCACAGCTCTACGATCTGCGCATACTGTTCAACAACGTCGAGGATGAAGGCGACAACACGACGCGTTTCCTCGTCATCGGCCGCAAGATGTTTCCGTCGAGCGGGCAAGACAAAACGTCTCTGTTGTTGTCCGCGACCGGTACCGAAGGGCCGGGCGTGCTCATGCATTTGCTCGAGCCGCTCGCCCGCCACGGCGTGAACATGACGCGCATCGAGTCGCGGCCGTCGCGCAAGCGCAAGTGGGACTATGTCTTCTTCGTCGATATCGACGGCCATGCCGACGAGGAGCCGGTCAAAAAGGCGCTCGGCGAGGTGCAAAGAGGCGCCAACCTGTTCCGTGTGCTCGGCGCTTATCCAAAGGCCGTCCTCTAGTGCAACGTTTTCGCGTCGCTCCCGGCGCACGCATCGGTGGAGAGATCTCTGTTCCCGGCGATAAGTCGATCTCGCATCGGGCACTCATGCTTGGCGCAATCGCGGAGGGACGCACGACGGTCAATGGCTTCCTCGAGGGCGAAGATTGCGTCGCGACACGCAATGCGCTGACTGCGCTCGGCGTCGAGATTCGGCTTAGCCAGGAAGGCACGCTCACGATCGAAGGCCGCGGTGCGCGCGCGTTGCGCGCGCCCCCGGGCGCGCTCGATTTCGGCAACTCCGGCACGGGTCTCAGGCTCATGATGGGCTTGCTCGCAGGGCAAGCTTTCGACACCGAGCTCACGGGCGATGCCTCCTTGCGGCGGCGGCCCATGGAGCGAGTCGCAGCACCGCTGCGCCAGATGGGGGCCCGTATCGAGACGACGGCCGGCAGTGCGCCCGTGCGAATTCTTGGCGGCGCGAAACTTCGCGGCATCGACCACGAGCTCCCCGTCGCGAGCGCGCAAATCAAGTCGGCGTTGCTGCTCGCCGGACTCGGCGCAACCGGCCGCACGACGATTCGTTCCCCGGGCACAAGCCGCGATCATACCGAGCGCATGCTCGCGACGATGGGCGTCGACGTTCGCCAAGACGCGAATCGGAATACCGTCGCGCTCGACGGACCGACCATGCCGCGCGGCACAACGATCGAAGTTCCCGGGGATTTCTCATCGGCTGCCTTCTTCATCGTTGCAGCCTGCCTTGGAGCCGATCGAGGGTTGCTGATCAAGGGCGTCGGCGTGAATCCCACGCGGACCGGACTGCTCACGATTCTCGAAAGCATGGGTGCGCGCATCGAGCAGCGCGCTCGACGCAAGCTCGGCGCCGAGCCCGTTGCCGACCTCCTCGTCACGAAGAGTGCGCTGCGCGGAATCAGCGTTCCGTCGGAGCTCGTTCCGTTGGCGATCGATGAGTTCCCGATCCTGTTCGTCGCGGCGGCCGGGGCGACAGGGCGCACCGTCGTTACCGGCGCCGAAGAGCTGCGCCACAAGGAGAGCGACCGCATCGCAATGATGGCGCGAGCTCTGAAGGCGGTAGGTGCGAACGTCGAGGAACGGCCCGACGGTCTCGTGGTCGAGGGCGGGGGCTTACGCGGCGGCGTCGTAGACAGCGACGGCGACCACCGCATCGCGATGGCGTTCGCGGTTGCGAGCCTGCTGTGCTCGGGCTCGATGGAAATCCTCAAGACCGATCAGGTCGCAACGTCGTTCCCCACTTTCGCGGCGGTTGCCGGGACGGCGGGTCTCGACATCGAAGTTACGGAGCAGAGCGCGCGTGGCCGCAACTAGACCAAGCCCACCGGCGCGCGTGCCCGTCGTCGCCATCGACGGTCCGAGCGGCTCGGGAAAGGGCACGGTGAGCCGGCTGCTTGCGCTGCAGCTCGGCTGGCATTTCCTCGACTCGGGAGCGCTGTACCGGCTCGTGGCGCTCGCGGCACAGCGCCGCGGCGTCGCGCTCGACGACAGCGCGGCGCTCGCCGAGCTCGCAGCATCGCTGCCGGTCAGCTTCGGCCCCGCCGAGGGCGAGCAGGTGTTTTTCGGTGCCGAGGAAGTCAGTGAGATCCTCCGGTCCGAGAAGTCCGGCGAGGCCGCCTCCCAGGTGGCCCGCTTGCCGGTCGTGCGCCGCGCCCTACTCGAGCGGCAGCGTGCTTTCGCGCGCGCGCCGGGCCTCGTCGCCGACGGCCGGGACATGGGCACGGTCGTGTTCCCGGACGCGGTCCTCAAAGTGTTCCTCACGGCGACCCCAGAAGAGAGGGCACACAGGCGCCATAAGCAGTTGAAAGGAAAGGGGATTGATGTTAGCCTGCCGGACCTTTCCAGGGAGATCGCGGAGCGCGACCGTCGCGATGCGAGCCGGTCGGTGGCACCGCTGCGGCCTGCGGAGGGCGCGCGAGTCGTCGATTCCACGGGCGTTACGGTCGAGGAAGTCCTTGCCCGCATAACGCGGTGGCTCGCGGAGCTTGGAATCGGATAAGGGACAAATGGCGCGGCACTGACAGGATGTCGGCGCCGATCGATGGTAGACCGCCTGCGCCGGATGCAAGGGCGTGATGAGAACTAAAGAGTACAGATGAGCGAATCCTTTGCGGAGTTGTTGGAAGAGAGCCTGGGCAACCAGAAGATCAGGCCCGGCTCGATCTTGACCGGTACGGTCATAGACGTGAACTCGGATGTCGTGATCGTCAATGCGGGTCTCAAGTCCGAAGCCGTCATTCCCGCCAGCCAGTTTCTGAACGAGCGCGGTGAGCTCGAGGTCGCCATCGGCGACGAGGTCGAGGTTGCGCTCGATACCGTCGAGGACGGCTTCGGCGAGACGCGTCTGTCGCGTGAGAAAGCAAAGCGCGCGCGCACGTGGATTAGCCTCGAGGAGTCTTTCAAGGCCGGAAAGGTCGTCACCGGCACCATTAGCGGCCGCGTGCGCGGCGGCTTCACGGTCGATATCGATCTCGTCCGCGCGTTCCTCCCGGGCTCGCTCGTCGACGTGCGCCCGGTCCGCGATCCCGTCGCGCTCGAAGGCAGCACGCTCGAGTTCAAAGTCATCAAGCTCGATCAAAAGCGCAACAACGTCGTCGTTTCGCGCCGCGCAGTCGTCGAGGAAGAGTTCAGCGCCGAGCGCGAGTCGCTGCTGCAGAATCTGCAAGAAGGCACGGAGCTCACAGGCGTCGTCAAGAACCTGACCGACTACGGCGCGTTCGTGGATCTCGGCGGGATCGACGGTCTATTGCACATCACGGACATGGCGTGGAAGCGCGTCAAGCATCCTTCCGAGGTCGTGAGCGTCGGTCAGGAGCTCCAGGTCAAGGTCCTGAAGTTCGACCGGGAGCGTAATCGCGTATCGCTGGGTTTGAAGCAGCTCGGCGCCGATCCGTGGACCGATCTCGCGCGGCGCTATCCGCCGAACACGCGGCTCTTCGGCAAAGTCACGAACATCGCGGACTACGGCTGCTTCGTCGAGATCGAAGAGGGCGTCGAAGGCCTCGTGCACGTCTCGGAGATGGATTGGACGAACAAGAACGTCAATCCGCACAAGGTCGTGCAGATCGGCGACGAGGTCGAGGT
>DATBLZ010000080.1:0-13922 GCA_036555065.1 Gammaproteobacteria bacterium
GTTTGCGCGCCACGTAACCGTCGAGTGCGTCCGTAACGTACATCACGATGATGAGAACGAGGCTCGCGAGCTGGGCGATGTCGTTCTCCACGTAGAAGAGGCGTGCAACGACAATGAGCAGCACGAGCCGACTCAACGTGACCAGATTTGCCATGCGCGCTATTGTATGCTGGCAACGGCGAGATGCGGGGATCGCGAATGTTGGTGACGTTCCAGACGCAGGCATACGCGAACATCACGATGTTCGGCGATGTCGCGAAGCAGATGCTCACGCTCATGGGCCACAGCGGCACGGTGCCGAGCGCGATCGCTGCGGAAGATGTCGCCGCGGCGCTCGAGAAATTGCGCAAGGCCGTCGCCGCGTTGCCGCCGAGTGAGAAGAAGCCGGGGAAAGACAACGAGCCCGGCGGCGAGCCGCCACGAGTCGGGCTCGCGCAGCGGGCCTATCCGCTCATCAAGCTGCTCGAAGCAGCTGCGGCCGAGAATGTCGCGGTCTCGTGGCGCGCGGGCTGACGCCGAAAGTGTGGGAGCGACTTCAGTCGCGACCCTTAGTCGTTTGCGCGATACGGCATCGCGAAGTGCAGTATCAGGCACAACGCGAGCACGCCGATCGAGACGTGCATTGCCGCGCGCCAGCCATTGAATGCGGGCGCAATGATCTCGAATTCATCGACGAAGATCGTCTCGCAGGCGCCGTTGCCGGAGTCGTCGCGCGTCGTGCTCGTGCCGCGCACGGGCCCGCCGACGGCCCCGTAGGATGCCAGCCGCCCCTTGATACGAATCTGATCGCCGATCCGAATGCTGTCTATCCGCTCGCGCGTGGCGTGATCGGCAGAAAGCAGGTGATTGTTGGACAGTTGATTCATCTTGAAATGCGCCCAAGCGACGTCGTCGCTCGTCTGGACGTTGCACGTGAAGATTCCATTCCAGAAATCGATCTTCCGGAGGTAGGGGCTTACGGCCGTGTCGCTCCAAACGACGCAGACGTCGGCGACGTTCAAATGATCGTTCGCGCGCCGGTGCATCGTGCTCTCGCCGTCGTGCTGTCGATACGAGACGACCATGCCGTAGAGCTCGTATGAATACTGCGGGTCGACCGTGTATCGCACGTTTTCGTAAGAGACCGAGAACGGGCGCTCGTCGAGTTTCCTTTGGCGCGGCTCGTCTTGCAACGCGCGCGCGAAAGCGATGTTTGCCGGTAACGCGTTACGATTCCAAAAGGAAACGAGCAGCAGCAATGCGCTGGCGATGAGCGCGTACGTGTTGAGCTTTCGAACCACGCACAGAGACTAGCGCGGCTCGCCCTCGGGGGCCGTACCTACTTCGCAAATCCGTCGATGAGCGCGTTCAACGTCGCGCTCGGCCGCATCGCGCGCGCCGCGAGCGCTGGATCCGGCCGATAGTAACCGCCGAGATCGACGGGCTTGCCTTGCACTTTCGCGAGCTCGCCAACGATCTTGGCTTCGTTCTGCGCGAGCTTCTCCGCGAGCGGCGCGAACTTGGCGCGTAGCTCCTGGTCGGCGGTTTGCGTCGCCACTGCCCGCGCCCAATAAAGCGCGAGATAGAAATGACTGCCGCGATTATCGAGCCCGCCGACTTTGCGCGCCGGGGATTTGTCGTTCTCGAGAATCTGGCCGGTCGCTTGGTCGAGCGCCGTCGCGATGGCGAGCGCTTTTTGGTTTCCCGTTTTGCGGCCCAGGTCTTCGAGCGAAGCCGCGAGCGCGAGGAACTCACCGAGCGAGTCCCAACGCAAGTAGTTCTCTGCGACGAATTGTTGCACGTGCTTGGGTGCCGAGCCGCCCGCGCCCGTCTCGTAGAGCCCGCCGCCCGCGAGCAGCGGCACGATCGAGAGCATCTTGGCGCTCGTGCCGAGCTCGAGGATCGGAAAGAGATCCGTGAGATAGTCGCGAAGCACATTGCCGGTCACGGAGATCGTATCGAGCCCGTCGCGGACCCGACGTAGCGTCGCGCGCGTCGCCTCGACCGGCGCCAGGATGCGGATGTCGAGACCGGACGTATCATGATCGCGCAGGTAGCGCTGCGCCTTCGCGATGATATTGCGGTCGTACGCGCGCTTGTCGTCGAGCCAGAAGATAGCGGCCGCGCCCGTGACGCGCGCGCGGGCGACCGCGAGCTTGACCCAATCGCGAATCGGGAGATCTTTGGTCTGGCACATGCGCCAGATGTCGCCTTCATCGACCGCGTGCTCGAGCAGCGTTTTGCCGGCGCCGTCGACCACGCGGACCGTGCCCGCGCTCGCGATCTCGAAAGTCTTGTCGTGCGAGCCGTACTCCTCGGCTTGTTGCGCCATGAGCCCGACGTTCGCGACGTTGCCCATCGTCGCCACGTCGAACGCGCCGTTCTTCTTGCAGTCCTCGATGACCTCCTGATAGATGCCCGCGTAGCAGCGATCCGGGATCATCGCCTTCATGTCGTGGAGCTTGCCGTCGGGGCCCCACATCTTGCCGGAGGCGCGGATCGCCGCCGGCATCGACGCATCGATGATCACGTTGCTCGGCACGTGGAAATTCGTGATGCCCTTGTCCGAATCGACCATCGCGGGCGGCGCTTGGCTCTTATAGACGGCGGCGATGTCGCTCTCGATCTCTTCGCGTTTCCCCGCCGGCAACTCCGCGATCTTGGCGTAAACGTCGCCGATGCCGTTGTTCGGCTCGACACCGAGCTCTTTGAAAATTGCGGCGTGCTTCGCGAAAACGTCCTCGTAATAGATCGTGACCGCGTGGCCGAAAATGATGGGGTCGGAGACCTTCATCATCGTTGCTTTGACGTGGAGCGACACGAGCACACCTTGCGCTTTCGCGGCGGCGATCTCGCGCTCATAGAACTCGCGGAGTGGCCGGCGGCGCATCACGGCGGAGGCTACGACCTCGTCTGCGAGGACTTTGACCGACTCCTTGAGCACGGTCTTCTTGCCGCGCGCGTCCGTGTGCTCGATCTTGAGCGTGCCTGCTTTGGCGATGACCGCGGACTGCTCGCTCGAATAGAAATCCCCGTCGCGCATGTGCGCGACGTGCGACTTCGAGCTCGCGCTCCACGCGCCCATCGAGTGCGGGTGTTTTTTCGCGTACTGCTTGACGGCGCTCGCCACGCGCCGATCCGAGTTGCCTTCGCGGAGGACCGGATTGACGGCGCTGCCCAGCACCTTCGCGTATCGTGCCTTCGTCTTCCTCTCGGCCTCGTTGCGCGGTTCCTCGGGATAGTCGGGAAGCTTGTAGCCCTTGTGTTGGAGCTCTTTCAACGCTGCCGCCAACTGCGGGACCGAAGCGCTGATGTTGGGGAGCTTGATGATGTTCGCCTCCGGCGTCTGCGCAAGCGCGCCGAGCTCGGCGAGGTCGTCGGGTTGACGTTGGCCCGGTTCGAGGCTCTCGGGAAAGGTCGCGATGATGCGCCCGGCAAGCGATATGTCCTTGGTCTCGATGACGACGCTCGCGGGCTTCGTCAGCGCGCGAATGATCGGCAACAAAGAGTAGGTCGCAAGCGCCGGTGCTTCGTCCGTGTGCGTGTAGATGATCTTCGCGTCGCTCATGGTTGGGGGCGCGCCGATTATAATCGCCGCCGTGAGTGAAACGAGCATTTGCGTCTATTGCGCTTCGAGCCAGCGCTGCGACGAAGTGTATCGCGGCGTCGCTCGCAAGCTCGGCCAAGTGCTCGCCGAGCGCGGCTACTCGATCATCTACGGCGGCGGCGCCGTCGGCTCGATGGGCGCGCTCGCCGACGGTGCGGTTGCCGCGGGCGGCAAGGTCATCGGCATTATTCCCAAGTTCATGATGGAGCTCGAGTGGGGGCACCGGGACCTCACGGAGCTCCGTATCGTCGAGGATATGCGCGCGCGCAAGCACGCGATGCTTTCCGCGAGCGCGGGGCTCGTGACTTTGCCGGGCGGCTCGGGGACGCTCGAGGAGCTGTTCGAGGCCATCACGTTGAAGCGCCTGGGCTTCTATACGCATCCGATCGTGCTCGTCAACACGCGGGGTTTTTTCGGACGGCTCATCGATTTGCTCGAGCATGCGATCGCCGAGCGCTTCATGGACGAGCGCCATCGCCAAATGTGGCAAGTCGTGGCGACACCCGAAGAGGTCCCCGCGGCGCTCGATTCGGCCCCGCCGTGGTCTGCCGCAGCGCGCGAGTTTGCGGCGGTTCGCTGAAGATTATTCGCTACGCACGCGGTGCAAGATCAACCACTGACCGTCGCGCTTGACGAGCTCGTCCTCGTACCGGCCGATCGCCGAGATGTGAATGTCGACATTCGTTTTCATGACGACCATCCACGTCGAGACGTGGCGTGCCGAGTCCGCGTCGAGAATCTCGATGAAGGAATCCGTATTGCGGTTGTAGCGACGGAGGCTCGCGGGATCGTAGCTCAGCGTCGCGGGATCTGTGTTGCGCGCGCGCTCGAGGCGATCCGCGATGATCGTGCGTATGTCGGCGCGCCCCGAATAGCGCATCTTCTGGTAGCCAAACACGGGCCCTTGCCCCGTAAGCTCGTAGACGGCGTCTCCGGCGAACGCGCTCGCGAATAGGTCGGGGTCGCTGAGCTCGAAGCCGACGTTGGCGCGCTTGAGCACTTCCTCGATGGCTTGCCGATCCGTGAGGCTCGGCTCGTCCGCGAGCGCGGCTGACGTCGCCGCCAAACCGATTCCGATGATCGTCACTCTCGATATTTGTTTGAATGCGCTCACAATCGTCTCCCGCGCGGGCGTGTCTATCTGCATTCCCCGAAATTCGGCACAATGGCCGCTCATGCGACTGGTCGCAAGCTTAACCGGTTTGGCCGTGCTTGTGACGGCAGAGGCCGCCGAGCTGCCGCCTGCCGTCGAGCGGGTTCTGACCGGGCACGGCATCTCGCCGGACGACGTCAGCATAGTCGTCGAGAACGCCGACTCGGCCGAGCTCCTCCTGAGCCACCTGCCCGACGTGCCGCGCAATCCCGCCTCCGTCATGAAGCTCGTGACGACGTGGGCCGCGCTCGAGACGCTCGGGCCTGCCTACTCGTGGCGGACGGAAGTCTACTTCGACGGCAAGTTCGACGGCACCGTGCTCGACGGTAATCTCGGCATCAAAGGCTACGGCGACCCGTTTCTCGTCGTCGAGGAGCTCTGGAAAATGCTGCGAACTCTGCGCAGCACGGGCCTCGAGCATATCGACGGCGACCTCGTGCTCGACGACAGCTATTTCAGCGTCAGCGAGGATCCGCCGGGCGCGTTCGACGGCGAGCCTTATCGGACCTACAACGTCCTCCCGAGCGCCCTCATGGCCAATTTCAAGGCCGTTCGGTTTCAGTTCGTCGTCGACCCCCTCGCCGACCGCGTGAGAATCGTCACGGATCCGGAGCTTCGCAACCTCGACGTCCGCAACCGCATCAAGCTCGTCGACGGACCGTGCGGCGGCTTTCAAGCGGGCATCAGCTTCAACGTCGACGATCCGGAAACGCTCTCGCGCGTGACCTTCGACGGCGACTACTCGCGCGGCTGCGGCATCTACTCGATGAGCCGAACGGTCCTCGAGCACGATACGTACGTTTATGGGTTGTTCGAGACGTTGTGGAGCGAGCTCGGCGGGTCGATGCAAGGCGGCATGCGCAAGGGCGTGATCGGCGCGGAGCAAGCGCGCGTGCTCACCTGGAGCTCGCCGCCGCTCGCCGACGTCATCCGCAGCATCAACAAGAACAGCAACAACGTGATGACGAGGCAGCTCGTCTACACGCTCGCGGCCGAGGTCGTGGGGCCGCCGGGAACGCGCGCCGCGGGCATCGGCGTCATCCGGGATTTCCTGCACAGCCGCGGCATCGACGCCGAATCGCTCGTGCTCGTCAACGGCGCGGGGCTCTCACGCGACGAGCGAATCTCGGCGCGGGCGCTCGCGGACGTGCTGCGCGTCGCCGCACAGAGCCCGTATGCGGCCGAGTATGTCTCCTCGCTGTCACTCGGCGGCCTCGACGGCACGACGCGCGGGCGCTTCGACGGCGACGGCAACGGGCGCATCCACGTGAAGACGGGCCGTCTCGACCATGTCTCGGCGCTCGCGGGGTACGTCCACGCCGATGACGGTAGGACTTTCGTCGTCGTCGTCTTCGGCAACTTTACCGACGCGCACCGCGGCCTCGGGCAGGAGCTCGAGGAAGCCGTCGTCGACTGGGCGGAGGGTCTGTAGGACGTCAGCCGCCCGGGCACAGGGCCGGGTCCTGCGGGCCCGGCGGAGATTCTTCGATCTCGCGCAGCGTGTCGGCAATCGCGGCATGGAACTCGCCGTCGGGCGGCTCCCGGTCGAGCGCCGCTCGCGCTTGTTGCAGCGCTTCGGTTCGACAACCTTGCTCGAAGAGCACGTTCGCGAGGTTGTTGTGCGCCGCTGCATGGTCGGGGTCGCGCGCCAGCACCTCGCGGTAGAGTCTTGCAGCGCTCGCCAGCTGGCCGTCGGTGTGCTCGCGAAGCGCCGCGAGGAATAGCACGAACGGATCGTCGGGCCACCGGGCGAGTGCGCCGGCGTACGCGCGCGCAAGCGTCGAGTCGCTGAGTTGCCGCTCGGCGCCGACCAGGGCGCGCATGTAAACATCCGCGCTCGCGGTCGCTGGAATCGTCCCCGCGTCGATCGCCACGAACGCCCAATTGCCGGCAAGCTCCCAGCTCTTCAAGAATCGGCGCAACGGCTCGAGCCGACGTTTTTCTGTGCCGGATCGAAGAATGACGTCGCCCGTGCCGGCATCGAACCCCACGACCACCGAGTAGTGCCAGACGGGCACCTTGCGCACGCCGAGATTCTGCAGGATCAGCGCCGGCCGGCCGTCGGCTACTTCGGCGAATAGGCTCTCTGGATCGGGCGCGACCGGAAGCGGCAGCAACCCGTAGCGTCGAGTCGCCGCGGTGAGCTCCGGCTGGAGACTGCCTTTGAGGCCCTCGACGTAGACAGCGTCGACGAGCTCAGCCGGCGTTACCGCGACGGCGGCGGCATTGAGGATCGTCGCGAGTGCCGCCGGCCCGCACTGGTAGTCGGTCTGCGCGAAGAACGGCACCTCGCTGAGCTCGGGCACGGTCGCGAGCGTCGGCAACGGCGCCTTGCCCGCGCATCCGGCAATCAGGGCGCAGGCGCAAACGAAGACTCGCACGCGGCTAGATCTTCTTGAAGATGTCGATGACGCCGACGAGCTCGAGGATCAGAATGACTATGAACGTGACGCCGACAACGGCGAGCAAGCTACCGCCGGCCGGAAGCTCCTCGAGCTTGTCGGTAAGCAGCATGAGCTCTTGATCGTTGAGAGCCGCAACGCGCTCGCTGGCTTCTGCGCTGTCGACGCCATAGCGCTCGAGCTCGCGCTGTACGTCGCTGCGCGCGAGCACCGCATCGATACGATCGAGTGTTGCTTGCCGATCGAGCGTGTTGATGAACTGCTCCGCGCCGATGACGTCGGCGCGTGCCGCGGTCTGCATGCACGAGAGCGACACCGCGCAGCACAGAACACCTACGAGCTGTCTGATCTTTCGACGCGACATTGCAGCCTCCTTGGCAAATGAGGTGCGGGGACACTAGCGAACCATGGGCCGGCTTTCCGTGACCCACGGCACAGGACCTCGCAAGCCGCCGCGAGCGGCCGCCTTAGACGCTGCCCGGCAGCTGCGCCTCCGGCACCCACCAGCCATGGATTTGGCCCACGGCGCGCATCGGCAGCTTGACCGTCGCGACGGGCCCTGCGTCCAAATGCTCCGCGTCGAGGATCACGAGGTCGGCGCGGCCGTTCTCCTCGTTGCGCGTCGCCACACCCATGAGATAGCCGACGCCTTCTCCGGCCGTCGCGCTCTTCGGCGCGAAGCAGCATTCGGCGAGCGACGTCGCCGGCCCCGCGTTGAACAACGTGTCCTTGCGCGTCTGGTGGTCGAAGCGCGCATAGCACGCGCCGGCCCGTGTGCCCGGGGCCGCGCTCGGGTCGGGACAGGGTAGGAAGCCAAAGCGATACGGAACCGTGTTGTAGCGGTCGTCCTGCCGCGGCAGCGCACCGACGTGCGGGTACATCTGCTCCATGCCGTAGTTGCGCGGTCGGCGCGTCCCGAGATCGACGGACAGCCGCGTGATATGGCTCGAGCCGGCAACGGGATCCCAGCGCGAGCCGTCGCGCTGCGGCATGAACGGGAACGGATTCTGCATCGACATCTCGACGTCGACGATGAGCTTCTCGCCGTCATCGAACGCGCCCATGATGTGCGTGGCGCTGCGCGTCGGGCCTTGGATCCAGCGCACGTCGGAGCCGTCGCCGCCGCGGCGCACGAAGCCGAAGAACGTCGGTTTCGTCGAATCCCACGACCAATGGATTCCGCCGCGCGCGAGCTGCTCGGCATCGAAAGCAAGCGGGATTACGTAGAACACGATGTGCTTCTGCGTGACCGCGAAGTCGTGGAGCATGCCGACGTACGGCACTTGGATCTTCGCGTTCCAAATCAACTTACCCTTCGGCGTGATCTCGAACATCGAAACGACGTCGCTGCCGAACCCTTCGGCCTCGTAGCCGAAGGCGACCATGTTGCCGGTCTCGGAGTCGATTTTCGGGTGCGCCGTGAACGTGCGACTCGGTAGCTGCCCGTCGAACGTGTAGTTCGGCACCAACGTCTCGAGCGTGAGCAGATCCATCGCTGCGGGCGGACTATCTTCCTTGAGCGCCAGCAGCATGCCCTTGTGATACATGATGTGGGTGTTCGCCGTGCTCCGGCTCAAACCCTTGACGCTCGGATCGTCGGTCGACGGGTTGCGATACATCGGGAAGAGAAGCTTGCCGGCCTTGTCTTGCGCCAAGTACCGATCGTTGCGGACGAAGCGGCTGCGGTAGTCGACGCGGCCGTTCTTGATGCGGAACATGCTGACGTGGCCTTCGCCGTCGAACGGGATGTTGCCGGGCCGCAGCGGATATTGCGCATCGGGACCGACACGATAGAACGCGCCGTTCAGATCCGCAGGAATGGCGCCCTCGATCTCGCAATCGCGAACGTCGGCTTCGAGGCGGTAGAGCGACGTGGGCGTCCGCATCGATGGACGGAGCTCCGCGTTCGTGATCCCCGGGAGACCGGCGGGCGGTTGCGCCGCAGCGTTCTCTTGCACCAGTGCCGCGATGCCTACGCCGGCCGCGGCACCGAGCGCGCTGCCCATGAACGTGCGGCGGTCGAGCTTGTTGGTGTCCTCAGTCATTGGAGCTCTCCTGTGGCTGGCGTCGATTATTGATCTATTCTACTCGCGTGCGCGGACGGCACTACCGCTACTACGACCTCTTGCTCGCCGGCTTCGTGGCCGTGCTCTTGTGCTCGAACCTCATCGGTCCGGCCAAGGTAGGCGAGATCGCGTTCCCGTTCGCTATCCCGCTCATAGGCGCATCGCTCGTGTTCGGGGCTGGAAACCTGTTTTTCCCGATCAGCTACATCTTCGGCGACGTGTTGACGGAAGTCTACGGCTACGCGCGCGCGCGGAAAGCCATCTGGGCAGGTTTCATGGCGATGCTCTTTGCGAGCTTCATGGCGTGGGTCGTCATCCGCTTGCCGCTGAACCCCCGCGAGCCGTTCAATGCGACCTTGCAGCCGGCGCTCGAGGTCGTCTTCGGCAGCACCTGGCGGATCGCGCTCGCTTCGATCGTCGCGTTTTGGGCCGGCGACTTCGTCAACGCGTATGTGCTCGCGAAGATGAAGATCTTGACGCGCGGCCGCTGGCTTTGGACGCGCACGATCGGCTCGACGCTCGTCGGTCAAGGCGTCGACAGCGTGATTTTCTATCCAATCGCGTTCGCGGGTATTTGGGCGTCGGAGACTTTACTCTCCGTCGTCGCGTTCAACTGGGCGTTCAAGGTCATGGTCGAGGTCGTCATGACTCCGGCGACCTACGCCATCGTCGGCTGGCTCAAACGGCGCGAGCACGAAGATTTCTACGACTCGGATACGGACTTCACGCCGTTCTCGCTGAAGGATTGACCGCTTTATCGCGGCTGCAACCGCTCTTACACTGCAATACATGGAGCGCATCAAGCTCGGGATCGCGCTCGGCGGCGGTGCCGCGCGAGGGTGGGCACATATCGGTGTTCTGCGGGCGCTCACGGAACACGGTTTGGAGCCACAGTGCATCGCGGGCACATCGATCGGCGCGCTCGTCGGCGCGGCCGCGGCCACGCGACAGCTCGACAAGCTCGAGCGCTGGGTCCGCGCTTTGTCGCGCCTCGACGTTCTCAAGCTTCTCGATGCACGGTTTCGCGGCGGCGTAATTCAGGGCAACCGCGTGATGGCGGCGATCGAGGAGTTGTTGTCCGATCACCGTATCGAGGCTCTGCAGGTGCGCTACGGCGCAGTGGCGTCGGACTTGGAGTCGGGCCGCGAAGTGTGGCTGCGCGACGGCTCGATGCTCGCGGCCGTTCGCGCGTCGTGCGCACTGCCGGGCCTGTTCACGCCGAGCCCCCACGAAGGACGATGGCTTCTCGACGGTGGCCTCGTAAACCCCGTGCCTGTCTCGTTGTGCTACGCGCTCGGCGCCGACGTCGTCATCGCGGTCAATCTCAACACTCAGCGCGTGCGCCGGCTCGTGCGCCGCAAACCCGCGCCGACCGATGAGGAGCAGCCCTACCTGAGCAAGTTCAGGAGCCTGTTCGAGACATGGTTGCCGAACTCCGATGCGCCGAGCATGATCGAGGTGTTGAGCGCATCGATCCGCATCATGCAGGAGCGAATCGCGCGTAGCCGGCTCGCGGGCGAGCCGCCGCAGCTCGAGCTCTGCCCCGTCATCGACCTCGAGCTCATGGATTTTCACCGCGCGGAGGAGGCGATCGAGGCCGGCAGCGAAGCCGTACGCGCCGCGGATAAGGCGCTCAGTGCCTTGCGCGCGGCGCACCAGCTTTAGCCCAGGCCGAAAGAATATGTAGGAGCGGCTTCAGCCGCGATCCTTTTAAGATCGCGGCTAAAGCCGCTCCCACATGCGAGCGGTTCCCTCGCTGCGGCTTCGGTTAGGCCGCGATTTCGATGCGGCGCGGTTGCGCAGCGGCCTTCTTCGGGATCGTTATCGCGAGGACACCGTGGCGCTCTGCCGCTTTGACGGCGTCCGCGTTGACGGTATCCGGCAGGATGAACTGCCGATAGAACTTGCCATAGCCGCGCTCCCGGCGGTGCCGCGAGATCTGGCCCGTGGCCCGCTCTTCCTTGCGCTCGCCGGAGAGGCTCAGCACCCCGCCCTCGAGCGTGATCTCGACGTCCTTAGCAGCGACGCCCGGCAGATCGACGAAGAGCTCGAAACGATCTTCGTACTCCTCGACGTCGACAGCGGGCACCCAGTCGGCCGTGGCGCTGCTAGTCTCGGTCGAATTCCAGTCCTGCATCGCGCGATCGAGCTCACCGTGGAGCCGCGAGACGAGACTCCAAGGGCTGTAGCGAACAATAGCCATTTGCATTACCTCCAAGTGTTCAATGGTTGGCGCTTCGCGCCGTTCTCGGAGGGCCTATCTGAGGCTCGCGTTCGTTTTTTCAAGGCTTGAAGTTTTCGGTACGCGCCCGCAGATGCGGCAATCACCGAAGAAAGTGTCTGGGAT
Organism: Gammaproteobacteria bacterium; assembly: GCA_036555065.1. GTDB lineage: Bacteria > Pseudomonadota > Gammaproteobacteria > Steroidobacterales > Rariloculaceae > DATBLZ01. The sequence continues at coordinate 11,555 of DATBLZ010000080.1, forward strand.
TCCGACTAGGTTTTCGAAGCTTGATAGGTGCTTTCGATAGAGGCATCGAGCGCGGCGTTGAAGTCCTTGTCGGACATCTGCGCCGTAAGCCCTTCAACGAGCGCGCGCGAGAAGCTCGCGACCATGCGGTTGTTGCGCGCGAGCTTCTTGTTGGCTTCCTCGCGCGTATAGCCGCCGGAGAGCGCGACAACCTTGAGAACGCTCGGATGCTTGATGCAATCCATGTAGAAATTGTCTTGCTCGGGCAGCGTGAGCTTGAGCATCACGAGCTGATCCCGTTTCAGCTGGTTGAGCTCTTTGAGTATTTCGGCCTTGAGCAGCTGTTCGGCCTTGGCTTTCTCTGGGCAATGAATGTCCACCTCGGGCTCGATGATAGGCACGAGCCCTTTGGCAACGATTTGTCGCCCGAGCTCGAACTGCTGCTTGACGATGGCCGCGATGCCCTTCGGGTTGGCCTGCTTGATGACGGAGCGCATCTTCGTGCCGAAGATGTTCTTCGACTTGGCTTTCGTGAGCAGCGCGTCGAGACCCGGAATGGGCTTCATGAGCTGCACGCCGTCCTGCTCGTCGGCAAGACCCTTGTCGATTTTCAGGAACGGCACGACATTCTTGACGTTCCAGAGGTAGTCGCCCGTCGGCTGGCCCTTGATCTCGCGGTCCATCGTGCCCTCGAAGAGGATTGCGCCGATGAGCCGCTTGCCCGAGAACGCGGGGCTCGTGATGAGCCGCGTGCGCATGTCGTGAACGATCTTGAACATCTCCTCGTCGTTCGCCCATGAGCCTTCTTTGATCCCATACAAGCGCAGGGCCTTTGGTGTGCTGCCGCCGCTTTGGTCGAGCGCCGCGATGAAGCCGCTCTCGGATTTGATTTTCTGCCTTTGCTTATCGAAGTTGCTCATGGCCTCTACTCTTGTCTCAGCGTGTGATCGGGATTCTCGGGATGACAGTCGAATGGCTCGATCGAGAGATCCGTCGGCGCGTACTCGGCGATCGCCGGATCGAAGCTGCGCGTGAAGAAGACGGGATCGCTGAGCTCGATCGTCACGGCCAAGCGCTGTCTCGCGCCGTCGAGACGCAGGCGCTCGACGGACGTCAGCGCAGCGGAGTGCAGCAGCCCGCGCGTCGGCTGACCCGGCATCTCGACGTACTGATTCAGCACGCCGGCCGAATAATTGGCGGTCTCGATTACGAGCGTATCGCCGTCGAAGTGCCCTATCGAATGGCCGAGCGAGCTGCGCGGGCCGTCCGCGGGGTGCTCGGTCTCATCGAGATGGACTACACGGCGAACGTCCATCCATTCGTGCCGCAGGATGACGTTATCGCCCTCACGGGTGATCTCGAGCGGCGTGCCCGGCGCGAACCAAACCCGCCGAACTGCAACCGGGTCGCAGCGAAACGTCGGGTCGTCGACGAACGGATCGTAGGCGGCGACGGCGGCTTGGCCGGCTGCGGTTAGGGAGTCGATCATCGGCTGCGGGCCGCTCGTCGGGCGGTTCGCCGGCACGAGCAACCACTTGCCGTAAATGTCGGTGCGCGCGGCGGCAGCCGGGGCGCTCGCGACTGCGCTCTCGCCGGGCGCGCGTTGCGGGCCGTTGACATTGAGCACGCGGCCGTCGGCGAGCTCGACGGTATCGAAGAAGCACATATGGGGATCGACGCGCGCCTGCGAACCAGTGACCGTAATCGACGCTCCGACCGCCAACATCGCGGGCGTGATGCCGTTACGAGTGAGCTGCGTTACGCCGTGCGACTCACAGACGTACTCGCGACTCTGGCCATTCTCGTCCACGGACGAGATGTGAACATAAGCATGCGGATTGCGCGCTTCGAATTTCGTGATGACGCCGCTGATGCGCACGGGCTTGTTCGCATCGAAGTGCGGCGCGAAGCTGTGGTGCGCGAAACTGGTGTTCGCCCCGGCAATCGCGAACAGGGCAATGAAAAAACGCCTGTGCATGCGATTCAATATGCTTCGCGGCGGCAAGCGTGTCAAAGCCAGTGGATGCCGTGGCTTCCGGCGGCGCTCTGCGCGAGCGTGCGGCCGAGCCACGGGATCAGCTCGCGAAGATCTTTGTCGACTTGAAACGGAAGATTCGCGATCACGAGCCCCGAGCCCCGCAGTCCGTCCGAATTCGGAGCCACCTCGAGCTCGACACGCAGCGTTCGCGGGATCAGCAACTCGCGCAACGCTTCGATGAGGCGGTCCGCGCCCGCGTGGCGGATCAACGGATACCAGATCATGTACACGCCGTTCGCCCAGCGTTTGCGGCACGCGGCAACGAGCTCGGCGGCGCGGCCGAAATCATCCTTATCCTCGTAGGCGGGATCGATGAGCACGATCCCGCGGCGTTCCTTCGGCGGCACGACC
>DATBLZ010000035.1:0-20471 GCA_036555065.1 Gammaproteobacteria bacterium
CGCGAAAGACGGCTGCGAAGCCGCAAGCCAGTGCTAAGGGCGACCGCCCGTTTCGCTTCTACGACAACCGGCAGAAATATCTCGCGTTCGTCAACACGACGAATGAGAAACGCAAGGTTGCCGAGCGCGCCGCGCGCGAGCTCGCGCAGCTTCGGCCGACACCGCCGGCGCTGCGCGTGTTCGACGCCGGCATGGGCGATGGCACGGTGCTGAGCCACGTCATGCGGGCGATGCATCGCAAGTTTCCGATCATCCCGTTCTTCATCGTCGGCAAGGAGATCAGCCTCGAGGACGTCCGCTTGTCGCTCGAGAAGCTGCCGGACCGCTTCATGGAGCATCCCGCGAGCGTCATTGTCATCACGAACCTCTACTATGCGGAGGCGCCGTGGCTGCGGCCGCGCAGCGTCAATAGCGCCGCGGCGCTCAACTGGCGCGAGGTCGCGCTCGAAGGTGCGTCGGCCTACGAGTACGCCGAGCAGCTCGCGGCGCTCGACTCGTTCCTCGTCGACGGCTGGCAAGTCCGCTCGAGCGAGAAGACCGGCAATCCGATCTACGTGCGGCCGTCAGTGCTCGTCATCTATCGGCGCGACCACTCGTTCCTACTCGATAGCGTCATTCCGAAGCCTGGCCAGGTCGGTGGCGGGTACGATCTCGCGATCGCATCGCAGCCGTGGCGCGCGCGCATGAGCGCCCAGTTCAAGGTCCAGAAGGTATTGGCGCCCATCGCGCGGAGCCTTGGGGCGGCCGGGCGACTAGTGGTCGTGCAATCCTGCGGTGACGATCCCGCGCTCGAGCTCGTCCGCAAGGTCTGGCCCGACGAGGACCCGTTCAAGGTCAATCGGCATGAGCTGATTCGCGTTCTACGGGATGAGCTTGGCCGCGACGCGCGCAGCTTCAATTTCGTTTCGGGCTCGGATTCGAAGTCGATCTTCCGTTACGAGATGCACACGTTGCCGAGCGAGGTTCAACAGAGCATCGGCACATCGACGTTATTCGCGGCCTGGAACGCCTCGATCTACGTCAACCAGATCGAGGACGAGCGCCTCGAATCGGTATTGTCGAGCACCGACTATTTACGCTTCACGGCCGAGACGCTCAAGCAATACAAAGGCCTTTGGTTCAACGACGAGAGTTTCGTCGTTTCGCGGAAACAGTGAGCGATTAGATGACCCGAGCAGAACTCTCTCGCGACGAGCTCAAGCGCGCCATCGCCGCGTTCGTGAGCGGCTATTCCATCGAAGTGACGCCGCACGACGCAAAGAACGCGGCCGAATTTCCGCACACGCTGAAGCCGGGCACGACGGTCTATGTCGCGCATCCGCCCGGCATCGCCATCGACGCCGTCGTCGAGTTCGCGGGGCAGCTCAAAGCACAAGGGTTCGTGCCGGTTCCGCACATCATCGCGCGCAAGCTCGAGAGCCGCGAGCAGCTCGACCGCGTGCTCGCCGCGTGCGAGAAGCTCGGCGTCGACGAGGCGCTCGCGATCGCGGGCGATATCGCCGTGCCGAACAACGCATTCGAGAGTAGCCTCGAGGTTCTTCAGACCGGGCTCTTCGGCCACTACGGGTTTCGCGAGGTGGGCGTTGCCGGGCATCCTGAAGGCAGCAAGGCGATCGGCGAGAAGCGCGTGGCCGAGGCTCTTGCGGGCAAGGTCGCGTTCGCGAAGACCGCGCCCTTCAAGATGCGTTTCGTCACGCAGTTCGGCTTCGAGCCGGACGCCGTGACCGAATGGGAGCAAACGACGCGCGCGGCCGGCATCGAGCTCCCCATTCACGTCGGGATGGCGGGCCCGGCGTCGCTCAAGCAACTCGTCAAGTTCGCGGCGATGTGCGGTATCGGTTCGTCGGCGCGCATGCTCGCGACGCGTACGGGCGCAATGGCGAATCTGTTGCGCACACAGGCGCCCGACGAGCTGATCACATCTCTTGCGCGGCATCGCGCCGCGCACCCGGACTCGCGCTTACGCCGCGCGCATTTCTTCTGTTTCGGCGGAGTCTTGAAATCGGCGCGCTGGGCAAATGGCGTGGTTGCCGGGAGTTTCGAGCTGAACCGCGACGCGACGGGATTCACGGTCACGGAAAACGGTTGATCGTTGGGGCTAGTAAGGAGCAGATAAAGATGAGCAAGTCATATTTGTTTACGTCCGAGTCCGTCGGTGAGGGCCATCCGGACAAGATGGCCGACCAGGTGTCGGACGCGATCCTGGACGCGATCCTCGCGCAGGATAAGGGCAGCCGCGTCGCGTGCGAGACGCTCACGAAGACCGGCATGGTCATCGTCGCGGGCGAGATCACGACGAACGCCGTCATCGAGGTCGAGGAGATCGTCCGCCGGGTCGTTCTCGACATCGGCTACGACCACTCCGACAAGGGCTTCGACGGGCACACGTGCGCCGTGCTCAACGCGCTCGGCAAGCAATCACGCGATATCGCGCAAGGCGTGGACCGCAAAGCACCCGAGGAGCAAGGCGCGGGCGATCAAGGCCTCATGTTCGGCTACGCGACGAAAGAGACCGATAGCTACATGCCGGCGCCGATCATCTACTCGCACCGCTTGGTCGAGAAGCAGGCGCAAGTCCGCAAGTCCGGCAAGCTGCCGTGGCTGCGCCCCGACGCGAAGAGTCAATGCACGTTCCGATACGAGAACGACAAGCCCGTCGGCATCGAGGCCGTCGTTCTATCGACGCAGCACAGCCCGGACATCAAGCTCAAGGCGCTTCAGGAAGCGGTCATGGAAGAGATTTTGAAACCCGTGCTGCCGAAGAAGTGGATCGACAAGAAGACGAAGTTTCACATCAACCCGACTGGGCGTTTCGTCATCGGCGGGCCCATGGGCGACTGCGGGCTGACGGGCCGCAAGATCATCGTCGACAGCTACGGCGGCTTCGCGCGCCACGGCGGCGGCGCGTTCTCGGGCAAGGACCCGTCGAAGGTCGACCGCTCGGCCGCCTACGCGGCGCGCTACGTGGCCAAGAACGTCGTCGCGGCCGGTCTCGCGGAGCGTTGCGAAGTGCAAGTCTCCTACGCGATCGGCGTCGCGAAGCCGACCTCGGTCACGGTCGAGACTTTCGGTACCAACAAGGTGCCCGAGGAGAAGATCATCGCTGCGGTCAACCGGCACTTCGACCTCCGCCCCTACGGGATCGTCAAGATGCTCGACCTACTGCGGCCGATCTACCGCAAGACGGCGTCGTACGGCCACTTCGGTCGCCCGGAATTCAGCTGGGAGAATACCGACAAGGCCGACGAGCTCAGGGCGGATTGCAAGGGCGTGAAGGCGGCGTGACGTCATGACGGCGCTCATCTGCGGCTCGGTGGCCTACGACAACATCATGGTGTTCGAGGATTCGTTCAAGAATCACATCCTCCCGGACAAGATCCACATCCTGAATGTCGCGTTCCTCGTGCCGCAGCTGCGGCGCGAGTTCGGCGGCTGCGCGGCCAACATCGCCTACAACTTGCGCTTGCTCGGCGAGAACCCGTTGCCGATGGCCACGGTCGGCCAGGATTTCGGGCCGTACCGCGACTGGCTCGAGCGCAAGCACATCCACACGGGGCACATTCGTGTCCTCGACGGCGTGTTCACGGCGCAGGCGTTCATCACGACCGATCTCGACGACAATCAGATTACGGCGTTCCATCCGGGCGCGATGAACTCCGCCGAGCTCAACAAGGTCTCGGACGCAACGGGCGTCAAGATCGGCATGGTCTCGCCCGACGGGCGCACCGGCATGATCGAGCATGCCGCGCAGTTCGCCGAGGCCGACATTCCGTTCGTCTTCGATCCGGGCCAGGGACTGCCGATGTTCGACGGCAAGGAATTGCGCCGTTTCGTGGAGCAGGCCACGTGGGTCACGGTCAACGACTACGAGTGGCAGCTCCTCAAAGACCGAACGGGTTGGGACGCAGAGGACGTGACGGAGCGCGTCAAGGCGTTGATCGTCACGCGCGGCGCCGAAGGCTCGGTCATATATACGGCGGACGAGGAGCTCGAGATCCCGACCGCGAAGCCAAAGGCCATCGAGGACCCGACCGGTTGCGGCGACGCCTATCGCGCAGAGCTCCTGCATGGACTGCTCCGCGACCACGATTGGGAAACCACGGGACGGATCGCGAGCCTCATGGGTGCGCTCAAGATCGAATGTCACGGCACCCAAAACCACAGTTTCACGCTCGATGAATTCAAGCGCCGATACAAGTCGAGTTTCGGCCGATCTTTGTAGGAGCGGCTTCAGCCGCGATGTAACTTCAGGAGCACGATAGCCATGAGCAAGAAAGCAACCGCCGCCCTCGTAAAGGTCCCGAAGGGCGATTACTACGTCAAGGACATCTCACTCGCGGCCGACGGCCGTAAGGAGATCGAGCTCGCCGAGCACGAGATGCCGGGGCTCATGGCGACGCGCGCGGAATTCGGACCGAAGCAGCCGCTCAAGGGCGCACGCATTACCGGGTCGCTGCACATGACGATTCAGACGGCGGTGCTCATCGAGACGCTCGAAGCGCTCGGCGCCAAGATCCGCTGGGCGAGCTGCAACATCTATTCGACGCAGGACCAAGCCGCTTCGGCCATTGCCGCGAAGGGCACGCCTGTCTTCGCGTACAAGGGCGAAACGCTCACCGAGTACTGGGATTTCATCGACCGAACGCTCGATTGGGGCGGAGGCCTCGGGCCCAACATGCTGCTCGACGACGGCGGCGACGCGACGTTGTTCGTGCACCTTGCGCACAAGGCTCTCTCGAATCCCAAGGTTCTCGACAAGAAGCCCGAGAGCGAAGAAGAGCGCATCCTGCTTGCTCAGGTCAAGAAGTCGATAGCGAAGGACCGCAAACGTTTCGAGCGCATGGCGAAGGAGATCAAAGGTGTCTCCGAGGAGACGACGACGGGCGTGCATCGCCTCTATCAAATGGAGAAGAAGGGCGAGCTCCTGTTCCCGGCCATCAACGTCAACGACTCGGTGACCAAGTCGAAGTTCGACAACTTGTATGGTTGCCGCCACTCGCTCGTCGACGCGATCAACCGCGCGACCGACGTCATGCTCTCGGGCAAGATCGCGGTCGTCGCGGGCTACGGCGACGTCGGCAAGGGCTCGGCGCAATCGCTGAAGGCGCAGCGCGCGCGCGTCATCGTCACCGAAGTGGATCCGATCTGCGCGTTGCAGGCCGCGATGGAAGGCTACGAGGTCATGACGATGGACGAAGCGTGCAAGGTCGGCGAAATATTCGTCACGGCCACGGGCTGCGTCGACGACATCACCGAGAAGCACATGCTGCAGATGCCGCACAATGCGATCGTCTGCAACATCGGCCATTTCGACAACGAGATTCAAGTCGACAAGCTGCAGAAGTACCAGTGGGAGAACATCAAGCCGCAGGTCGACAAGATCACGCTCAAGGACGGCAAGAGCATCATTCTGCTCGCGCAAGGCCGGCTCGTGAATCTCGGTTGCGCGACGGGTCATCCTAGCTTCGTGATGTCGAGCAGCTTCACGAACCAAACGCTTGCGCAGATCGAGCTCTTCACGAAGAAGTACCCGCTCGGTGTCCATGTGCTGCCGAAGCTCCTCGATGAGAAGGTCGCCGCGCTTCACCTCGAGAAGGTCGGCGCGAAGCTCACCAAGCTCACGAAGGGGCAGGCCGACTACCTCGGCGTTTCCGTGAACGGGCCGTTCAAAGCCGAGCACTATCGGTATTGATACATGAAAGACGATCTAGCCATAGCGCGCGGCGTCAAGCTGCGCAAAATCGTGGAGCTCGCGAAGGAGCGCCTCGGCATCGACGCCGAGGATCTCGAGCCCTACGGCCACTACAAAGCGAAGCTCTCGTCGGCGCTGATCGAGCGCGTGCAGTCGCGCAAGGACGGGAAGCTCATACTCGTCACCGCGATCACGCCGACGCCGGCGGGCGAGGGCAAGACGACGACGACGATCGGTCTCGGCGACGCGCTCAACGCGATCGGCAAGAAGGCCATGATCTGCGTGCGCGAGCCGTCTCTGGGGCCTTGCTTCGGCGTCAAGGGCGGCGGCGCAGGCGGCGGGCATTCGCAGGTCGCACCCATGGAGGACATCAACCTCCACTTCACGGGCGACTTCCACGCCGTCAGCATCGCGCACAACCTGCTCGCAGCGCTCGTCGACAACCATATCTACTTCGGCAACGCTCTGGGGTTCGACATCCGCCGGCCGATGTGGCGGCGCGTGCTCGACATGAACGATCGGAGCCTGCGCAGCATCATCAACGGGCTCGGCGGCACGGCGAACGGTTTCCCGCGCGAGACGGGCTACGACATTGTCGCGGCGTCCGAGGTCATGGCGATTCTGTGCTTGTCGAGCTCGCTCAACGACATGCGCGAACGCTTCAAGCAGATCATCGTCGGATATACGCGCGACAACAAGCCGATCCGCGCCGAGCAGTTGAACGCACAGGGCTCGATGACGGTGCTCATGAAAGAGGCGATCAAACCGAATCTGGTGCAATCGCTCGAGCACACGCCGACGTTCGTTCATGGCGGCCCGTTCGCGAACATTGCGCACGGCTGCAACTCCGTCATCGCAACGCGGACGGCGTTGAAGCTCGCCGACTACGTCGTGACGGAGGCGGGTTTCGGCGCCGATTTGGGCGCCGAGAAGTTCGTCGACATCAAGTGCCGCAAATCGGGCCTACGCCCGTCGGCCGCCGTGCTCGTCGGCACGGCGCGCGCGCTCAAGTACTCGGGCGGTGCAAAGATCGAAGAGGTCAATAGCGAGAATACGAAGGCCCTCATGCAGGGCTTGGCGAACATGGACCGCCACGTCAAGAACATCCGTGAGAACTACGGGTTGCCCGTGATCGTCGCGCTGAATCGCTTCGGTAGCGACACCGAGCGCGAGTTCGAGCTCATCAAGAAGCATCTCGGCGAGCAGGGCGTCGAAGCGCTCGTTTGCGAGCACTTCGCGAAGGGCTCGAAAGGCGCCACCCATCTCGCGCAGTCGATGGTCAAGCTCATCGACACGAAGCCCGGCAAGCTCAGGTTCGTCTACGAGGACGCCGACGAGCTCTGGAAGAAGATCGGCAAGGTCGCGAAGCATGTCTATCACGCGAGCGAGGTCGTCGCCGACACGGCCGTGCGGACCAAGATCGACAAGTTTCAGCAGGACGGTTTCGGCAACCTGCCGATCTGCATCGCGAAGACACAGTATTCGTTCTCGACGGATCCGAAGCTCCGCGGCGCGCCCGAAGGACACGTGTTCAACGTCCGCGACGTGTATCTGTCCTCCGGCGCCGGCTTCATGGTCGTGCTCTCGGGCGACATGATGACGATGCCGGGCTTGCCGAAGGTCCCGGCGTCCGACAACATCGACATCGACGCCGACGGCAATATCGTGGGGCTGGCCTAGCGTTCCGGCTGGGGCGCACCCCACCGCAGCGCCGCGACGCTCAGTTGCGCTCCTCGTCGTCCTCTTCGGGCTTCTCGCGGTCCACGATCCTCATCTGCACCACGCTACCGTCGGAGTGTCTCAGCAGGAGCTTATTGCCTCTCGTAGTGGCCTGAACGTCTGTGCCGAGCGGAAAGTCTTGGGACCGCGCACCTTGCCCCGGTACTTGCCCCGTCGTCCACTCGCCGGTGATCCGCTCGCCGGTGATCCGCTCGCCTTCGAGCGCTACCGTCACGCGGTTGACTGACACTCTGACCGGCTGTGCCTGGACCGCGCCCGCCTTGCGCAATTCCACGCGTTCGTAGGTGCGCGATTCCGTGACGACCCCTACGTTGAACTCCACTTCCGCGGCGTAGCTCGGCGCGGTGATTGAAGCGAAAACAACGAACCACGCGGTCGAAAGGATGCGGTGCGTCATTGGCGTCCTCCCGTGGTCACCAGGCCGGATTCCCGGGCGGCGCGGCCCAGGCCGGATTGCCTTCGTTGTAGATCCGGCGCTTTGCGAACAGCCATTCGCCGTCCACCTTGACGAGGTCGTCCTCGTAGTGACCGTAACCGCCGATTGTCATGCGGCCCTCGGCATTCTTGCCCGTATGCATCCAGGCCGCGCGGCCGGTCGCGTGATCGCCGTCGATGCGCAGGACGAGGTTCGTGATGTGATGCCGGCCTCCGGGCATGTTCGCCACGGCCGCCTTGATCGCGTCGCGGCCGACGACTTCGCCGTTGCCGACGTCGAGAATGCCGTTCTCGGTGAACGTGGTGACGTACAGATCGTGATCTTTGAAGTCGAGGGCGAAGAGGTAGCGTGCCTGAAGGTTCTCGATCAGCGCGCGGTCTTCCGCATAGCTCGTCTCCCGGGCGGAGGCGAATGACAAACCGAAACTCGATACGAGAAAGCCGGTGACTACGCCGATGATGACGCCTGTCAATCCGATAGCCGCTTTTTGCATGATGATTGCTCCTCTACTGCGGTACGTGGGCCCGATACCGGGCCGCGACGTCCTTGTCGCAGGGTTCCGAGTCCTGCGAGAACTCGAGGTCGGGGCGATGGTCCCACTGCATCGCCAATGTGGCTGGGCCCGTGAGATACACCGGATCTTCGACGGTGGCCTCATAGCGCAGCCGCGTGCGATCTTCCGTGAGCGTCAGCCGTTCGACCGTGTGCTTGCCCGGGCTCGACGGCACGTTGATGCCGAGGCCGGACGGGTTGGGCTCATAGGCGATCGTATCGATCACGAGCGTCGCGCCCTCCCACCGCCCGATGGAGTGCCCATGGAGCGAGGGTTGGACGTCGGCCGGATGCTCTGCGTTCAAATAAATGGTGCGCACGACATGGTCGCCCGTGTTATCGAACCGCATCACGACCTCGTCTGTTCCGATCTCGATCGTGCGCAGCTCGTCGAGCACCTCGAGGAACGGCGTAGGCTCGACGAAGCAGAGCCCATCGGCGAGTAGCTGTCCCTGAATGGCACGCCCTTCCGCCGTGATCGGCCAGCGCGCCATGGCACCGAAACCCGCCCCGAGCGCCGCCCGGTTGGGGGCCCAGTGGCCCTGGAGACTCTCGGCCGGCGTCAGCGTGCGATTGCGCGTATTCGCCGTATAGAACCCGTGAATCTCGCCATCCTCGGTCGTGACGTCGAGGATCCGAACCTGCTTGCCCCAGCCTCCGCGATTGGGGTTTGCGCGCATGACGACGTGCGTGCCGGCTTTCAGTGCCTCCCGATCGAGGCCGTCGACCAGCGCTTGGGTAATCCCGAGGCCCTCGCCTTCCACGAGCGCCGGCTTGCCGTCCGGGCCTGTGGTCTCGACGATCAGGTACATGTGCGGGTTCACCCAGTCGAACCGCGCGACGGTCCCTTCGATCAGTATCTCCTGCGACGTATCGAACATGGCCTGGCTGTGGTGGGCGAAAGCCGGCGCGCCGAAGAGCGCGGTCGCGGCAAGCGCTGAAAGAGCGGTGGGCAGATGTCTCATGTCGGAACCTCCGAGCGGTAACGCAATGGAATGGAATGATAAGAAAAGTCCCTCACGGAGCGTTACCGTCCGTGGCGGGATGGGCGTGCGGGGGCCCTCCCTGGAGGGATTTTGCACCAGTATGGTGCAGGACCCCTCGGCGGAGGGCTACGCCGCCGTGCGCCCGCGTTCGTGGATCGCTCGGCGGCGCGATTCCGCGGAAACATTCTAGAAAGTACCTCAACTTCGTTCAGGTTGGGCGGCGCCGGAAACAGCGCAGCGGCCGTTGGTCGGCCGGTCACGCGCGGAGCGGCCGGTGCATAGGCTGCTCGCGCAGCCGGCCGAAAACGCTGCCGAGAACGATGCCGAAAACGAGATCCAGCAAGAGCGGCGCGACGGCGGCGGCGGGCCCGATGCTCGTGCCGAAGAAACCCGCGCCGACCATCGGCATGAACATGCTCATCGTGAGCAGCCAGATCATGGTCGCGAACACGGCGCCCTTCGTCGCCGGTGCGCCCGGCCATGTCTCGTACGTGCCCGCGAACACGAGACCCCAGAGCACAACGCTGATGGCGGAGTGGACGATCCACGCCGCAACGGGGCTTGCGGGCAGTCCGAAGTGTTCCGCGCCGAGCTGCCTCAGCATCTCGATCGTGTCGGCGGCGGGCAGCAAGCCGACCGCGGATTTGATCACCATCAGCACGGCGATCACGATCGTCGCAGCGAGCCCGGCGAGAAGACCGTTAGTCCACTTGCTCATAGTGCCCCGGCGTTAAACGCGGTCTAGAATGGCACATTTTTCGGGCGCAGGTGCGGATCATGAAGTATCTGGTCATCGCAGGACGAATGATATTCGGGGGTTGGATGGTTTACGCGGGCTTGAATCATTGGTTTCATTTCACCCCGCAGCCCTACGGACAAAACCCCCTCTCCATCGAGCTCACGACGGCTTTGATCGAGAGCGGCCTCTTCGACTTGGTCAAGGCAATGGAAGCGATCACGGGCACGCTCGTTCTCATAGGGCTATACGTGCCGTTGGCGCTCGTCGCCGCGCTGCCGATTTCCGTCGTCGTGGCCTATTTCAACCTCGTGCTGGAGCACAACGGCGTCGTGAACTACGTCGCCGGCACGCTCGTGCTCGGCCTTAACCTGTTGTTGATGCTTGCGTACGTAAAGAGCTATCAACCTCTATTGAGGTGGAGGGCATCGATCGCTGCCGGCTAGCGCGAACGTGCTCGCGCAAGTAACGCACACGAGCTCGCCCGGCGTTACTCGCAGACGAAGCTCGCCGCGGATTCGACATCACCTGTGCCACGGTAGCGCGCGACTTTGGGCCAGTCGCAGAGTGGCCGCGTCCGCGTCCTACTCCAATCGGCGGGCAGCTCCGCGTTGTCGGCGCGCACTTCAGCGACGAGGCTGTCGGGCGCCTTGCCTTGCTCGACCCAGGTCACGAGCGCGCCGAATGCGTCGAAGCGATCGGTCGCGGGGCCGCCGCTGCAGTGGGTCATTCCGGGCACCGGATAAAAGCGAGCGAAATCAGTAGCGTCGCCGCCATTGTTCGCACGCAACTTCGTGTACCAGTCGATCGACGCTTGGACCGAGAACGCGCCGTCGCTGGCCCCGTGATAGACGATGACTTTGCCACCGGCGGCCCGTAGCTCGGCCAGCCGCGGGTTGCGCCAGTCGGTCGGCGCCATGAAGTCCATTGCCGATATCGGATACGCGGGCGTCGTCGCCTCGATCTTCGGCGCGTCGCGGTCGAAGTCGAAGCCGCGCAGATACTCGAGCAGCCCTTGCGGTGTTCTGGCGACGGCTGTCGGCGGGGTCGTGAAGATCTGGGCGAGTGAGCCCGCGCCGAGCGTGGCGATGAGCGGCAGGCCGTCGAAGCCTGGAATCGGGCTCTCGAGCTTCCACGTGCGCCAGTCGTTCGCGCCGATACCCGTATCGAAGAGCCACGATGCGTAGAGCCGGCGCCCGTTCTTGTCCGTCGGGCCGGCGAACGAGCGTTCGAGCGCTGCCACTTGGCGCGGATCGAGACATTGATCGCGGCGCTCGGCGCTGCAACCGACGCGCTCGATGTCGAACGTCTCCTGACACGCCGCGAGCGCGCCGACGATACCGTCGCTTGCGCCGTCGAGCGCATCGCACTGCGCGCGGACGGCACTCGCCACGACTTGCAGGTCGTCGCGCGAGAACGCGCGCCGCACGTCGTTTCCAGTTTGCTCGAAGCTCTGGATGTCCCAAGCATGCTGCAGGGCTATCTGCGGCAAGTTGTAACCGGGCGCGCCGGCGAGGAAGCCGTCGAACTCCTCTGCTAGCCGCGTCGCGCCGACGAGCGCATGCCGTCCACCGTTCGAGCAGCCGACCATATAGGAGTACTCCGGAAGGCGGCCGTAGTAGCGCGCGATGAGGGTCTTGGCGAGTGGCGTGAGCGTGATGTTCGCAGCGTAGCCGTAATCGAGACGCGCCTGATGGTCGAAGCCGAACAAACCGCCGCCGGCGAGACCGGCAGCGCGGTTCGCTTGGCCGTCATGGCCGGAGTCCGAGCTCAGCACAGCGTAGCCCTTGGCGAGCGCGGTTGCTGGCTGATTGCCGCCGAGACCGCCGTAGGCCGGCACGACGGCGCCGTCGTTGCCGCCGTTGGCCTGGTGAAAGTAGCGACCGTTCCACTGCTCGGGCAGTCGCATCTCGAAGCCGATCGCGTACGGCCTGCCATCCGTGCCCGTGCGCTCGTTGACCGCCCCGCGCACGACGCAATGCGCGCCCGCGCGCGCGTCGCTTGCGACGGCCGCGGCCGAAATGATATGGGTCGCGGGTAGTTCGAGCGCGGCGAAGCTCGCGGTATCGCACGCAAATGCGGGCTGCGGCTGGGCATGGGCGGCCTCTGCAGCGATAGCCGCCGCCAGCGCCACGAGCACGTCTACGGCGGCGCCGCAGTGTCTCGAAGAGAGCGCGCCTAAAGCCGCTCCCACGAAACGGCCCGTTCCCAAGCGCGCTCTAGCCGCCGATCTCCTTGCGGACGATCGCGGCGCCCTCGGCGAGCGCCTTGAGCTTGAGCTTCGCGACCATGCGCGACAACGGCTTCATGCCGCAGTCGGTGGTGAGCGTGACCTTGTCCGCCGGCACGGCCTTCACGACCTTGCGGACGCGATCGGCGATCATCTGCGGCGACTCGACGGCGTTCGTGCGGATGTCGAGCACGCCGACGTGCGCGCCCTGATTCGCAGGTAGCTTTTTGAGGAACTCGATGCCTGCCATGTCGCGGTTGGCGTAGTCGAGCACGAACTCATCGACTCCAGCCGTGCCGAAGAAGTAGGGCAGCACGGTCTGGTAGCCCTCGGGGTAACCCGCGCTCAGAATGTCGTTGCCCCACGCATTGCCGAAGCAGAAGTGCCAGCCGATCTGCGCATCGACGCCGTCGCAGCACTGCTCGATGACCGCGCGAATCCACTTGTAGTCGTCTTTGTTGTTGGTGAAGAGTGGCAGCCACGCGCCGAGGTCCTCGATCTGCAGGTACTTCGCGCCGGCGGCAACGAGCTCCTTCATCTCCTTGTTGAAGAGCGGGGCGAGCGCGAAGCTCAGCTCCTTCGCGTCCTTGTAGTGCTTGAAGTACACGTGCCAGGCGAGGTTGATCGGACCGGCACCGACCGAGACCTTGACGGGCTTCTCTGTGCACTTGGAAGCGATCCTGTACAGGTCGGCGAACCGGAGCCGACTGTTGCCGACTGGGCCGTTGTTCACGACGCCGCCCCAGTCGTGGAGCATCTCCTGCGTGACGTTGCGCTCGACAACGCCGACGGTCGACGGATGCTCTTCCTTGGCCGCCTCGAACCCATCGATGCGCTCGTACAGGTACCAGCAGAACGAGCCGATCACCCCGATGTAGTCGTCGTACCACATGTTGCCGTCGGTGACGAGGTCGAGACCCGCTTCTTCCTGATCGCGGATGACCGTGGCGACGGCGTCGGCGTAGGCTTCCTCGTGCGCGACTTCCTTGAATGCGACCCGGATGTCGCGGCCGAGCAGCTGTTGCTTGAACCAATGCGGACGCGGATAGGATCCGACCATGGTGGTCGGCAGTAGCGTTTTCTTTGCCATTATCCAGTTCTCCTCGGTGCGCGAGCCGTGCTGCGGCTCGTTGTTATTGCAGGCGCCAAAGTATACGTCATGGTTTTGGGCATCGGGTAGATCGAGGCCGATCTGTAGGAGCGAAGATAAAGGGAGGCTCAGTGGCCGGGTGTCATTAGAAATGGCGGCGGATAGTGCCGCCCGCCGCGCTCGACCGTGATCCAGCGCATCTCGGTGAAGGTGTCGATGCCCTGCTTGCCGCCGTGACGCCCGAGGCCGCTCGCGCCGATGCCGCCGAACGGGACGTGCGGCTCGTCGTTGACGGAGCTGTCGTTGACGTGCGCCATACCCGTATGCAGGCGCCGCGCGATTTCCAGACCCTTTTCCTCGTCGCGCGTGATGATGCCGGCAGAGAGGCCGTACTCGGAGTCGTTGGCGATCTCGACGGCCTCGTCGACGCTCGCCGCTATGAGCACGGGCGCGACCGGGCCGAACGTCTCCTCGCGGAAGATCTTCATGCTCCGCGTGACGTTTGTGAGAATCGTTGGCTCGAAGAACAGCCCGTTGTTCTTGCCGCCACACAGGATCTTCGCGCCTTGCGCGACGGCTTCATCGACATGCGCTCTGATCTTGGCGAGCTGCGTCTTGTTGATGACCGGCCCGATGCAGTTCGCCATCTCGCGCGGATTGCCCACCTTGAGCTTCTTCGTGTTGGCCACGAACTTGTCGGTGAATTCCTTGGCGATCTTGCTCTGCACGATCACGCGCTCGACGGCCATGCAAATCTGCCCTTGATGCATGAACGAACCGAATGTCGCGGCATTGACGGCGCGCTCGACGTCCGCGTCATCGAGGACGATGAGCGCGTCCTTGCCGCCGAGCTCGACGCAACAACGCTTGAGCAACCGGCCGGCTTTGGCCGCGACCTCGCGGCCTACGGCCGTCGACCCTGTGAAGCTCACGCCGCGCACGGCGGGGTTCGAGATCAGCTCGTCGCCGACCTCGGCGACGTGCTCACGCGAGCACGTGACGACGTTGAAAACGCCTTTCGGGATTCCCGCCTCTTCCAAGATCTCGGCGATCAAGAGACCGCCCGCGACGGGCGTCTCTTCGGAAGGCTTGAGCACGACACAGTTGCCGACCGCGAGCGCGGGCGCTAGGCCGCGCGAGGAGAGAATCAGCGGGAAGTTCCACGGCGAGATCACCGCGACGACGCCGAGCGGCACGCGCATGACCAAGCTCAACTTGCCGTGGTCCGACGGCAAAATCTCGCCGTTGACCTGATACGCGGCCGCTGCCGCAGCGCGGTAGACGCCGGAGCTGTAGTTCGTCTCGAACATCGTTTTGCCGATCCATGCACCGCCTTCGTCGATCAGAGCGTCTTGAAACTCTTTCGCTCGGGCCTCGAGGATGTCGCCGACTTTGTGGATGATCCGCGCGCGCGCCGAGTGACTCATCGCGGACCACGCGGGGAAAGCCACCTCGGCGGCAGCGATTGCGGAGCGCGCATCCGCGCGCGAGGCATCGGCTACGCGCGTCCAGATTTCACCCGTCGTCGGGTTGTAGACGGGGAATTGAGCGCCGCCTTGTGCACCGACCCACGCGCCGTTGATGAAGAGATCGCGTCGATTGCTGGCCATGATTTTCTCCTCGTTATGACGCTAGTATATTCGTGCCCCTCATCGACTGGCAGGCCTCGCGCGCAGGCATCCGATATCCATGGCTGCGGAGAAAGTCGGTAAACCGAGAGCGCTCGAAGCATGCCGCGTGGGTCTCCACGTCATGTGCCTCGTCGCGGCTGGGATCGAGGGCTGTGCGATTTCGCCGGCCGGTGACGAGCTGCCGCCGAGCTATGCGCTGCCGGCGGCCGACGCCGGCGCGCTCCACGACCACGCCGCGCGTATAGACGGCCGGCTAGGCGCGAACGAGTCGGCGTTTTGGCTCGTCGACCGCGCGGACTATTCGTTCGATGCGCGTCTCGCGCTCGTCGACAGCGCAGTGACGAGCCTCGATATTCAGTACTTCATTTGGGAGAAGGACGCATCGAGCTGGCTGTTTGCGCGGCGCGTCATCAGCGCAGCCGACAGAGGAGTCCGCGTGCGGATCTTGCTCGACGATTTGTGCGTGTCGGCTCACGAGAAGGAGTTCGCGTCGTTGGGGATGCATCCCAACATCGAGGTGCGAACGTTCAACCCGTTCGGCAACCGCACGACAGCGGGCCGCGTCGTCGAATTCATGTTTCGATTCGGACGGCTGAATCACCGCATGCACAACAAATCGATCATTGCGGACGGCCGCTTTGCGATCCTCGGCGGGCGCAACATCGGTGACCGGTATTTCGGTGTCTACGACGATTTCGTGCAGAACGACCTCGACATCATGGCTGTCGGGCCCGTCGTCGGTGCTGTCGCGGCGGGCTTCGACACTTACTGGAATAGCGATCAAGCGTTTCCGCTCGAGGTTGCCGCGCCGCGCCGTTCCGCCAACGGCGACCTCGCGGAGTTCACCGCGTACACGGAGGCGACCTACCTCGCCGAGAAGGATCGGTTGCAGGCATTCAGCTTGGAGCCGACCGATTGGACCGATCACTTCGAGGATCTCGTCGGCGGGTTCGCCGCGGGACGGGGCCAGTACGTGCAGGATCCTCCCGATGTCAACGAAGAGCCGCCCGAGCGTTTTTACGTCGAGTTCGAGAAAATGGTCGCGCGTACGCAGCGGAAGATCATCATCAGCTCGCCGTACTTCGTTCCCGAGAAGGAACTCGTCGAGCAGCTTGCCGCGCTCGCCGCTCGCGGCGTCCGCGTCGTCGTGTTGACGAACTCGTTGGCGTCGAATAACCACATCGTCGCCCACACGGGCTACAAGCGGTGGCGCGAGCGGCTCATCGAGGCGGGCATCGAGCTCTACGAGGCGCGCGCCGATTCGTCAGCCATCGGCTATTACACGACGCCGCCGATCAACCCGGGCTTCCTAGGGCTGCACTCGAAAGCGACGGTCGTCGACGACACCTGGTGCTATGTCGGCTCACCGAACATCGATCCGCGCTCGATGGTCTTGAATACCGAGAACGGATTCTTCGTCGAGAGCATCGATCTCGCTGCGCGCGTGACCGCGCTCATCGAGCGCGACATACAGCCAGAGAACGCGTGGCGCGTCTCGCTCGACGCGAACGGCAAGCTGCAGTGGACCAACGACGCCGCTACTGTCACGCGTCAGCCCGCGAAGAGCTTTACTCAGCGCGTCGTGGAGTTCTTCGTCAATTTCATGCCGATCAAGGACCAGGCTTGAGCGACGTTAACGCTCGAGAAGCTTGAATTTCTCTTTAACGTCCTTCCAATCGTCGGCATCGGCGGGCGCGGGTTTCGCTTGCGCGATCACGGGCCAGCTCTTGGAGAGCTCGGCGTTGAGCTTGAGGAAATGTTCTTGGCCTTCCGGCACGTCGTCTTCGGAGCGGATCGCTTCGACCGGGCACTCGGGCTCACAGAGCGTGCAATCGATGCACTCCTCGGGATCGATCACGAGCATGTTCGGACCTTCGTGGAAGCAATCGACGGGGCAGACCTCGACGCAGTCGGTGTACTTGCACTTGATGCAGCTCTCTGTGACGACGAAGGTCATGCGTTTGCCCCCGGATTGGACAGGAAGGTGGCGAATTTTCCTATAAATCGGTGCTGTTTTGTAGGAGCGGCTTCAGCCGCGACTCTCCGAAATCGCGCCTGATGCCGCTCCGACACGTGGCTACGCCTGCTCCTTGGGGACATGGACGACGAGCCCGTCGAGCTCGGGGCGCACGCGAATTTGGCAGCTCAAGCGGCTGTTCGCTTGCCGGTCGAGCGCGCAATCGAGCATGCCGCTTTCGAGGCCGTCGGGGGCGGGTAGGCGGTCGAGCCATTCCGGGGCCACGTAGACATGGCAGGTCGCGCACGAGCAAGCGCCGCCGCACTCGGCAATGATCCCCGGGATATCGTGGTCGACGGCGGTTTCCATGACCGTCGAGCCGACGGCCGCCTCAACCACGGACGCCCGGCCATCCGGCTGAACATATGTGACTTTAGGCATGGTTCGGAGCGCGAAGGGTCCTTAGGATGCGCAATATGCTTATGACGGCAATGGCCTGCTTCGCGGGCCGAGTGCGTATATCATATTGCGGTTTGGACGGATAAGCCGAGTGGCCGGCACGGAGATGGCCAGTCGGCTTTTTGCCATCTAGTACGAATGGAAACCAGTCAGGACATTCAAGCAGAATCGATCGTCGTACGCTTCGCGGGCGACTCCGGCGACGGCGTGCAGCTAATGGGCACGCAGTTCGTTGCCGCCACGGCCTTGACCGGCCGCGACTTCGCTACTTTTCCCGATTACCCGGCCGAGATACGCGCGCCGCATGGCACGACGTACGGGGTCTCGGCCTATCAGATCAACTTGGGCGCAGGGCCGATCGATACGGCCGGCGACGCACCGCGTGTGCTCGTCGCGTTCAACCCGGCGGCGCTCAAGGTCAACCTCGCATCGCTCGACGATGGCGCGCTGATCGTCGTCAACAGCGAGACCTTCACGGAGCGCAATCTCGCGAAAGCGGGCTATTCCGAAGATCCGCGCACGAGCGGCGAGCTCGGTCCGTATCAGCTCGTCGAAGTGGACATCACAGGACTCACGGTCGAGGCCGTGAAGCCCTACGGCCTGAGCAAGAGCGATGCGGGACGCTGCAAGAATTTCTACGCGCTCGGCCTCATCCAATGGATGTTCGGCCGCGACGTCAAGATCATCGAAGACTGGCTCACGAAGAAGTTCGCTAAGAATCAAGTTCTTCGCGACGCCAACGTCGCGGCGCTGCACGCCGGTCATGCCTATGGCGAGACGGCCGAGCTCGCGGCGGCGCTGCCGCATCTCGGCACCGGCCAAGCGAAATTCGAGCCCGGCGAGTATCGCGGCGTGCGCGGCGGTGAAGCGCTCGCGCTCGGTCTTGCGGCCGCGGGCGAGCTTGCCGACCGACCCGTGGTCTTCTGCTCGTATCCGATTACTCCGGCCTCGCCGCTGCTGCATCAGCTCGCGCGCATGGGCAACCTCGGCGTCGGAATTTTCCAAGCCGAGGACGAGATCGCGGCCGCGTGCGCGGCGATCGGCGCGTCCTACGGCGGCGCGATCGGCGTCACTTCGAGCTCGGGCCCCGGAATCGCGCTCAAGACGGAGGCCATCGGTCTCGCGATTGCGACCGAGCTCCCGCTCATCGTCGTCGATTCGCAGCGCGGCGGGCCATCGACGGGCTTGCCGACGAAGACCGAGCAGTCCGATCTCAATTTGGCGGTTTACGGTCGCAACGCCGATGCGCCGGTGCCGGTGATCGCCGCGCGCTCGCCGAGCGACTGCTTCGACGTCGCGATCGAGGCCGTGCGCATCGCTTTGCGGCACATGACTCCCGTGTTCCTACTTACGGACGGTTACCTTGCGAATGCCGCGGAGCCCTGGTTACTCCCCGACATGAAGAACTATGCGCGGATCGAAACTAATAAGATCGGTGCGAATGGCAAATCGGGAATCTTCGAGCGCGACGCGAAGACGCTCGGCAGGCCCTGGGTCGCACCCGGCACTCCGGGCCTCATGCACCGCATCGGTGGGCTCGAGAAGGACATCCGCACGGGCAACATCTCTTACGAGCCCGACAACCATCAGGCGATGACACTACTCCGCGCCAGCAAGGTGCAGTCCGTCGCCGAGTTCATTCCCGACCAGAAGGTCGAGATCGGCCCGGACCACGGGGCTATCGCCGTCGTCGCCTGGGGATCGACTTACGGTCCTGTCTACCAGGCAGTGCGGCGCATCGCGCGTAAGCACAAGAACGTAAGCCACATCCACGTGCGGTATCTGAATCCGTTCCCGAAGAATCTCGGCGAGCTGCTCGGCCGTTTCGACCGCCTCGTCGTGCCGGAGATGAACATGGGGCAGTTCGCGACGCTGCTGCGCGACAAGCTCGGCGTCGAGGTCATCCAATACAACAAGGTCACGGGCCAGCCGTTCCAGATCCGCGAGCTCGTGAAATTCATCGAAGCGCAGCTCGGGAGCCGCGGGAACGTCGCGGCATTGCCGCGTCGGCACGGAGAGCGTGCATGAGTGCCCAACCCCTCACGGCGAAGGACTTCACGAGCGAGCAGGAAGTTCGCTGGTGCCCGGGATGCGGCGATTACGCGATCCTCAAGGCAGTGACGCGCGCCCTCGCGGACGCCGGAGCCGAGCCCGAGAGCACGGTATTCGTCTCCGGGATCGGCTGCGCCTCGCGGTTTCCTTACTATGTCGAAAGCTACGGGTTCCACACGATCCACGGCCGCGCGCCCGCGATCGCGACGGGCCTCAAGCTCACGAATCCCGAGCTCGACGTGTGGGTCGTGACCGGCGACGGCGATGCGCTATCGATCGGCGGGAATCACCTGTTGCACACGTTGCGCCGCAACGTCGGCCTCAAGATTCTGTTGTTCAACAACGAGATCTACGGGTTGACGAAAGGGCAATTCTCCCCGACCTCGCGGCTCGGCACGAAGTCGCCGTCGAGCCCGATGGGCTCGTTCGACACGCCGGTGTCGCCGGGACTGTTCGCGCTCGGCTCGGGCGCGAGCTTCATCGGGCGCGCGATCGACGTCGACAAGCCGGGCTTGGGCGGAGTGCTTGCGGCCGTGCACGCGCACGACGGCGCGGCGTTCGTCGAGATCTTTCAGAATTGCATCGTCTACAACGACGAGGTGTTCCAGTCGTTCACGGCGAAGGACAAGGCCGACGATGCGCAAATCCACGTCGAGCACGGCAAGCCGCTCACGTTCGGCGCGGACCGGCGCAAGGGCCTCAAGCTCGATCCCACGACGCTCAAGCTCGAGATCATCGATGCGCAGGCGCGCGCATCCGAAGTGCTCGTGCATGACGAGACCCACGCGACGCTCGCACAGCTATTGCTCTCGATGCAGGCCCCGGAGCTTCCCGTCGCGCTCGGCGTCGTGTACCGCAAGCCGCGGCCGAGCTACGAGGCCGCGTTCTACGCCAACCATCCGACGGGTCT
>DATBLZ010000082.1:0-11136 GCA_036555065.1 Gammaproteobacteria bacterium
TTGATCGATGAGGCGCGGCGGAAGCAGAGGCTCGTCTCCCTGAACGTTGACGACGATGTCGTCATCCGGCCACGCCAAGCGCGTCGCGAGCTCCGCGATTCGATCAGTGCCGCTCGCGTGATGCGCGGCCGTGAGCTCGACGCGCGCGCGCGCGGCTCGGCAAACGGCGACGATTCTCTCGTCATCGGTCGCGATGATGACCTCGGTCGCGCTGCTGCGCCGCGCGGCCTCATAAACCCAGATGACCATCGGCTTGCCGTGAATGTCGACGAGGGGCTTGCCTGGTAAGCGCTCGGAATCGTAGCGTGCCGGAATTACTACCTTGAATCCCCGTCGCGTCACGGCGATGCCCGATCGAGCAGCCTGCTCGTCGTGCGCAACAGGCGTTCGGCATCCTGCTCGCTTAGGCGCAGGTCGACGACGACGCACCAGACGTTGTGCTCGGCTATCGCTTTGCACTTGACCTCGTCCTTCTCCGTAATGAAGACGGGATATTCATCGTCGAACTGCAAATCCTCGGCGCGCAGGGGCGCGTGATCCGGCAACGCGTGCGGCTCGACGACGAGCCCGTGATTCTCGAGCAGCGTGAAGAATCGGTCGGGGTGACCGATCGCGGCGACCGCGTGAACTTCCTTGTCCTCGAACTCCTTGAGCGTCTTCATCGTTCCTGTTGCCGTCTGCCGAACGCCCGTCGCGACCACTTCGGCGCGAAAGACGCCCGCGTGTCCCCATTTGCCGCCGTTGACGACGATTGCATCGACCTCGCGGAGCCGCGCCAGCGGCTCGCGCAACGGCCCGGCCGGCAGACACAAGCCGTTGCCCAAACCGCGGATGCCGTCGACGACGGCGATTTCGATCGTACGTCCCAAGCGGTAATGCTGGAGGCCGTCGTCGGATACGACGACGTCGATGGTGCCGCCGGCCAAAAGCGCTTCGACGGCGGCAACGCGGTCGGGGCCGGCGACGACGGGACACTGGGTGCGCAGCGCCAGCAGCACGGCCTCGTCGCCGACTTGTTCCGGCGCGCTGTCGGCGGTGACGCGCTGAGGCCAGCTCTTGGCTCGCCCGCGGTAGCCGCTACAGACGATGCCGGGCCGGTAGCCGCGCTCGCTGAGCCGCGCGGCGAGCCAGATGACGAGCGGCGTCTTACCGGTACCGCCGACCGTGAGGTTCCCGACGACGAACACGGGAACTGCGAAGTCCACACGGCGGTGCTCATCACGCCTGCGGCGCGCGGCGGCAGCCGCGGCGTACAACGGGCAGAACGGCCAGAGGATCCATTTGGCCCAGTGCCCTCGATACCAGATCGACTCGAGCAGCCGCGACAATGCCGGTACTACGGAAGCCACGCGCTACTCCGAGAACTGCATGCGATAGAGAGTAGAGTAGTAGCCATCCTGTCTCAATAGATCGGCGTGAGTTCCGACCTCGACGATGCGTCCGTCTCTCAGCGCCACGATTTGATCGGCCCGCTCGACGGTCGATAGGCGATGCGCGACGACGAGCGTTGTGCGCCCCTTCATGAGCTTCGCAAGCGCGTCCTGGACTTGGCGTTCCGATTCGGTGTCGAGCGCGGACATCGCCTCATCGAGAATCAACACCGGCGCGTTCTTGAGCAATGCGCGCGCGATGGCGACGCGCTGGCGCTGGCCGCCCGACAAGAGCATTCCGCGCTCGCCGACGCGAGCATCGAGCCCTTGCGGCATCTCGTTCGCGAACTCGAGCACGTGCGCCGCGGCCGCGGCGCGCTCGATCTCGGCGCGCGAATAGCGCGCGAGCGCGCCGTAAGCAATGTTGTTCGCGATCGAATCGTCGAATAGCACGACGTCCTGGCTCACGAGACCGAGCTGCCGGCGCAAATCCCGCAGACGCAGCTTTCGGATCTCGACGCCGTCGAGCCGAATCTCACCGTCGAATCCGTCGTAGAGGCGCGCCAGCAGGCTCACGAGCGTCGAC
The DNA here is from genome assembly GCA_036555065.1 of Gammaproteobacteria bacterium. GTDB lineage: Bacteria > Pseudomonadota > Gammaproteobacteria > Steroidobacterales > Rariloculaceae > DATBLZ01. Next base: position 1,957 of record DATBLZ010000082.1, read on the forward strand.
TTGCCGCTGCCCGAGCGGCCGACGAGCGCGACCGTGCTGCCCGCGGATACCGACAGGTTGATGCGCTCGAGCACCGGAGCGGCTCCGCGCGCGTACCGGAACGAGACGTCACGATATTCGACGTCGCCCGCGGCGCGCTCCAGGGTCACGGAGCCAACGTCGCTTTCCGCGGGCTCGTCGAGTATCGCGAAAATGCTATCGGCCGCCGCGACTCCGCGTTGCAGAACCGAGTTGATGTTCGTGAGCCGCTTGAGCGGCGGCAACAGCGTGCCCATGGCCGTGATGAACCCCATGAACGTCGGCACGGTCAACGCCTCGAGCAACGAGTCGGCCAACACGATATAGATGATTACGGCGATGCCGATGATGACGACGTACTGAGTCAAGGAATCGCCGACCGCGCGCGTCGTGACCAACCGCTGATTGAGGCGGAAGTTCTTGAGGTTGACGTCCTCGAACTGCGCTTGCTCGTGTTCCTGGCCCTCGAAAACCTTGACGACTCGGTGCGCTTGCAGCGCTTGCTCGGCAAGGCGCGTCGCATCCCCCATCGAGCTCTGAATGCGGCCGCTGTAACGACGGAACGCCCTCGTCATGGCAGCGACGAGCAGCGCAAGAAGCGGGCCGATGACCGCTACGATCAGCGTCAACGCCAAGCTGTAGTCAATCATGACGCCGATGAGCACGAGAATCGTGAGGCCGTCGCGCAGCACATCGCGAACGGCGCCCGAGATGGCTTCGGCCACTTGCTCCGTGTTGTAAGTGAGCCGCGAGATCAGATCCCCTGTCGAGCTCTTATCGTAGAAAGTCGCGGGCAACACGAGATAGTGCGCGAATAGATCACGGCGCAGATCCTTGACGACGGACCGGCCGACCCAGCTCAAGCCGTAAACAACGAGGAAATCGACCGCGAGACGGAGCGCAAACACGATCGCAATGAGCGCGGGAAGCCGGTACGGGTCGCGCGCTTCGACGACGAGCGTCTCGAGCTGCGCCATGAGCCCTTCGAGGAAATAAGGCACGATGCCCGTGAGGCCTGCGTAAGCGGCCGAGCCGAGCACGGCCGGAACGATGACCCATGCATACGGCCGCAGGTAACCGAACAGCCGTCGGTACGTCTTGACGACGTCGGCGCTAGCGAGAGAGCTCATGCCTCCGGAGTCGTGACGGTCGCGATGCGAATATCCCGAAAGCCGAGCTCGCCCGCGACGCTCATGACGGTCACCGACGCTTGATGGACGGATTGCGCGTCGGCGCGTATCACGACGGGCAGATCGCGCTTGTCGCCGATGAGCTGCTCGATCGCGCGGCGCAGCGTGCGTCGCTCGTTGTTGACGAGCGGCCGGCCGTTCACGGCGTACTCCCCCTTCTCCGAGATCGCTATCTCGAGGACCTGCGGCTCGGCCTGCGGCTCTGCGCGCGCAGCGGCTTCGGGCAAACGGATCGTGATCTGCCCTTCTTTATTGAAGGTCGTTGAGACTATGAAGAAGATGATCAAGAGCAGCACGACGTCGATCAACGACGTCATGTTGATGTCAGGCTCTTCTTTTGATCGAAGTTGAAGTTTCATGTCCTGCGGCCCGACGTTCCGAACTTCGGTTGTGCGCGGCTAAGGCCTCGAGGAACTTGATCGTTTCCTTTTCCATCTCGACGACGAGCCCCTCGACGCGGCCGCGCAAGGATCGATAAGCGATGAGCGTCGGAATCGCAACGATCAAGCCCGCTGCGGTCGTGATCAACGCTTGACCGATTCCTCCGGCCACGGCCGCCGGATTCCCGACGCCGCTGACCGTCACGCCGGCGAACATGCGGATCATGCCGAGCACGGTGCCGAGCAGGCCGAGCAGCGGCGAAGCGCCCGCGATCGAGCCGAGCGTGCCGAGATATCGCTCGAGCTCGTGCACGACGTGGCGGCCGCAGTCTTCGATGCTTTCTTTGACGATCTCGCGCTCGGCGTTTCGATTCGCGAGGCCGACGGCCATGATCTGTCCGAGCGGCGAGCTTTGATGCAGCGTCTGCAGGTGGCGCGGATCGAGCTGGTCGAGCGCAACCCATTCCTGGACCTGGGCCGACAAGCCCGGCGGTATCACGCGCTTACGTTGCAGCGTCCAGACTCGCTCGAGAATGATCGCTGCCGCGATGATCGATGACGCAATGATCGGCAGCATGACCCAGCCGCCGGCTTGCACGATCTCGAGCATGCAATCCCCGTATGTCTCCGATCCCGGGCGGAACTATAGCGCGCCGGTGCCCTCTTCACCAGGCGAAACGCTTGATTCTGCGCGCCAGTACCGCTTGCGCCGGTGGCGCTCCGCCGTGAGCTCGAGGCCCTGCCGCCCCAGGGTCAGCGTCATGGCGCCGGTGTCGGCGGTCACGAGAACCGTCGCGCCCGCGCGTGCCCACCGCGCGACGACGTCGGGCCGCGGCAGCCCCCAGCGGTTCAGAAACCCTGCCGACGCGAGGGCATAGCGCGCGCCCGCGGCGGCGACCAACGCGGGGGATGACGACGTCGCGCTACCGTGATGCGGTATGAGCACGACATCGGCCGTAGCCGCTGCCGTCTCGATGAGCGCGCGCTCGCCCAAACGTTCGATGTCGCCGGGCAACAGCAGCGAGCTCGTGTGTGTTCCGACTCTGAGCACGCAGGAGCTGTCGTTGCCGAGCGCGGGAAACCCGGCAGCCGGATGCAGAACCGCGAACTCGACGCCATCCCACTGCCATTTCTCGCCGGCGACGCAAACGTCGCCCGAGATTTTCGCGACATCCGGCCCCTTGAGCACGCGTGTCTCAGGATACGCGGCGAGCACGGCGCCGACGCCGCCCGCATGATCGTTGTCGGCATGGCTCACGACCAAGAGATCGAGCGAGTCGACGCCGCGGCGCTCGAGCGCGGGCACGATGATCTCGTTGCCGGTATCGAAGCCGGAGCGAAACACGGGCCCGGCATCGTACAGCAACGTGTGTCCCGCAGTCTCGACGAGCACCGCGAGCCCGTGGCCGACGTCGAAGACGAGAACCGTCGCCTCGCCGGATGTCGGCCGAGGCGGCGCGAGCAAGAATAGCGGCGCGAGCGCAAACCAGGCGAGACGCCGCGCCGGCAACGAATGCGCCGGCAACGCGAGGAATCCGCCGACTCCGGCAACGAGCAAAGCCAGAGCATTGTTCGCCGGCACCGCGACGGCCGCCCAGTGGAATTCGGCGCACGCATGCAGCGCCGACCAAAAGTACTCGCTGAGCGCGGCCGTCAATGCAACCAAGCCAAAATCCTGGCCGCCGAGCGTCGCCGCCGCCGCGAGCAAGCTCAAAGGAACCAAGACGAAGCTGAAGAGCGGAATCGCCACGAGGTTCACGAGCGGCGCCGCGAGCGACAGTTGCGCGAAGTACGCGATGACCCACGGCGTCAAGCCGAGAGTGATTTGCCACTGCAGAGCGATGACCCTGCGCAACGTTGCGACGACTGCGCGCGCGCGGCCCACATGCGTCGGCAAAGTCTTGCGGCCCGCGAGCAGCAGCAAGATCGACACTGCGGCGAACGACAGCCAAAACGACACCGTCAACGACGCGAGCGGATCGACGGCGAGAACGATGACGAGCGCCGCCGCGAGTCCGTTGAACGACGACGTGACCCGGCGACCGGCTACCAGCGCAAGCGCAACGAGAACCATGATCAAAGAACGCTGCGCCGGCACGTCGAAGCCCGCGAGCGCCGTGTAGGCGTACGCGGCCGTTGCGCTCGCGAGCGCGGCCAGCTCGAACGCATAGCGCGCGGCGATGCGCAGACAAGCCCTGCGGACGATCCAGAAGATCAACATCGCGATCATGCTGACGTGGAGCCCCGACACCGAGACGAGATGGCTCGTGCCCGTACGCCTGAGATCGGTCCAATGCTGCTCGGTGAATCCATACCGCTCGCCGAGCGCAAGCGCGACGAGCAGCGCGCCGCCCGGTGAATTTCGCGCTGCGGCGTCGATGCGTGCGGCGAGCGTAGCGCGCAGCTCGCCCCATCTCTGCGCGAGCGTGCGCGGCGCCTTAGGCATAACGCTTCCTGAGCGCACGTAACCCGTCGCTCCGAAGCCTTCGGTGAACAACCATTGCTCGTAGTCGAATCCGTCGGGATTCATGAGGCCGCGCGGGCTGCGCAGACGCGCGACGATCTCGAGATACGCGCCGGGAGCAAGGCCCTCGGGCGCGCCATACCAGCTCAGGCGCAGCCGGCGCGGAACCGCCGGCGCGCTCGGCTCGACGACGCGCAGCGAAAGGACCGTGCGATCCGGCGCGCGCGTCGGGAAGTCATCGATCCAGCCGGCAACGGCGACGTCGGCCGGCGGCCCGCGCCAGCGGTCGTCGAGCCGCACGTGGGCGAATGTCACAGTCCATACGAAGCCGACGACGGCACAGGCGGCCCAGCGCGTCGCGGCGCAACGCAGCAGCAGCGGAACGAGCAACGCGAGCACGGCCAACGCGCCCTGCGGCGGCAGCGCGGGCAGCGCGTGCGCACCGAGATTGCCGAGCAGCACGGCTGCCGCGAGCGACGGCAAACCGACGCGCGCGACTAGACTCTCACTCAGACCGCCCTCAGCACGCCGGCATCGAGCTCGAGGATGCGATCCATGCGGCTCGCGAGCCCGGGATCGTGCGTGACGACGACCAGACTCGTGCCCATCGAGGCATTGAGCTCGAGCAGGAGGTCGAATACGCGCTGGCCCGTCGGCCGATCGAGATTGCCCGTCGGCTCGTCGGCGAGCACGGCCGCCGGATGCGTTACGAGCGCACGCGCAACCGCGGTGCGCTGCCGCTCCCCGCCGGAGAGCTTCCCGGGCCGATGCGTGACCCGCTCGGCGAGGCCGACGCGGCCGAGCAATTCGCGCGCCTCGCGCTCTGCATCCTTGGCCGCGACGCCGCGCACGAGCAGCGGCAGCGCAACGTTCTCGAGGGCCGAGAACTCGGGCAGCAAGTGGTGAAACTGATAGACGAACCCGAGCGCGCGGTTGCGGAGCCGCCCGCGCGCGACTTGATCGAGCTCGTGGATGTTGCTGCCGGCGATGTAGACGGCGCCCGCCGTCGGCTCGTCGAGCCCGCCGAGCAACTGCAGAAGAGTCGTCTTGCCGGAGCCCGAGGCACCGACGATCGCGACGCGCGCGCCCGCCGCAATCTCGAGGTTCACTCCGCGCAGCACCTCGAGCGTACGGCCGCCTTCGGTGAACGTTTTCGTGAGCCCTGCGGCGACGATCACGGCGCTCTGCGCGCGACTGCGTTCATTCATAACGCAATGCCTCCGCGGGCGGCGCATGCGCGGCTTTGAGCGCGGGGTAGATCGTCGCTGCGACCGCAAGCAGCAACGTCAACGCGCAGATCTGCAGCGTCTCGTCGAACCGCGCACGCGTCGGGAGCTCCGCGATGAAATACACGTCCTCGGGCAGCAAATCGATGCCAAAGGTCGATTCGATGAACGCAACTAAAGTATCGAGGAAACGCATCACGACCAAGCCGAGCAGAAGCCCGAACGTCGTCCCGACGACGCCGATCGCCGTGCCTTGAGTCGCAAATATGCTCATGACGCCGCGCGGCGACGTGCCTACACTGCGCAGAATCGCGATGTCGCCGCGCTTCTCGCGCACGACCATGACCAGAGTGGACACGATATTGAACGCAGCGACGGCGATGACGAGCGAAAGCAGCACGAACATGATCCCTTTCGTGATCGCGATCGAGCGGAAAATGTTGGCGTGCTGCCGACTCCAGTCGCTCGCGTAAAAGCCGCCGCCGAGCGCACGCGCTGTTTCCATGACGGTAGTACCGGCCGCATAGATGTCGGTGACCTTGAGGCTCATGCTCGTCGCTTTCCCGCCGGTCCGAAACAAGAGCGCGGCGTCGGCAAGGTGGATGAAGGCGACGCCGCGGTCGTACTCGTACATGCCGGCCGAGAAGATTCCCGCGACCGTAAAGACCTTCCTACGCGGCACGAAGCCGCCCGGCGTGACGCGCGCCTGTGGGAGCGCGAGCTGAAGCTTGTCGCCGACCCTAACGCCAAGGAGGTCGGCCAACCCTCTGCCGATGACGATGTTGAAGGTCCCGGGCGTAAGCGCCGCGAGGTCGCCGGCGACGAGCAGATCACCGACGGCAGAGACCTCGGTCTCGAGGCTCGGCACGATGCCGCGGACCTCGATGCCCGCGAATGCGTCACCGTAGATAACCATGCCCTCGCCCTCGACGAGCGGCGCGGCCGCGACGACATCGGCGCGCTCGAGGATGCGCGTGCGCGCCGCTTGCCACTCGTCGATCGGCGCCTCGAAGCCCGTCAGTGTCGCATCCGAAACCATGCCGAGAATTTTCTGCTGCAGCTCGTACTCGAATCCATTCATGACCGAGAGCACGACCATCAATACCGCAACGGCAAGCCCTATGCCGAGCATCGAAACCAGCGATATGAACGAGATAAAACTGTCGCGACTGCGCGCCCGCAGGTAGCGGAACGCGATCGATAGTTGGTATGGCTGGCGCACGAATTACTCGTAGCGCAACGCTCGCGCGGGTGCTACTCGCGCTGCCCGCCGCGAGGGATACAGAGTCGCGATGACCGAAATCGCGAACGCGAGCAACGGCACGAGCACGACGTCGCCGAGATGGACCTCCGAGGGGATCTCCGTCACGTAGAACACGTCGCCGGGCATGATCCGAAAACCGAATGTGCCCTCGAGCCACGGGACGATTACATGCACATTGGTTGCGAGCACGAGGCCGAGCACGACCCCGACGACAGTGCCGACGCAGCCGATCACGGCGCCCTGCACGAAGAATATCCGCGTAACGCGGCCGGGCTCGAGGCCGTACGTGCGCAGAATCGCGATGTCCTTCTCTTTCTCGTTGACGACCATCATGAGCGACGTCACGATGTTGAAGGCCGCAACGCCGACGATGAACGCGAGAATGATCGTCATCATGACCTTCTCGACCCGCATCGCACGAAACAGGCTCGCGTAGCGCTCGGTCCAGCTCGTATAGACATACGTCGGCCCGAGCTCTTGCGCGAGCGCGGCCGCAACCGCTGGAGCACGGAGCGGATCCACGAGGCGGATTCCGAGCGTCTTGGGCGCTCCGCCCAGATGCGCAAGCGCACTCGCGTCCGCAAGACTCACGAGCGCCAAGCGCGTGTCGTGGTCGGGCGCGCCGGCTGCGAAGGTGCCCGCGACAGTGAACGCGACCGGCGATACCGACACCCGGCCGTCTTCGACACGCGGCAACCAAAGACTCAGCGCTTGACCGGCTTCCACCCCGAGGTTGAGAGCGAGAAAGCGGCCGAGCAAGATGCGGCGTTGTCCGGCCGCGAACGCCGCGAGCGCCGGCGCATCGACGAGCTCGCCATACTCGGTCGTCGCAGTCTCGGGCAGAACACCGCGGACGAGCGCGGGTCGAAGCTCTCGACCGACCGCGAGCATGCCTTCGAGCTCGACGAACGGCGCGACCGCGGTGACGTCGTCGCGGGCCGCGATGCGCGCGGCGAGCGACTCCCAATCGGCAAGGCCGCCCGCGGCGGCGCTGATGCCGACGTGCTCGGTCATGCTCAATAGCCGTGTCCGGTTCTCCGTCTCGAAACCGTTGAGCACCGAGAGAATTACGATGAGCGCGGCCACACCGAGCGCGATGCCGAGAAACGACGCCGCGGTCATGAACGAGACCACGCCGCGCCGCCGGCCGGAACGCAGGTATCTAAACCCGATGAAGCATTCGAGCGGCCGGAACATGGGCCGGCATTAAACCACAGGCGTCCGGCCCATGGGCAAAATGTGACGCAGGCCGCAGAATGCGCGCGCCGCCGATTTCGAGCCTTGTGGCCGGGTGCTATAGTCGTGTGGAATCGGTGCAAAGGACGTACCCATGCTTCGCAAAACCTTGATTGGATGTGCGCTCGCTCTCGTGGCTGCTACGACGTTGGGCAACACGTTGCTCATCGACGGAATCGAGGTCGACCAGCAGTCCGCGAGCTCGCGGCCGAAGCCCGGCTCGACCATGACCACCGTCGAGGCGCAATTCGGTGCGCCGACCCAACGCTTGCCCGCCGTCGGCGAGCCGCCGATCACGCGCTGGGAGTACCCGGGCTTCACCGTCGTGTTCGAGCACGATCGGGTTCTCCATACCGTCGTTCGCCACTAGCCCGCTCGCAAAGACCGCTGTGGGATAATTCGTCGCTTTAGCGGCGAACCCACGTTGACTGACCGCGGCGCAATCCTAGGACTCGACTTACCCGACCGCCAACGCCCACGGCTCGTGTGGTCGCAGCTCTTCGGCGCGGCACCCGGCCTCGCGGCGGCCGAAGCGATCGCGCGCCACGACGGCACCGTCTGCGTGATTGCCCGCTCGGCGGCCGCGCTCGAGCGCCTCGAGGGCGAGATCACGTTCTTTGCGGGCGCGCGCACGACGCGGCGTTTCCCCGACTACGAGACGCTGCCGTACGAAGCGATCTCGCCGCCTAAAGATCTGCTCGCCGAGCGGCTCGCGGCTCTCTACGAGCTCACGAGCGGCCGCGCGGTCAAGCTGCTCGTAAACGCCGAGGCGCTTCTCGGTCGGCTGCCGCCGCCCGACTTCATCGGCGCGCGTTCATTGTCGCTCGAGGTCGGGCAAACGCTCGACCGCGCCGATCTCACCGAGCGCTTGGTGCACCATGGTTACTTGCGCGTCGACCAGGTCGCGGAGCCCGGCGAGTTCGCCGTGCGCGGCGCGTTGCTCGACCTCTATCCTACGGGCGCTGCAGAGCCCGTCCGCATCGACCTGCTCGATGAAGAGGTCGAGAGCCTGCGCCTGTTCGACCCCGAGACGCAGCGCACTCGCGGCGCGACTCGTCGCATCATGATCTTGCCCGCGCGCGAGTTCCCGTTCGACGCCGCCGCGATACGCGGATTTCGCGAGCGCTACCGCGACTATTTCCCCGGCGAGCCCGGCCGCAGCGCGATATACCGCGATATCTCCGAAGCGCTGTTGCCTGCGGGCATCGAATACTATTTACCGCTGTTCTTTGCGACCACGAGCTCGCTGCTCGACTATCTGCCGGCCGACACGCTCATCGTCGAGACGGAGGATGCGCTCGCGGACCTCACTACTGCCTGGCAGCTCGTCGAGGAACGCTACGAGCAGCTCCGCGGCGATCTCGAGCATCCGCTGCTCGCGCCCGCGGCTGCGTTCTTCCCG
>DATBLZ010000044.1:0-12321 GCA_036555065.1 Gammaproteobacteria bacterium
CGCTCGACCAATTCCTCGGGGTGAGAAGCTCCACGTAGAAACGTGAAGTTGCTCAGACAATGGAGCTCCGCATAATCGACCTTAGCCATCAGCCGAAAAGGCCGTGTAAATACCAGCCTCGGGTAGCGTGATCTTTATAGATCCACAACCTTTGGCCCCGCCCCGTGCTGATCGCGTAATAGTCTCTGCCGATGTCGCCGCCGTCCCACCAGCCGCTTTCGATGCGCTCGGGCATAGTGCCGTCAATCTCGGCGCTTACGGCGCGGAGCCGCACCGGCGAAGGCAATATCCAGAGCGGTCGAGCCGTGCCCAAAGACGGTGGCGCAGACGGCGCGCTCGCCTGAAAAAGCTCTTCGGCGCGTCTCGCCCAGACACGCTCGGGACGATGATCCTCGACGAGCTCAAGACCATAGACTCTCTCGATCCCCAAACGGGCACGCAAGCGTTCGACGAGCGCTGCCGGCGCTGCGGGATTTCGTCCCGGCGCGAGCGCATCGAAAAGCTCTGCCTCCTCGATTCGCGCCTCGACTGGAACCGCAATTAGGCCGAATGCAATGACTGGCGCTGGCAACGCCAAGCGCTCCAACCGTGTCGTCAGCGGCCCCAAAAGCCTTCGTGCCTCGTGCGTCGGCTCGATGAGTTGCAACTTTTCTCGCGTTGCAGGCTTGTGTGAATGGTGGAAAACGAGCTCAACACTCAACACCTGACGTTGTAATCTGCGCAGCTCTAAACCTAAGCGCGCGACGATATCCCGTAACACGCTCGTAAGCGCCGCCGTTTGCGTTATCTCCGCAGGGAGCTCGACCATAGACCGCAATGCCGGAGATGCGCCGAGCTCGACACGCGGATCCGGTCGCTTGCCGAGCGCTTTATCGAGCTGCTCGAGGTACTCTCTACCGACTCTGCGTGCGAAGCCGTCGCGCGGCAGCCGTATACATTCCCCAAGGGTGCGGATACCCATTTCCGCAAGCCCCGCGAGCACATCCTCCGGCCAGCGAGTCACCGCGAGCGGGAGCCGGCTCAAGCGCCCCGGTAAAGCGCTCGTCTCGAGCACGTCCTCCGCGGCCGCGCGCGCAAGCCAGGACGCGGCCAGCGGCGTAGGCGCGGCACAGAGGTGGTGGCGTAAGCGCCGTCTATCGAGCTCTGCGACGAGCTTTTTCTTTACGCTTTCGAGGCCGCCGAAGAGCTTGAGGCTCCCGTGCACTTCGAGCAGCAGCCCATCCGGCGGCACGATACATACGAGCGGAGTCAATGCGCGCGCGGCAGAAGCCAATGCCATGAGAGCTGCGGACGCCCAATCGAGCCCAGCGACGCCGATCCACAATCGTGGCGCCGGACGCCGCAGCAACGCTGATTCCGCCGGAGTCGGTGCCGACTCTCCGGGAAGGAGCGGAAATGACCGGAATAATGGCGCCATTGCCTAAGTGGCCTGTGATATTCAAATCGGTAGCGCTCGCATTGGCTTAGGTGCGTCGAGCTCGAGAGCCACGCTGTGCGGACGTTTACCGCGGCATTTGACGATCTCGAGCCGCGCCTCATCGGCACCGCCGGTCAAGCACACTCGCAATGCGGCTGGAGAGCTATCGCCGCGGACGCGCGGCGAGCGGAACAATACCGCCCAGCAGTCGTGCTCTTCCGCTGCCAATTGGAGCCGCCGTAAAGCGATGCCGCTCGCTCTTTCGAGCCACGCCAACACGGCGATGCTCGATCCCGAGCGCAGTGCCTGCTCGCTGGCCCAAAGAACGTCTTTTTTCTCGGCGCACTCGACCAAAAGCACGCGTCTCAAATCGATGCCGGACAGTTGCAATGCAGGCGCATAAGGCACGTACGGAGGAGCAATCCAAACGATCCAGCGTTTGGCGCGCGCGGCGTGCTCGCTGAGTCGTGCTAATGCCGGCATGAGCACGCTGAGCTCGCCGATTCCATAACGGTCGAGAAGAATTTCCGTGATGGCACGACGCGGCCAACCGCCGCCGGGCAAATACTGATCGAGGGCAGCGAATCCCGTAGGCAGAGCATCGGTTGTCGCCCGCCCCCGCCCCCGCCAAACGCGCGGATCCGCAACGAGATCTTCAAACGGCATTACGCACGACCCCGACGACGACTCCCTCGATGGCAAGGTGTTGTTTGCGTAAATCCACTTCGATCGGCGTGAAGTCCGGGTTCTCGGGTAGCAACCAGACTCGCTGACCTTCCTGCCGATAGCGTTTGACCGTGACTTCGTTCTCGAGACGAACGACTACGATTTGTCGGTTGCGCACCTCGGGCGTGCGATGCACCGCGACGAGGTCGCCGTCCAAAATCCCTGCATCGCGCATGCTCATCCCATGCACACGGAGCAGAAAATGCGGCGGCTTGGCGAAGAGCTCAGGGTCGATCTGAAATCGCGCTTCGATGTGCTCCTCGGCCAAAATCGGGGCACCCGCAGCGACGCGGCCGACGAGCGGCAAACCGATTTGCTCGCGCATGGAATCTTTGAGGCGAATGCCGCGCGAGGCTCCAGGCACGATTTCGATGGCGCCCTTGCGCTCAAGCGCGCGCAAATGATCTTCGGCCGCATTGATCGATTTGAACTGCAGCGTCTTCGCAATCTCGGCACGCGTCGGCGGCATGCCGGTATCGCGAATAATCTTTTGAATCAAAAAGAGAATTTGCCTTTGTCGTGGGGTCAGCTCGCGCATTCTCATATACCTGTATAAAGTACCAGCCTGATCCTATATACAGACAAACCGCTCGTCAAGCAATGGTCGTGCTTGGCAAACATTCGCCTCGATGCGCGTGCGCCGACGCTCGATTTATGCGCCCGCGCCCGTCTGCAAACAGCGACGCATCGCAAGCTGCGCGCGCGCATCCGCGCGCCGATTTAAAATTGCAGACTCAAGAACTTTAGGAAATAATGCCTTTCGTTTGTGACTCAATGATCAGGGGTATTCGAATGACCAAGAAAATAGCTGCACTCGTCTGCGGGCTTGCAATCGTCAGCGGATGCGCAACCGTGACGCCCGAACAGCTCGACGCTGTGCGTTCCACGGCTGAAGCGGCCCAAAGCGCTGCGAACGAAGCTCAACGCTTAGCGAACGAGGCACGGCAGACCGCTTCCGGTGCTCAGAGCACGGCGAATCAGGCGCTGAGTGCGGCTCAAGCCGCGCAAGCGTGCTGCGATGCGACCAACCAGCGCGTCGACCGCATGTTCGAAGAGATCAACCAGAAGTAAGCAACGTACGAGACTTCTTCGGACCGCATGGCGGCGGACGCCATGCGGTCATTCTCGTTTGAGCTCAGAGCGCCGTTTCGACGGCCCGAATGTCTTGCGTCTCGCCGCTGTCCGCCGTTACCGGCGCGATCGACACGAATTGCGGAATTCCACTCGCCGCCTCGAGCGCGATCTCGGCCGCGTCCCAATGGACCTGAGCCGACCGATTCTCGGTTACCGCGACATAAATCCGGGTGAGCTCCGTGACCGCCGAGCTCGCTGTCTCGGGCTCGTCATCGTCGCCCGCGCTTAGAGCGGGCAGCGGCCGGTGGGCCTCGAGATAGAGCCCGTCCGCGCCGAAGCCGAGCTTATACGGTTGATTGACGATGAGCACTTGCGTGCCGATCGGAACGACTGAGAAGAGCGCTTCCACATCTTCGGGAAACATACGGATGCAACCGTGCGTCACGTACATGCCGACGCCCGCGGGTTTATTCGTTCCGTGGATCAGGTACCCGCCGGCGATTGCGAGTCGCAGCGCGTGCGCTCCGAGCGGGTTGTCAGGACCGGGCGGCACGATTGCGGGCAGCGGATCGTTCATCGCGGCGTGCTCCGCACGGATCGATTCGGGCGGATACCACGACGGGTTGCGGGTCTTGGTGACGATCGTCGTGCGGCCGAGAGGCGTGCGCCAGTCCATGCGACCGATGCTCACGGGGTACGTGACGACGCGGCCGCTCTCGCCATCGGGAAAGTAGTAAAGCCGCAGCTCCGGCAGATTGACGACGATTCCGTGCCGCGGCGCGTGCGGCAACACGTATTGCGTCGGCACGACAATCGTCGTGCCTTCGCCCGGCAGCCAAGGATCGACGCCGGGGTTGGCGCGCCGCAGGGCCTCGAAGCCGACGTTGTGGGCGCGTGCAATCGACGGAAACGTATCCTCGTAACGGGCTTCGATCACGCGCGGCGCGCCGATCAGATCCTGATCCACGGCGAGCAGATGCTCCGCCGCGGAGACACCGGATCCTGCGAGCAAACCGACCGCGCCGAGCATGAAGTCTGCCTTCATGGCGCCATTATACGCAGGCCCGTCATTGCGCATGAGCGGCGAGTCTCAATCGCGGCTGAAGCGCCCCACCCCGGATATCAATAGCGCACGAGGCTCGCGCCCCACGTGAAGCCGCCGCCGAAAGCCTCGAGCAGCAACAGGTCGCCGCGCTCGATCCGGCCGTCCTTGATCGCCGTGTCGAGCGCCATCGGCACCGACGCGGCGGACGTGTTGCCGTGCTCTCGGACCGTGAGAATTACGCGCTCCATGGGCATCTGCAAACGCTTTGCGGTCGCCTGAATGATCCGGATGTTCGCTTGGTGAGGGATCAACCAATCGATCTGCCCCTTCTCGAGCGCATTGGCGGCAACGACCTCGTCGACCATGTTCTCGAGAGTCTTGACGGCGACGCGGAATACTTCGTTTCCCTTCATGCGCAGCATCCCGCCGCTCAAATCGGCCCGCGGCGCCGAAATGCCGCTTGCGGCATACAAGAGGTCGCGGTAGCGGCCGTCAGCGCCGAGATTCGAATAGATGACTCCGGGCTCTTGACTCTGCTCGAGCACGACGGCGCCCGCGCCGTCGCCGAACAGGACGCAAGTCTCGCGATCGGTCCAGTCGATGATGCGCGACATTGTTTCCGCGCCGATCACGAGCGCGCGCCGCGCGGGGCCGCAGCGAATGAACTGATCGGCGACGCAGAGCGCGTATATGAAGCCGCTGCACGCGGCTTCGAGGCTGAACGCGGGGCCGGGCGGAATCCCGAGCTTCTCTTGGACGAGACAGCCGACGTTCGGAAAGACGAGGTCGGGAGTGGTCGTGCCGACGACGACAAGATCGATATCCTCGGGCTTGAGCCGCGCGTCCTCGATCGCGGCGCGCGCCGCGTGGTAGGCAAGGTCGCTCGTCGCTTCACCTTCGGCGGCGAGATGGCGGCGCTCTATTCCCGTGCGCGTGCGAATCCATTCGTCGGTCGTATCGACCATCTTCTCGAGGTCGAAATTCGTCAGGATGCGCTGCGGGAGGTACTTCCCGGTGCCGACTATGCGCGAATACATTCTTGCGGCCGCTTTTCGAGAAGGCGGCCGATCTGCACCGGCGCGCCTTTGCGTGCTTCGACGATCGCCGTCTTCACGGCGGTCGAGAAAGCGACTTGATCGGCGCCGCCATGGCTCTTGAGCACGACGCCGTTGAGCCCAACGAGCGTCGCGCCGTTGTAGCGGCGCGGATCCAAGCGCTCGCGGAGCGCGCCGAGCGCCGCACTTGCAGCCAAACCTTGGAGCTTGCGCAAGCTATTGCGATGGAATTCTTCCTTCAAGAAGGAGCTGATGAGGCCGGCGAGGCCCTCCATAGTCTTGATCGCGATGTTGCCGACGAATCCGTCGCTGACGACGACGTCGACGTTGGAATGGAAGATCCCGTCGCCCTCGACGAAACCGATGTAGTTCAAGCCGCTCTGCCCGAGCAACGTGCCCGCCTCGCGGACGATCTCGTTCCCTTTGATGTCCTCTTGGCCGATATTGAGTAGACCGACGCGCGGTCTCTCGATCTCGAGAATGTCGCCCGCGATGACCGACCCCATGAGCGCGAACTGCAGCAGGTGCTCCGCCGTGCACCCGACGTTGGCGCCGATATCAAGCATGTACGTCGGGCCTTTGCGCCCGGGCACGGCGGAAATGATCGCCGGCCGGTCGATGCCGGGCAGCGTTTTCAGAACATAGCGCGCCGTCGCCATGAGCGCACCCGTATTGCCCGAGCTCACGCACGCATCGGCCTCGCCGGCTTTGACGAGCTCGATCGCGACGCGCATCGAGGAGTCCTTCTTGTGGCGCAAAGCCTCGGCCGGCGACTCGTCCATGGCGACGACCTCGGACGCGGCTTGAAACCGCAGGCGCGTATCGTAGCTGCCATTGGCCTGCCGTTCCGCGTCCGCGAGGACGTCGGGCAGCCCGACGAGCACTAAATTGACCGAGTCGTCACGCTCGAGCGTTGCAAGCGCCGCCGGCACGACGACTGTCGGGCCGTGGTCGCCGCCCATGGCGTCCAAGGCGATTGTGACTTTGCGACTCATTCGGCCGCGAACGCGCGCCTATTCTTCTTCGGTCTCTTGTGGAGCTTCGATAACCCGTCGGCCGCGATAATAACCGTCGGCCGTGACGTGGTGGCGCATGTGCGTCTCGCCGCTGTCTTTATCCACGGCCAACGTCGGACCCTTGAGCGCGTCGTGCGAACGCCGCATGCCGCGCCGCGACGGTGTCTTTCGGCTTTTCTGTACTGCCATTTCCCATTCTCCTCAACGATTCGGTGCGAGCGCGCGGACCAGAGGCCCGCAATCTGCGCTCTCGGCATGGCGCGGGACGAGCGGCAGCGCCATGATGAGCTCATCCTCGACGACGTCGGCCGGCCGTAACCGCCCTCCCTCGACGACTACGGGCTCGTAGCCTTCCGGCACGGATCCCTCGGCGCTCTCAACCAACGCCATCTCGACCCGTGCACCCACGGGATACCTGAACGCCTCTAGGCAACGCTGACAAGTAAGCTCCACGGTCCCTGCATATTCGAGCTCGACAGTCAGCCACCCACCGCGCTTTCGAAAGCGCAGGTCGGCGCTTACACTTCCACGATCGGCATGCAGGATGTCGTTGAGCCTAGGCAATGCCTTAAGCTCGATCTCCCCCTTAAGCCCGATGCCGCGGTCGGCGAGTCTGTCCAGGTCAGGCAAACTGTACCATGCGCGCAGGGACCCGGACATAGCTGAGCAATGATAAGGACGCCGCTTTCTAGTGTCAAAACCGTGAGTTACGCGCGCTCAAAGGCGTGCGCCCGCCGCCGATGACCCGGCTCGTCCTCGCCTCCACATCGCCGTACCGCAAGGCGCTGCTGACGCGGCTCGGCGTGCCGTTCACGACGAAGGCGCCGCGGGTTGCGGAAACCGCGCGCAGCGGCGAGGGCCCCGCCGATCTCGCGGCACGGCTTGCGCTCACGAAGGCCGAAGCCGTGGCCGCACCCGGCACGATCGTGCTCGGCGCCGATCAGGTCGCGGCGCTCGGCGCACGCATCCTGCAGAAGCCCGGCACGCACGCGGTCGCGCTTGAGCAACTGCTCGCGTGCCAAGCGCAAACGGTCGAGTTTCATACGGCCGTCGCCGTCATCGATATCTCCCGCGAGCGCGTCTGGCAAACGGTGGATCGGACCGCGGTGCATTTTGCGCGCCTCCCGGCCGCAGCGCTCGATCGCTACCTGCATCTCGAGCAGCCCTATGACTGCGCCGGCGGCTTCAAAGCCGAAGGGCTCGGCATCGCGCTCTTCGAGCGCATCGAATCGGCCGATCCGACCGCACTCATCGGCCTGCCCTTGATCTGGGTCGCGGCGACGCTCCGGGCGGCGGGGCTCGATCCGCTCGCCCCTTCGAGCGGGCCTCGCTGACGGCAACGAGCGCGCGCTGCAAGTCCTCGGGCAGCGGCACACTCACGGCGAGCGGCACGCCCGTATCCGGCCATTCGAATGCAATCGAATGCGCATGCAAGAACATGCGCTTGAGCCCGACGCGCACGAGCCATGCGTTGAACTCGCGGTCGCCGTAACGGTCGTCGCCGGCCACGGGGTGCCCCGCATGCGCGGCTTGGACGCGAATTTGGTGCGTGCGCCCCGTGCCGATGGAGACCTCGACGAACGAGGCTTCGCTGCCGACGCGCTCGAGCAACCGGAATTCGCTCGTCGCGAGCTTGCCGCCGCGGCCGACCGTGACGCGCGCTTTTCGCAGGCGGTGCGTTCGAACCAATGGCACCTCGATACGCGTCGTACCTTCGGGCCAGGCGCCCTTGAGCAGGGCCAAGTATCGCTTCTCCACGCGGCCCTCGCGCAAAAGCGCGTGCAGGATGCGCAGTGCGCTGCGGCGCTTCGCAATGAGCAGGCAGCCCGAGGTCTCGCGGTCGAGACGATGGGCGAGCTCGAGCTCCTTCTCTCCCGGACGCAAGCTCCGCAGGGCTTCGATGCAGCCGAGCGCGACGCCGCTGCCGCCGTGAACTGCGAGCCCGACAGGCTTGTCGAGCACGATCAAGCGCGCATCTTCATGAATGATGCGCGCCTCGAGCCATTGCAACCCGCCGCGCTCGAGCTTAGGAGTGCTATCGGCGCGTCGCCGCGTCGGCGGAATTCTGATCGTATCGCCGTGCTTGATGCGATAGCTCGCCGCCGTGCGTCCGGAGTTCACGCGCACCTGGCCGGAACGAATCAGACGGTACACGTGGCTGCGCGGCACACCCTTGAGGGTTCCAAGGAGGAAGTTGTCGAGCCGCTGTCCGGCCGAGTCCGCATCGACGACGAGCTTCGCGACGGGACGATATGCGCTGGGTTCCACGACGGGTCGCTATGTTATAGTACGGGCACGGAACCTGCCGGGAGACCGGAGCTGGTTCGCCGGGTTTTTGAGGCGCTCGACGGCGGGCGTCTCGTGGTTTGAAATATTTTTGGTCTGCGACCCGATGCCGGGAGACCGCGCAACAAGTAAGGCAATCGCTCTCCACGCTGAGCTCGGAAATGCAACGAACGGCGGCGGATCGAGCGGTTTCGACCTCACGCGAGCACCACTGATGCAGCTATTCGACATGCTGACGATTTGCTGTGCCTACTCGCGCGCCGCGGCCGCTAGTCCCGTGCTCGGGCTCGCTCCCGAAGGACTGAGGGCTTATGAAACGAATGTTGGTGAATGCAACTCAGCGAGAAGAGTTGCGCGTGGCCATGGTCGATGGCCAGAAACTCTACGATCTTGATATCGAGGTTCCGTCTAAAGAGCAGCGCAAAGCCAATATCTACAAAGGGCGCATCACGCGGATAGAGCCGAGCCTCGAGGCCGCGTTCATCGACTACGGCGCGCAGCGCCACGGCTTCCTGCCACTCAAAGAGATATCGAGCGAATACTTCGTTCGCGAGCCTGCGCCCGGTGAGCGTGTGCAAATCAAGGAGGTCCTCAAAGAGGGCCAGGAAATCGTCGTCCAGGTCGATAAGGAAGAGCGCGGCACCAAAGGCGCGGCCTTGACGACCTTCGTGAGCCTCGCCGGACGCTTCATCGTCCTCATGCCCAACAACCCCGGGGCCGGCGGCGTATCGCGGCGCATCACCGGCGAGGATCGGGATATCGTCCGCGATTCTCTCGACCAGCTCACGGTTCCCGAGAACATGGGCTGTATCGTGCGCACGGCCGGCGTCGGCCGAAGCCCCGAAGAGCTGCACTGGGATCTCGAGTATCTCTTGCGCGTCTGGGAAGCGATCAAGGGCGCCGTCGTGACGCGTCCCGCTCCGTTCCTGATTTATCAGGAAGGCAATGCGATCGTGCGCGCGCTGCGCGACAACCTCACGAACGACATCGGCGAGGTTTATGTCGACAATGCCGACGTCTACCACGATGCGTTCGAGTTCATGGAGCGCGTGCTGCCGCAGCAACTGCGCAAGCTCAAGCTCTACGACGATCCGGTGCCGTTGTTCACGCGCTTCCAGATCGAGAGCCAAATCGAGTCCGCGTACGCCCACAGCGTCTCGCTGCCCTCAGGCGGCAGCATCGTGATCGACCCCACGGAGGCGCTCACGGCGATCGACATCAACTCGGCACGGTCGACCAAGGGCGAGGACATCGAGGAAACCGCGCTCAACACGAACCTCGAGGCAGCCGACGAGATCGCACGGCAATTGCGGATCCGCGACTTAGGCGGCCTCGTCGTCATCGATTTCATCGACATGGGGCCGCACCGCAATCAGCGCGACGTCGAGAATCGCCTGCGCGACGCCGTGCGCCCGGATCGCGCCCGGATCCAAGTCGGCAAGCTCTCGCGCTTCGGCCTCTTGGAGCTCTCGCGGCAACGCTTGCATCCGTCGCTAGACGAGGCGACGCAACTCACGTGCCCGCGCTGCAACGGCAACGGCGTCGTGCGCAGCGTCGAATCGCTCGCGCTTGCGATTCTACGCCTCGTCGGCGAGGAAGCGCGCAAGGAGCGCACGGCCAAGGTCATTGCGCAACTGCCGATCGACGTCGCCAACTACTTGCTCAACGAGAAGCGCGAAGCGATCACTGCGATCGAGCAACGCAACAAAGTCGCAGTCGTGCTCGTCGGTGACGGCAATTTCGAGTCGCCTAACTACTCGATCAAGCGCGTGCGCGATGACGAGCTTCAGACCCCCGAGCACGCGGCCGCGAGCTACAAGCTCGTCGAGCCCAAAGAGGATCCGACCCTCGCGTTCACGCAGCCGAAGCAAGTCGTCAAGGTCGAGCAACCCGCGGTCACGAATGTGCTGCCGGCCACACCCGCGCCGACTCCGGCGCCGGTGTCGGCGCCCGTGCCGACGCGCGGGCCGGAGCAACCGCGCGAGTCGCTATGGCAACGGCTCTTCGCGTGGTTGCGCCCCGCACCTCGGCCGCCGGAGCGCGTAGCGCCCGAGCACGACCCCGCGAGCCGCCGCCACCGCGGCGGGCACCGCGACTGGGACCGACGCCCGGGTCATCACGAGCGGCGCAATCGCGGTCCGGGCAGGAAACCCCGCGGCGGGCGCCCCGACGCACCGCGCGAGCAGGCGCAACGCGGGCCGCGGGAAGGCGGCGGGGAGCGCAGTGAAAGCAGTGGAGGCGGTGGAGGTGGCGGTGGCGGTGGCGGCAGCGGTGGCGGCGGCGGCTCGCATCGGCGCGGACGGCGCCGGCGCGGGGGTGGCGGCGGCTCGGGCCACGGCCAGCATCCGCAACAGCAGCGCCCCCGCGGCCCGGAAGCGGAGCCGCGCGATAACGCACACGCTCCACCGCGCAACGAGCACCCCGGCAATGGCCGCGACGAAGCCGACCGCATGCCCGTGCCGGCCGAGACGCCCCCGCCGGAGCCGGCTTACGTGCGGCCGCCTGATCCGCCGCAGGCCCCCGCGATAGCGGAGCCGCCGCAGCCGGAAAGACCCGCGCCCGACAGCTCCGGAGCCAACGATCCCGGCCGCGTGCCCTAGAGCGATCTCGCCTGGAGCAGCTGCCGCACGTGCTCGAGGAGGCCGATCGAAGCCTCCTCGGCCAGGTCGAGCACGTACTCGAAACCGTTGCTGCCCCCGTAGTAAGGGTCCGGCACGTCCAAGCGACCGACCTGCGGCGCAAACTCGAGGAAGAGTCGCACGCGCTCGCGATGCTCGGGTGGACAGAGCTCGAGCAGCGTAGCGCGGTTGAGCTCGTCCATCGCGAGCACGAGATCGAAACGCGCGAAGTCCTCGACGGAAACCCGGCGCGCGCGCTTGCGGCTCAAGTCGATGCCGCGCGTTTCGGCCGCGCGCCGCGCGCGCGGGTCCGGCGGGTCGCCGATATGGTAGGCATGCGTGCCCGCCGAATCGATTTCGAGCGCGAAATCGAGCGACCCTGCTGCGGCGGCACGGCGAAAAACGCCTTCGGCCGTCGGCGAGCGGCAGATATTGCCCATGCAGACGAACAAAATTCCGAAGGTCGGCGGCGCACTCGCGCCTGGCGCGCCGCTGCGCCGTCGCTTGAGCTTGTCGAGCAGCGCTTTCACGGCGCCTTTACGTGACGCCGCACTAGGGCCAGGTCCTCGACCGTATCGACGCCGCGCGCCGGCACCTCGATGGCATCCGCGACCATGATGCGAATACCGATCCACAGCGCGCGCAGCTGCTCGAGCCGCTCCGCCGTCTCGAGCGCGCACGGAGGCGCAGCCGCGATCGCTCTCAAGCTCTGCACGCGATAGGCGTAGATCCCGATGTGGCGCCGAGCGGTTGCCGGGAACCCGGCATCACGCGGGCACGGAATCGGCGCGCGGCTGAAATAGAGTGCGCGGCCTGCGGCGTCGCCGACGACCTTGACGACGTTGGGATCCCGAAATTCGCGGTCGTCGCGCACTGCGGTGACGAGCGTAGCGACTCCGGCTGCGCGGTCGGCGTCGAGCAGCCCCGCGACCTGGTCGATGAGGCGCGGCGGCAGCAAAGGCTCGTCGCCCTGAACGTTGACGACGATATCGGCATCGGGCCACGCGAAGCGCGTCGCTAGCTCCGCGATTCGATCAGTACCGCTCGCGTGATGCGCGGCCGTGAGCTCGACGCGCGCGCGCGC
>DATBLZ010000078.1:0-22723 GCA_036555065.1 Gammaproteobacteria bacterium
CGCACGACGTCGGGCAGGTCATAGGCCTGCTCGAGCACGTTGGGGTAACCGCGGTCGACGGGTGGCGCGCCCGGCGCCGCCGGCACGGGATAGTCGATGTACGAACGCCGGCTGAACATGTGCACTTCCGCCGCGCCGCTCTCGAGCGCAACGGCCGCCGCATCGAAGGCCGAGGAGCCGGCACCGACGACGCCGACGACCTTGCCGTCCAGCGCCGCGAAGGGAATCGCGCCCGTCGTGTGGGTCCACACGCTCGGCGGCAGCGCGCGGAGGAAATCGGGCACGTTCGGCCCGCCGGCACCGGCGTAGCCGTTCGCGAGCACGACTTTGCGCGTCGTCTCGATGCGCTGCGCGCCCTCGACCTCGAGGTGCAGCCGCAGGAGATCGCCTTGCGGCTCGATCTCGACCAGCCGCGTTCGGTAGCGCACCATCGTGCCCGTGGTCTGCCGGAACCAGTCGATGTAGTCGGCCCAAGCCGGCGTCGGAATCCGATCGAGCGCATCGAAAGCGGCCACACCGTTCCGCGTCTCGTACCAGGCGCGGAAGCTCAGCGCCGCATTGCCGAGCTCGGGACCTGCGAGCGTTTTCGGCGTGCGCAGTTGATGCATGCGCGCAATGTTGCGCCAAATGCCGGCCCGGCCGGGCTCGGCTTGGTCGATGACGTCGACGCCGCCGACGCCTTTGCGCCGCAACTGGTAGGCGATCGAGAGACCGCTCTGCCCGCCGCCGACGATGACGACGTTGTGATCGGCGCCCGCGCGTGCGCGCACCCAGTTGGCCGGGGCATTCCCGATCCAGCGCAGCGAATTGCTCGTCTGGGTTTCGAGCTGTGCGGCTGCTTCAGGCTGCGCGCCGGGCTGCGTGAGCCCGGCCGTGGCGCTCAAGCCGCCGACGGTGAGCGCGGCCGCGCCGCGGAAAAAGCGGCGGCGGTCCATTCGATCGGGCGGGGCGCCCTGCTGCGCGCGGTCAACTTCGTCGGATTCGGGTCGTTCGTCGAGTGGGTTCGTCATGAGAATTCCTTAGAATTGGCGCGCGCCGTTCGCAGCAAAATCGAATTGTACATTCTATGCTGCTGCAGCCATGCTGCCGGCGGGGGATCTATGACTGCGAAATGGTCCTTATCGCTCACTCTGGGCGCGCTGTTCGTACCTGCTGCGGTGTCCCTGCCGCCGCCGGCGCAAGCGCATCATTCCCCCGCGATGTTCGACGGCAGCAAGCGGCTCACCCTCACCGGAACCGTCCGCGAGTTCCAGTGGAGCAACCCGCACAGCTATATTCAGCTCATCGTCAAAACGGACGACGGCTCGGAGCAAGAATGGAGCCTCGAGATGGGCGCCAACGTTTATCTCTACAACCGCGGTTGGCGGCCGTCGACCGTCAAAACGGGCGACGTGCTCACGGTCACGCTCGCTCCGCTACGGGCCGGCGGGCGGGGCGGCCTACTCTTAGAAGCCAAAACTGCCGACGGCAAGACGCTGGGAGGCAATCCATGAGTGTCCGAACAACAGTCGTAGCGTCTACGCTGCTCTGGGCTGCCGTCGCCGTGCTGTCCGGCATCACGCCGCTCGCGGCTCATGCGCAGTCGCTGCCCGATTGGAAAGGCATCTGGATCGCGGAAGGGCTCGTCGCCGACATCTCGGGTTTCCCGCCGCCGGGCTCGAGGCCCTGGAAGCTGCTCGGCGGAGACTTCCCCTGGAACGAGACGGGGCGCGCGCGGCTCGAGGCCTCGTTCGCGAACTACGAGGACCAGAAAGCCGACGGCTGGGGCTTTCCGATGATGATGGATTCGGCGGCGCCGATGCAGTTCCTCATCACGCCCGGCGAGACGCTGATCATCAACGTGTATCGCGACGTCCGGCACATCTACACGGATGGCCGCGACCATCCCGCCGACGAGGACCGTTGGCCGACGACGTGGGGAGACTCCGTCGGGCACTGGGAGGGCGACACGCTCGTCATCGATACCATTTCGGTCAGAGACCCCACGCGCTATTTCTTCTCGTCTCCGCCGCTCTCCGAAGGCGCGCACTTCATCGAGCGCATCCGCATGACCGGCCCGGACCGCATCGAATCCGTCATGACCATCAACGATCCCACGACGCTCTCGATGCCCTGGGTGGTCGAGCTCGCTTACGTGCGAGCGGCGGGGCTCGACCGCATGATCAATGACGACTACGCCAACGATCGCAGCGAGGTCGAGAATGGCCTCTTCACGATTCTGCCGCCGAAGGAATGAACCGATTCCGGGGCCTCGAGAACCCACCCTAGTCTTGGATAAACCGACAAAAGGGGGATTCTCATGCGGTTCACGAAAGCGCTCTTCGCTGGCGCGCTATGCGCGTCGATATTGTTGCCTGCCGCGGCCGATGAGCGCGGTGGCGGACCCGAACGGCGGATCATCACCGTCGCGTTCGGCGCCGGCCTCAATACGGCGCAGCCCGGCAATTCCGACAACCACCACGTGATTCCGGACACGATCCGCGTGAACGTGGGCGACGTCGTGAACTTCGCCGTCTCGGGGTTTCACATCATTCGCGTCTACGGTAACGGCGTGACGCTGAGCCAGGTGAAACTGGAGATCCCCGACGAGTGCGAGGTCAATCCGATCCCGCCGGCCACGTTCCCGCCGCAATGCGGCGCGCCGCCCGTGCCCGTCGTCTCGCCGGGCGCGCTCGCAGTCTATTACCAGGGCATCAATTCGCTCGTGAGTCCGCAGCCGGGGCCGCCGTTCGCAATGCCATCACCCGCGACGAATCGAATCGAACCGGTGTCATTCCTGCAACCCGGACGGTACCTCGTGATCTGCGCAGTGCTGCCGCATTTCAACGACAAGATGTACGCATGGGTCGAGGTCCGGCCGCGCGGCAACGGCGGTGGAAACGGCGGGCACGATCACGACGATTGACGTTTAAGCCTACCGATTGACGGCCGCGCCGGCGCGGTGGTGGGCGCTGCGCTTGTGCGCGCTGCCCTTGTGCGCGTCGCGATAGTGCGCGTGACGATTGTGCTGCGCGTGGCCGTGCGGGCGGTGTGAGTGTCCGCCACGCCCGCCGTTGACGATGGGCTCGGCGCGGACTTTCGGATCGGGCTCGAACCCGGGGACCGTCTCGCGCGGCAGCGATACACCCAAGAGCTTCTCGATGCCGCGGAGCAGATCCCGCTCATCGACACAGACGAGCGAGACGGCTTGACCTTCGCGCCCGGCTCGGCCCGTGCGCCCGATCCGATGGACGTAGTCCTCCGGAACGTGCGGCAGCTCGTAATTGACGACGTGCGGGAGCTGATCGATATCGAGCCCGCGCGCGGCGATGTCTGTTGCGACGAGCACGCGCACGGCGCCGGCCTTGAAGTCCGCAAGCGCCCGCGTGCGTTGGCCTTGGCTTTTGTTGCCGTGAATCGCGGCCGTGTGCAGGCCGTCCTGCGAAAGCTGCTCGGCGAGGCGGTTCGCGCCGTGCTTCGTGCGCGTGAATACGAGCACCTGCCGCCAGTTTCCCGAGCCGATCAGATACGACAACAGCGCACGCTTGCGCGCCTTGTCGACGGGGTGGACCTTTTGGTCCACGAGCTCGGCCGCGGGCGTCGGCGACGGCACCTCGATGCTCACGGGGTTCTTGAGGAAGCCATCGGCGAGTGCGCGGATCTCCTTCGAGAACGTCGCGGAGAACAGCAAGTTCTGGCGGTGCTTCGGCAAGAGCGCAAGCACGCGCCGAATGTCGCGGATGAAGCCCATGTCGAGCATGCGGTCGGCCTCGTCGAGCACGAGGATCTCGACGTGCGACAGGTCCACCGTGCGCTGGCTCGCGTGATCGAGCAACCTTCCGGGTGTGGCGACGAGGATGTCGACGCCGCGGCGCAACTCGGCAATCTGCGGGTTGATGTTCACGCCGCCGAAGACCTTTGCCGCTTTCAAGGGCAGCTGACGTCCGTAGGTGAGGATGCTCGCATGCACCTGGGCTGCGAGCTCGCGCGTCGGCGTGAGCACGAGCGCGCGTACCTTGCGGTGCGTCGGTCGAGTCGCGGCGAGCCGCTGCAGCATCGGCAGCGTGAAGCCGGCCGTTTTGCCCGTGCCGGTCTGCGCGCGGGCCAACACGTCGCGGCCCTGCAAAACGACGGGGATGGCCTGCGCCTGGATCGGCGTCGGCTCGGTGTACCGCTGCGCCGCTACGGCGCGCAGCAGTTCGGCCGATAGGCCGAGAGAATCGAAAGACATTGGCTTTGCTCCTGGGTGGCTTCCCAGGGCTGGTGTGCGCCGGGATATGCGAGGCGCGCACACTAACAGATTGACGCGGGATATGCACGACTATCGGCGCTGCGGCCGAGCGTATCAGCGGCGCCGGAGCGCGTAAATGACGGCCCCGGCCGCGAGCGCGGCGGCGCCGGCCAAGAGGTTGCTCCACTCGGCGCTCGCGAGAAACGCGAGCGAGAGGAGGAGCGCCAGCAGAGGAATGGCGACCCCGCCGGGAAGCTCGAGCGCGCCCGGGCGGCCGGCCATGCGAAGCCTAAGCACCGGCACAGCCGCGGCCGTGCCGACATAGGTAACGAGCCGCGCGATCACCGAGAGCATCGCGAGCTCGACGAACGAGCCCGTGAGCGCGAGCACGAGCGCGAGCGCGACGAGAACTGCGATCGCCGCGGCAGGCGTTCGGTAACGCGGATGCACGCGCGCGAGCAGGCTCGGGCCGTAGCCGTCCTTCGCGAGCGCGTACAGATACCGCGGTGCGACGAGCACCGTGTTGCCGATGTTCCCGCCGATCGACAGCACGGCCCCTAGGCTCATCAACACTGCGCCGCCCGCGCCCATGAACGTGCCGGCCGCCTCGGCCACGGGCGAGGCCGAGCCGGCGAGGCCCGGCAGCGTGCCGAGCGCGACGAGCTGCACGCCCGCGTAGAGCAGCGTAACCGTGACGATCATCGTGAGCAGCGCGAAGGGCACATCGCGCTGCGGGTCCTTGTACTCGCCGGCTGCGGCCGGCGTGTTCTCGAAGCCCGAGTAGGCGAAGAGCATGAGCAGCGAGGCTTCGCCGAGCGCAGCGACGCTCGGCGCCTCGACGACGGCGACGCGCGTCCATTCGACGGAGAAAATGCCGACGCCGACGAAAAGTACGAGTGGCACGACCTTCGCGATCACGAGCACGACCGCCGACTGCGCGCCGTATTTGACGCCGGCCACGTTGATCCACGCGAAGAGGCCGAGCAGCGCAACGATGATGAGCGCGCGCGGAGCTCCGGCCGCCGCCGCCGGCCAGAAGAACGCAACGGCCAGCGCGAAACCGTTCGCGAGCGAGGCAATCGACGCGATGCGCGCGAGCCAGGTCATGAAGCCCACTTGGAAGCCCACGAACGGCCCGAACGCTGCGCGCGTGTAGAGGTAAGCGCCGCCGGGCTCGTCGAAGTAGCTCGAGGCCGCGGCGAAACACAGCACGAGCAACGCGACCGCGAAGCCCGCGAGCACGACGACGAGGAGGCTCGTCGGCCCGAGCAACGCGGCAGTCGCCGCCGGCAGCAAGTAGACGCCGCTGCCGACGACGTCGTTGATCGCGAGGCCGATGAGCTGGCGCCGGGAGACCGCGCGAACGAGCAGGTGAGTCACTGCGGTATCATCGCACGGCGATTTGCTTCACCGGAGACCGATAGCCATGCCCCGAGCCCGCGCTTTTGTCGCCGTGCTTCCTCTCGCAGCCGCGCTCGGCCTTTGCGCGTGCGGCGCGCAAGATGACGCGACGTTAAACAACGCCGCTTGCGACCGCGCGTGTCTCGCGGACGCGATGACGCGCTATCTCGAGTCGCTCGTTGCGCACGATCCGCAGTCGGCGCCGCTCGCCGCTGGTGCGCGCTTCACCGAGGACACCGTGGAGCTCCCGATCGGCGAGGGGCTCTGGAAGACGGCCTCGGGATTGCGGCCGTTTCGCACCGATTTTCTCGACGTGCGCGAAGGCACCGCGGCCGTGCACGCCGTCATCGAGGAGAACGGCGCGCCGGTGCTGTTCGCGGCGCGGCTCAAGGTCGTGAATCGGCAGATCACCGAGATCGAGACGATGGTCGTGCGCAGCCAAGAGGAGGGCTTGCTGTGGGCGCCGGATGCGCTCGCGGCACCGTCGGCGGCGATGATCGCGCTGCCGCCGCACGATGCGCTCATGCCGCGCGAGGCGATGATCGAGCTCGCGCTCCGTTATCCGGAGGGGTTGCGCGTCGGCAGCTTCGAGACGGCGGACGTGCCGTTCGCGCCCGTCGCTTACCGGCTCGAGAACGGCGTGCGCATGGCCGGGCCCGGCTGCACGTTCATGCCGCCGAGCTGCGAGAACCTGCGCACGCAGCGCCTGCCGACGTTGGCCGGCATCACGGCGAAAGTCGTTGCCGTCGACGAGGAGAACGGCACGGTGCTCTTGCGCATGGACTTCGGCGCCGGCTCGCTGCCCGGGCCTGCGAGCGCCGGCAAAGTGCTCGTCACGTTCGAAGCGTTCAAGGTTTACGGCGGCCAAGTGCACGCGGTCGAGGCCATCTTCGAAGGCATGCCCGCGAACACGCCGTCGGGGTGGGAGTACGGAGGACGACACTAATGAAATCACCGGGGCATGTGATCGTGGGGCTCGCGTTCTCGTTGCTACTGGGTCAGGCAGCCTCGGCTCAGCCGCCCAAGCCCGGCCTCGAAGGCTACGAGGTCGAATGGGTCTACCGCGTCCGTTACGGGTTCATCGACGAGTGGTGGGACCTCTTTCGTAAATATCAGGTGCCGATCCTCGACCGGGCGAAGGAGCTCGGCTACGTGTTGGACTACCGGATCTATCATCCGCAGTTCCACACGGACGAAGCGGCGCGGTGGGACTATCGCGTCGAAATAACCTATCGCGACGTCGCCGCGGCTTCGCACGAAGGCGAGATCACGCGCGAGCTCTTTCCCGACACGGCGGCGATGAAGCGCGACGAGAACCGCCGCTGGGAGCTCACGACCAATCACTGGGACCTGCCGATCTATCAGGTCGATACGACGAAATCGCGCTGAGCACTCCGCTGATTACGGTGACCGAAGATCGCGCGCTCACCGCGCGCGTGGTCGAATTCAACCCGCTCGAGGGCGTGTCGGCAGGCTCGGCGCTGGTGCGTATCGGCGCGCGGCTCCTCGCCGTTCACGACGACGCGTTCCGCGTGACGTGGATCGACCCGGCGCGCTTCAAGCTGACGCCGCTCGTCTTGCGCGGCGAGGGCACGGCGTTGCCGAAAGCGCGGAAACCCGACTTCGAAGCGGCTGTTCGCACGCCGGACGGTGACGTTCACCTGCTCGGCTCGGGATCGACGTCGCGGCGCTGCACGTTCGCGCGCATCGATCTCGAATCCCTGACGGTCTCCTTGCAGGACCGGGCCGACGTCTACCGATGCGTGCAAAAGGCGCTCGGCCTCGAGATCCGGCCCAACGTCGAGGGCGCGATCGTTCGCGACGGCCGCCTGCGTCTTTTTCACCGCGCGAGCGGCCGGGCGCCGAGCGCGATCGTCGACGTGCCGATCGACGTACTCGCCGGCGCCGCACCGCGCGCGCTTGCGACGCAAACGTTCGACTTGGGCTCACTCGACGGCGTGGGTTTAGCGTTCACCGATGCGGTCGCGGTCTCCGCTCATCGCGTGATCTTCGCGGCCGCAGCCGAGGATACGCCCGACGCGATCGCGGACGGGCCGGTCACGGGATCGGTGCTCGGAATCCTCGAAGACCCCGGGAATGCGCGTTTCACGCGGCTCATCGCGGCCGACGGCACGCCGTGTCGCTCGAAGGTCGAAGGCCTCGCCGTCGATGACGATCTCCAAGGCGCTTGGATTCTGACCGACCCCGACGATCCGCGCCGGCCGACCGAGCTCGGCCGCGTGGAGCTGCGCGGGTTCGACGACAAGTACGTGCTGCCCGACGCCCGCGACGGCCTCACGCGCGAGGAGCGCGTGGTCCTTTGGGTTCTGCACGAGACCCAGAAGGAGCGCGGCGGCCGTAACGTCCCGACGGCGATGCTCTGGGGCCGCGTCTGCGAGCACTTCTACATCAGCCCTGAAGATTTGTCGGCAATGCTTGCGCGGCTCGGCGCGCGCAAATAGCCTGGTATCTCCGCGTTGAGGACGAAAACCATGACCATCAAGCCCATCACGACGTCGCTCGCCACGCTCCTGCTGCTCTGGATTGCCGGCGCCTGCACGGCATCCGCGGAGTCCGCAAGCGAAGAACGGCCCGTTGCGCATTTCTCGAAGCTCGTTGTCGGCAACGGCATCGATGTGTACCTGACTCAGGCCGCCGAAGAGAGCCTCAGAGTCGAGGTCGAAGGATTCGCGCTCGCGGATATCGTCACGGAGGTCGCCGACGGCACACTGAGGCTATCCAATACGAAGAGCAGAACGTGGTTTTCCGGCGATCGTGAAGCTACCGTCTATATCGGTTTCGTGCAGTTGTCCGACATAAATGCTTCGAGCGGCTCCGACATTACGGGCCGCAACGACTTCACGGTGGACGCGCTCGCGGTTCACGCTACCTCGGGCAGCGACATCGAGCTCGGCGTCCACGCGCAGACTCTCGAGCTCGCGATTTCGGGAGGCTCGGACGTCGATGTCGACGGTGCGGTGCAGTCGCTCAAAATCGACGCCAGTGGCGGCAGCGACGTCGACGCCGGATCGCTCGAAGCCGACAACACGGCGGTGACCGCGTCGGGCGGCTCGGACGCGAACGTCCGCGCGACTGCGTCCATCGTCATTGATGCCAACGGCGGCAGCGACGTCGTCGTCCGCGGCGACCCTCCCGAAAGAACGGTCAACAACGATCAGAGCTCTGACGTCGTCTGGCGCTGACGCTACATCTGCCGAAATAGGTGCACGTAGCTTCGGCTCACGGGCAGCACCTCGTCGCGGCCTTTCAAGTGGATATCGGCCGTCTCGTTGGCGGTTCGCGTCACGTGCTGAATCGAGCGCAGGTTCACGACGACGGAGCGATGCACCTGGGCGAACTGCGCTGAATCGAGCTGCGCCGCGATGTCTTTGAGCGGCATGCGAATCACCGCCTCGCGCTGCTTGCCGGCGTCGTCGTGCCAAGCTACGACCGTGTACTTCTGATCGGAGCGCAGGAAGTCGATGTCATCGGCGGGGATCAAGCGCACCGTCTCGCCGACCGATGCGCGCACCCAGCGCAGCGGCGCCGTCGCGCCTCGCGCGAAACTCTCGGCGAGCTGCTTGAGCAGCGTTTCCGTGTTCGTCGCGGGCTCGGCGGCGCGAAGCCGCTCCTTGACGCGCGCGACCGTTGCGGCGAGGCGCTCCAGCTCGACAGGCTTCACCAAGTAATCGAGCACGCCTTGTGCGAACGCCTGCACGGCGTATTGATCGTAAGCGGTAACGAACACGATGTGCGCGCGCCGGCCGATCTCGCTCGCTGCTTCGACGCCCGTCGTGCCGGGCATCTGCACGTCGAGGAAGCAGACCTCGGGGCGCTCTGCTTCGAAGAGCTCGACCGCCTCGCGGCCATTGCGCGCGCGTGCAACGACGTCGAGCTCCGGCCACACTCGTGCGAGCAGGCGCTCGAGCGCGTCGCGGAGCAACGGCTCGTCGTCGGCGATGAGCGCCGTCGGCCGGTCGGCAGTCACGGCGACTCCCGCCGCGCCGGAAAATCGAGCTCGGCGCACACGCCGTGCGGGTCCATTTCGGTGAGCTCTACGCTTACATCGCCGTCGAACGCGAGCTTGAGCCGCTCGCGAAGCGTCGACAACCCCGTGCCGAGCCCGCTGCCGGCACTCGCGAAACCTCGGCCGGTGTCGCTCACGCGGATGAGGCAACGGCCGGCGCTGACGCGAACGTCGACGTCGATGCGGCCGCCTTCCTCGCTCGGATCGATGCCATGACGCACGGCGTTCTCGACGAGCGTCAACAACGTCATCGGCGGGCACTGCAGCGCCGTCGCCGCCGGATCGACGTCGAGCTCGAACTCGAGACGATCCGGCATCCGCATGCGCATGAGCTCGAGGTAGGCGCGCACGAGATCGAGCTCCTGACCGAGCGTCGTTGCGAGCTCATGCATCCGCGGCACGGCCGCGCGAAGGTACGAGATGAGGCTCGCAAGGACCTTCGACGCTTGCGGCGAGCCTGCGTCGACGAGCGCCTGAACGTTCGCGAGGGTGTTGAAGAGAAAATGGGGCTCGACTTGCGCCTGCAAAAGCCGGAGGCGCGCCTCGAGCGCTTTGCGCTCGAGCTCGCTGCGCTCGAGCTCGAATGCGAGCGCCTGATTCCGCACAAAAACCTCGCGTTGGCGAATCAGGGCGCCTAGCGCGATCCACGGTCCGAACAAGAAGCCTTCGATGATCACAACGATGAGCCCCGTCATTTGCGGATCGTCATGGGCCGCATGGATGTCGATCGCCATCGACACCGAATGCGCTGCCAACATGCCGAGCGGCACGCCGACGACTACGCCGATGAGTTGCAAGATCCAACGCGGTAACCAGGCCGGCAACCGCGCGGGGTACCGCTCGAGCAGCGCGAAGCCGAGCAGCGCGCCGAGACCGACCGCGATCGCGTGGGCGATCGTCACATGGATCGCGGGCGCCGTGTCCGACAGGCTGTTGATCGTGCCGAACACAATGGAGATGCCGAGCACGAACAGCAGGCGCCGCCAGCCGAGCAACGAAGCAATGCCGCGCGGCTTGACCGAAGCTGCCATGACTGCCATTGCATGACTATAGATGAATCGCTGAACCCGTTGCGCGCGGTTTCATGCCGGCGGCGACCGTAAACGGCAGCTCGTCCGGGCATATCGCTGCTCGGTCACAAAAAACCGCAACTGGTCGCAAGCTCATGGCCTGCGCCGAAGCTCGCGCGGCATAGTGGAGCCGACCGACCATCGGGAGACTCAGAAATGAAGCTGCGTTATCGGATCCTGCTCGGAGTCGTGACGGTCCTCGGAATCGCCGCTGCGGCCGGCGCTTACGTCCTTTCCTACACCCAGCCGTGCGGCGACGTGGAGCCGCCGCCGGCCGGCGCCGAGCGCATGAGAGCCGTCGTCCAGCTCTGTTACGGGTCACCCGACGTTCTCAGGATCGTCGAGATCGCCAAGCCCACGCCGGGCGAGAACGAGGTGCTCGTCAGAGTCCGCGCGGCCTCGATCAACCCAGCCGATTGGCACGAGCTCACGGGCCTGCCGTATGCCGTTCGTCCGTCGATGGGAATCGGCGCGCCGAGCAACCCGCGGTTCGGCACCGACTATGCGGGCGTCATCGAAGCCGTCGGCAGCGGCGTCACGAAGTTCAAGCCCGGCGATGAAGTGTTCGGCGCGCGGTCGGGCGCGATGGCCGAGTACGTGATTGCGAATGCAACCGGCTCGATCGTCCTTAAGCCCGCCAATATTACCTTCGAGCAGGCGTCCGCTATTCCGATCGCGGCCGTCACGGCGCTCCAAGGGCTGCGCGACCACGGGCGACTGCAACCGGGCCAGACGGTGCTCATCAACGGCGCCTCGGGCGGCGTCGGGACGTTCGCCGTGCAGATCGCGAAAGCGCTCGGCGCCGAGGTCACGGGCGTTTGCAGCACGGCCAACGTCGAGCTCGTGCGCTCCCTCGGCGCCGATCATGTCATCGACTACACGAAAGAGGACTTCACTGAGCTGCCGGGGCGTTACGATCTCATCCTCGACAACGTCGGTAACCACTCGGTGCTCGAGACAAGGCGAGCGCTCGCGCCGAACGGCATGCTCGTGCTCGTCAGCGGACCGAAAGTCGGTGCATGGCTCGGGCCGCTGTCGCGCGTGATCGAGCTCATGCTCGTATCGTATTTCGTGAGTCACGAAATGAAGTTCTTCATCGCCGAGCTCAACCCAGCCGACCTCGAAATGCTCGCTGAGCTGGTCCGCGAGGGGAAAGTGACGCCGGCGATCGATCGGGTCTATTCGTTCGACGAGGTCGCGGCCGCTACGGCGTACCTCGGCGCAGGACACGCCCGAGCGAAAGTTGTCGTGGCGCTGCCTTAGGGGTTCACGCAGCGGAATTTGGCCGCGTCATCGATGCTCCCGCGGCCCGTGTGGCGCGCCACTTCGGGATACGGACACAGCGGTCGCGACCGAACGACGTTGCCGTCGACGACCCTGCTCGCGATCATCGAATCCGGCGCCGCGTCGGCCTCGACCCAGTCGATGATGGCGGAGACCGAGTCGTGGCGGTCGGGCCCGATGCCGCCGCCGCAGTGCGCCATGCCGGGCGCCATGAAGAGGCGGAAGAAATCCGGCGTGTCCGGCCCGTTCTCGGCGACCGCGCTCTCGTAGTAGTGCACGCCCATGAGCGGCTGCAGAATCGTGTCGGCCCAGCCGTAAGTCATGATGATCTTGCCGCCGCGCGCGCGGAATTTCGCAAGATCCGGGTCCTTGGCATTGGCCAAAGCGCCCCAGCCCGCGAGCATCGGGATGTCGCGGTCGAAATTGAACGTGTGGAAGTCCCAATTGGGATTAGGCGGCACGTGGACTAGATACTTCATCGTGTTGTCGGCGAGCCCGAAATCCGCCGCGTTGCCGCCGGGCTCGCGCGGAACGATGACGTTCATCCAGCCGCTGCCCGAGCCGCCGCCGAAGAGGCCCGTCGTCACGGCCTCGCTGCCCGGCATGAAGCCCGGGAAGTATGGTTTGCCGTTGCTCGTCGGGCCGCTGTAGACCTTGGCGACGGCCTCGGCTTGCGCGGCCGTCAGGCACGCGTCCGTATCGGTGCCGGCTGCACAGAGCGGAACGTCGCGGGCCGGCGCGAAATCGCAGTTGCGCGGATCGTCGATGAGGCCGTCGCCGAGCCCGTCGACCGCATCGCAGGTCGCCATGACGCGCTCCGCGACGAGCGCCATCTTCGCCGCCGTCAGCGGCGCCTCTGTCATGGCGCGGTGATTCCAGATCGCGCCGACCGTGAAGCCGGTTTGGTCGACCCAGGGCGCGTTCGCGATGATGCCGTCGAAATCCTCCGGATAGCGCTGCGCCTCGAGAAGCCCTTGGCGGCCGCCGTTCGAGCACGAGTTCCAATAAGCGTGCGCGACGGGCTTGCCGTAGTAGTCGGCCGTGACCGCTTTCGCAGTCATGGCCGTCACGTGGACGGCTCGATACGCGTAATCGATCGCTTTCTGCGGATTGCTGAGCACGAAGCTCGCGCCCGGCTCTTGGCTTGCGTAATGGCCCGTGTTCGTCTGCGCGAACGCGAAGCCGAGCGCGAGCACGGCGTTGCGTTGCGCCGCGTCACCAGGGCTGTCGAGCGCCTGTCCTGCATGGCCGCCGTTGCCGATCATGTAGAAACGGCCGTTCCAACGCTCGGGCAGGGCGACCACGAACGCAACCTCGGGCTCGATGACGCCCGCAACCCAGCAGTGCGCGGGCCCGTCTCCGGCCGCGGCCACGGCCGTCGCAGCGAACTCGACGACGTCGGCGGATGGCGCCCGAAGCGCCGTGCAGGGCTTTGCCGGAGTCAAGTTCGCCGCGCCGTAGTCGACTTCTGCCGACGCACGATTGGCAAACGCCTGCGCATGTGCAGCTCCGGATACGCCGAGCGCCGCCGCGGCGCACAGCATGAATGGCAATGCCCTATTCATCCCGGATACTCCTGAAACTCCGTGAGACCTTTCTGGCGTTTGTGCCACGGCGCGCTCGAGCGCAAGAACATGTGCGTGGACTCGACGAGCTTCTCGTTGGTGTCGAGCGTGCCGGCCTGAATGAAATAGATGCCCATCGACGGATGACCCGTCGGCATGTGCGTGCCGCAGACGGAGCAGAAGTTGCGGAAATTGCCGGGCGAGCTCTCGTATTTCGTGAGCAGCCTTTCGCCGCCGGTCCACTTGAAGGCGTGGATCGGGGCCGTCGTGTAGTCGCCGCACGCCGACCCACTCATTTTCTGGCAGATCTTGCAGTGGCACTTCGTGATGTTCGGCCCGATTTCCGCCGCTTCATAGGTGATCTTGCCGCATAAGCAGCTGCCTTTGGCCATGGGGAGTCTCCGGTCCGTTCTTGTGGTATGAAAAGTGTGCCACAAAACGTGGCCAACTAGGCCGAAGACGGAAGAGCTCGTCTACGGTCGCAGACGCGTGCGCGCGCGGGCCGCGACGGCGGCGAGCAGTAGCAGCATCTCGAGACCCAACGCTCCACCGCCGCCGTTGCCCGCACCGAAGGTGCCGCTCACGGGGCCGCCGCCGCTGACGACCCCGCTGTTGCTACTCGAGGGTTGCGGATCGTTGTCTGTAATCCAGACTGGTCTATCGCTCCACGTCAAGTCGGTGGAGCTGTTCACCAAACGAATACGAAACATCTCGCCCGTCTCGGTAGCCTGGTCGTCCGTGATCGGCACCGCGATGTGCTTCGTGTCCATTTCGCCGTCCATCCAGGTCAACGTACCGCTCACTGCCGTGAAGTCGTCCGGGGACGTCGCATCATCAGCGTAGGTCTCGTAGTCTACGATTAGGGGGCCGACGCTTCCGCCGGTGCGTCGCACTTCGGCAAACACCTGCCCCGCAGACTCATCGACAGCAAAGCGGCAAAAGAACCCCACGAATCCGGAGTTCCCGTTGCCGTAGGGGTCGACGCGCGCCGACACGGGCATTGAAGAAAAGGAGTCGAGATTGCGGACCGTGAGCTCGAATTCGGCAGACCCGAGCGCCATGAGTTTGCCGTCGCGTAGCTGAATGACTCCCATGCTCGGGACCCGACTGAGCATGGCACCTTCGCCAAAGTCGACGATCGTTACGCCGTCGCGTCCGAACCCGGAATCGAGTAGGCCTGTAACAGCATTGATGCGGGAGAAGAACATTGCTCCCGATTGGAAGACGCCTTCGTAGGTTTCGCCGGCGACGGCCAAGTACCCGTCCTCGAGCAGCGTAATGGAATGAAGCTCCGCGTAAGTGTCGAGATCGAACGGGCCCCCAAAAGCGCCATCGAACACTCCATCCGGTCTAAGTCGGAACAAGACGGGTTGCCTCGGCGAGTCCGGAACACCACCGAACCAGTCGGCGGCCCAACCGACGAAGCCCGCAAGGACGAGATTGCCGCCGGGAAGGAGTGCGCAGGCGCCGGTGCCGCTCGGTAATGGGCGGTTCTCGAGCCACCACACCCCGTTGGTTCCAAACCCGCTATCGAGCGAGCCATCCGCGTTGAGCCGAATGGCGAGCATGCCGCCGTCGCCGTCGACCCTGAATCCGGTGCCGCGCGTGCCGCAGGCGATCCACTTGTCATCGGGCTGCCTAATCAGGCTGGCAGAGTAATCGAGTATCCCTGTATCCACGATTGTCGTTCCCGCGACCCGCCCCATGCCAAACGTCGTGTCGAGTGCGCCGTTCGCATGGAAGCGCGCGAACACGATGTCATTCGATGTCGTGCCCAAGAGAACCAGCTTGCCTTCTCGCGACCAGGCAATCTCAGAGACGTAGGTGCCCACAACGTCTCCCAGATCGAGCTTCGCGAGCCCACCGTTGCCGAACGTTGTATCGAGCACCCCGCCGGTGTCGAATCGTACGATAGTGAAGTACGAGATCGAATCTTCCTCCGCAACGCCAGCGACGACGATCTTGCCGTCAGACTGCAATATGAGGTCGTCCACGCGCGCCCAACGTGCGGAAGAGTCGATCGTCGCAATGCCTGCCACGCCGAAGCCTTCGTCGAGAGATCCGTCTGGGTTCAAACGGACGACGGCGAGAGCGCTGCTGTCACGCGGCCCGGAATAGCCGCCGATCACTAGCTTGCCGTCTGCGGGCTGCTCAGCCAGCGCGCGCCCATCAGCCTGTAGGTCCAAGCCAAGATCGAAGCGCAGATTGAGGCGCCCATTGTCGCCGAACGTCGGATCGAGCTCGCCGCCCGGAGCGCCGGAGGCGGTTCCCCAACATGACGCTGCAGTCAGTGAAAAGGCCGCGGCGAGCCGGGCGATCGAGAATGGTTTGATACCGATGATTTTTGTGATCACGGAATCTCCGCCGCGAACACCAGGGGAATTTCCCAGCAACCCATGGGGCAGATGTCGCTCTCCACATAGGCCACGCCGTACAACGTAGCACCCGCCGGAAAGGCATTTGCCGTGCTGGCTCGAATGCGGAACACGGCTGATAGCGTGGGAAGTGGGACTGCATCGATCAGATTCGCCGCGAGATCTAAGGCCGCGAATGATCCGGCCGCCCAGGCCTGCCCGTAGAACCCGGCGGAATCCTCGGTAACTCCGAGGGAGACCGCGGGCGCGCGCAATGCCGCGGCGAGCTCCGCGAGCGCCTCGTGCTCCCGGTACGCAATAGCTGGCGCGGCCGCGATTAGGACAGTTTGAATGCCCGTGTCATCGCGCTGACGCCGCAGCGCTGCGAGCGCCGCTCGGCGCTCCGACTCGGACATATCGCGATCGTCACTGCCCCCGATCAGAGCCACCACAGCACGGCTGCCCGGCGGGGCTTCTGTAGCCGATAGTTTGAAGGCGGCCTCGAGCCCATCGAAGACCGGCGCCGAGCCGCCCACCATCGGCTCCAAAACGGCGACGGCCGCGTCCAGAACTGCGCGATCCGTCGAGAAGAGCGTACCCGGGGCGAGTGGTAGCCAGAGCGGCTGCTCCGGCAGCGACACCGGTGCCGATGCGTTGCCGCCGTCGCCCGCGAGCCCGGCTACGGACAGGCTCTTCGGGTTGGAAGGGGCGAGAGTGCGCGCGATGAACTGCCGGGCGGCGAAGGAGCGTCTGACACCCGGATCGAGGCCGGACACTCGGGCGCTCTGGTCCATGATCAGCATTGCGCTCCGGGCCGGCCCCGGCGATGCGAGCAACGGAACGGTTCCGGCACGGTCGTAACTGAACTCTTCTACCGAAACCGTGTAGGGACTCTCGCCCCACGGACCGCCGCAAGCCGGAACTGTCCTCCTTGTATCCAGCCACACGAGACACGAATATGAGGAACCCGCTGAGTCCCGTGCCCCGAGCGCGAGTCCGAGCGCAGGCGTCGAGGCAACTGAATAGTCCCCATAGCCGGCAGGGACAAAGGGCGCTGATCCCGATGCGACGACCTTGATATGTAACGCCAACTCGCTACGGTCCTCGCCGATACTATCGGCCGGAATCGATACGGGCAGCAGCGCAACAGTTGGCATGGGCCGACCTGGCTGCAACGTTACAGAAAGAAGCGTAACTCCCTGCTGGGCGACGTCGACATTTCCGTTGCGGTAAGACTCACCGAAAGCGTGATGAACGTATACGAGCGCCGTCGCCGGAACGGAACCGACAGTTGCGACGCCAGTTGTTCCCGTTCGTGTGCTACCGACGACCTGCGCTTGCGCAGGATTGAAGACACTCACGGTAGCATCAACCAACGGCCGGCCCTCGGGGTCGGCTACCGACACCGTCAGCGTGCCGGTGCCTG
Organism: Gammaproteobacteria bacterium; assembly: GCA_036555065.1. GTDB lineage: Bacteria > Pseudomonadota > Gammaproteobacteria > Steroidobacterales > Rariloculaceae > DATBLZ01. The sequence continues at coordinate 17,338 of DATBLZ010000078.1, forward strand.
GCGGCGGCACCGGTATGGCGGGACTTGTTAGCGGCATGGGCACGGGAGGCATGGCCTCGTTGCAGCCGGTCATGACGGAACATGTCAAGACTGCGGCCGCGACAGATGCCAAGCCGCCTGGGCGTCTAGATCTTTTCAGCGTTGTCGCGTTCTTCATTGCTCGCGACTGCTAGAGGGTCACTCGTGCGCCAGTGAGTGTGGCGCAGAAGTTCAGAACGTTGCCGCTCAGGTCGGTCCGCACGAATCGCGAGACACCGGTGAACGTGAGGCCATCCGCGCCAAGCGTCACGTCGGACTTGATGTCCATCTTGGCGGTGAGAAATCCATTGGCGTCGAAGCTGTGGAACATGAGGCGATAGGCGAATGCGTCGTAACCGACTCGCTTCCAGACGCCGTGGCCCGAGCTGCGGGTAGCCGGTGCCGCCCGAGAGCCAAATTCGCTCATCGTCCCGCCGAAGTGGAATGTGTTGAATGACGGGAAGGGATTCGGGCCGGAAGGAACGAGCGCGGCCGTCGTGCAGTCGGCAGCCGGCACACGCAATGTCACCACGACCTCCCAGGCACCTTCGAGGGTGCTCCTGAGAAACAGCGATCGGAGGTTGTCGTTTGCGGGCGCTTCACCTGTGTGCATCGCCAGAACGGACGCGGCAAGGCAACTGATTAGTACGGTCTTTCTCATGGCAATACTCCTTACGATTGTTAGGTGTGACGTCATGGGCCCGCGGCCGGTTGCGGCACGCGGCCAATGTCGCCGCCTGGGCGTTACGACGCCATGGAGTTTCGCTGGAGAAAAGCTGGAGTCTACGAGGAGAGGCGTGCTACTGCGGCGGATAGTCTTCCATGACGCATTCGCAGCGACGCAGCAGATCCTGAAACCGTGGGTCTGTGTGGAGTAACCGGAACCTGGTGTCAGTTGGGAGACCCGGCAGGTTGACGTCACGCGTCTCCAGTGCACGCTCGAGCCACTCGAATGTTGCGTCGGTCTCGCCGAGCAAAGCGTTGATGCCTGCGAACGTGTACGCCGGCATGTACTGGTGACGGGCGCGCTCCGTCATTTCTTCGAGCAGCGCCCGCACCTCGTCGACGCGCCCGAGCCGAACCAGGAGGTTCGCGCGCGCCGTGTAGGTCAACGAGTGACCGCCCGAGAGCCTTGTCGCATCCGAGTAGGCCTCTAGCGCTTCTTCCTCGTCACCGAGCACGGCCCATGCACGACCGAGATAGTAGTGTCCAAGCCAGAATTCTGGATTGATCGCTATCGTTTGTTGGGCGAACTCGAGCGCCCCCTCGGCATCGCCCGACGACAATGCGACGTTGGCGGAGTTCGCGAACGCGAGTGCGAACGTAGGGTCTAGCTCTCGGGAGCGACGGAGCATTTCGACCGCTTCGAGCTCTTCATCGCGCAACAGAGAAACGCCGAGGAGCAGATGTGCTTGGGCGTTATTTGGATCGAGCTTTATCGCCGCTCTCGCTGCCTGCACTGCGGCTCGGCGGTCCAGATCGCCAAACAGGCTGTAGTAGCCCTTCGCATATTGCGTCTCGGCGAGGTCCGGCCCCAACTGCTGCGCTCGCCGGAGCGCATCGAGCGCAATCGGTTTGACGACTGCGGGGTCCGCATCCACGGTCCGCATCGATGTGATTGCCGCGAATGCGATTCCTGCCCAGGCGAGCGCATAGTTGGGATCTTCGACGGTTGCTTGCTCGAAATACTCCAAGGCTCGCCGAATCGAAGCCGGCGTCAACTTGAGCCACTCGTATCGACCCTTGAGATAGAGCGCGTAGGCCGCAGGGTTCTGCGTCTGGCGCCGGTCGATGGCAGCCGCGACCTCGGGCGAGAGCCGCAATCTGATCTGCTCGGCGATCGCGACGCTGAGTTCGCGCTGCAAGCCCAGCACGTTCGTAAGCTCGCGGTCGAGCGAGGCGGACCACAGCTGCTCGCCGTCCGACACGCGCAATAGCCGCGACGTCACGCGAATGCGGGTTCGATCGAGCCGTAGCGAACTCATGACGACCAAATCGACGCCCAGCGTGCCGCCGATCTCCGCGATCGGCAGCGCGGGCTGCGCGGGTGCGTGTGCCGCGACGCCGATCACGCGCAGGTTGTCGGGATCGATCTGCGCGAGCGTGGTGCTCGTATCCTCGGCGAGCCCGGAAGCGAGGTAGGCGAGCCCCTCATCGCCCGTGAGGTTCTCGAACGGCAAGACCGCGATGCGCGCCGGTCCAGGCTCGTTATCCATTACGAGCCACGCGAGCAGGGCGACCGCTGCCACGACGAGCAACGAAGCTAGTGCAGTGATCGGCGACAGTCGCCATCGGGGCGCGGTCTGCGCGATCACCGCGGCATGGGACGGAACGGCCGGCTCGGACGGCGGCGGCTCGGACGCAAGCTTCGGGGGCGTCTCCGCGACTGTGACGACGGGCGCGATGAAACGATAGCCTCGGCCAGGGACGGTCTCGACGAACTTCGGAGCTTCGGATGAATCGCCGAGAGCGTTGCGCACCTTACGCACGAGCGTATTGAGGCCAGAGTCGAAGTCGATAATGACTTTGGGCGGCCACAACGCCGCGATGATCTCCTCGCGGGGCACCATACGTCCCGGCTGCTTGACGAGCAGCACGAGCAAATCTAGTGGCCGGCGCTCGAGCTTGACGGGCTCTCCACGCAGCCGCAGCTCAAAGGCAGCGAGATCCAGCTCGAAATCGCCGAAGCGATAAGTCTGCATCGACTAAGGCTCTGATTCGGACCGCACGGTCTTGACGCGCTATCCCCCGAGCCAGATTATTCCATAGCTCCGCAATCTCGGCTCTAAGCGTCGCGGCCCGGAACGCCGCGTCGGGGACCCTAGTATGTTCCTCGCTTTCCGCCGCCGGCTATCGAGTGTGCGCTGCGGTGCCTGCGCCTGCGGCCTGGGCTCCGCCTGTCTGCTCCTGCCCTTCGCGGCACCGAGCCAGCCTTCTGTCGGCGACGGGAGCGCGCTCGAGGAGGTCATCGTGACGGCGCGCAAGCTGCCGGAGGATATTTCCAATGTCCCGATGAGCGTACAAGCGTTGTCCGGGGAATATCTCGGCCGCAGAGATCTTTCGAGCCTTTACGAGCTGCAGTTCGAAATTCCCGGCCTCGTGGTGAACAATCGAGGCATGTTCGGCGCGGGGATCGCGCTGCGTGGAGTTACGGACGAGGGTGGCGGAAATCTCGCGATCGCCCCGCACGTCAACGGCGTCTACCTCGGCGAATCGAATCTTCTGCTTGCACGCCAATTCGATGTGGAGCGCGTCGAGATCGTCAAGGGCCCGCAGGGCACGCTGTATGGCCGCAACGCGACGGGCGGCTCGATCAATGTGATCACGCGTGCTCCCGAGGAGGAATTCGGTGCGGCTGTCGAAGGGGCTTTCGGCAGCTTCGATACGGCTCGGATTCAGGGCCATGTCAATCTACCGGCCGAGAGCTTCGCTGTGCGCCTCGCGGTTGCGGGCTCCGAAGGGGATGGGTTCATCCGCAATTCCATCGATGACCGACGCTTCTCGGAGGAAGACTACGTCGGAATGCGCGCGTCGCTGCGCGCGCGGCCCACTTCCGCGCTGACCATCGACGCAACGGCACAGCGTGTCGAGGACGACGGCGCGATGGGGGAGCTCTGGCTGCCGCGCAAGGACTTTCTGCCCGATCCAAGCGACATTCGGTTAACGACGGTAACGCTCGATGATCCTCATCTTTCGACTACGAATGAGCTTGCGAGCGTCGACGTCGCCTACGAGCTCGACAGCTTGACGCTGCGCTCCATCACGGGCTACGCGCGCAACGTCACCGACGCTCTCGACGACTGCGCGGGCACGCCGCAATTGCGAGGCTGCGCGCGCGGCGTCCGGCCTCTTCGGTACGAGCAGCGAAGCCAGGAATTGCGCCTCGAATCGATTGCGAACGAATCGCTCGATTGGCTAATCGGTGGCTTCTACTTCGATGCTGACGAGACCCGAAGCATGCTATTCAGCGTTCCGGGTATTGCACCCGTGCCGATCAATAACTTCTCGGCGACGGCCGAAGGAACAGCGTATGCGCTATTCGGCGACGCAACGTATGCGTTAGGCGCGCGATGGAGCTTGGGCGGCGGGCTGCGGTTCAGTCGCGAGACGCGCCGGGTCGCGAACTTGGGAGGCGACGGCCTCGCCGACGAGCCGGCGCCCGTGGCTGCCGAGGACTCCTGGGACGACACATCATGGCGGCTCGGTTTCGAGTTCTCGCCGAGCGACCGCATGCTCGTCTATGCGAACCTCTCGACGGGCTTCAAGAGCGGCGGCATTACAACTGAGCTCTTGCCGAACGGCGAATTCGACGGCTACGCCCCCGAGGAGTTGCTCGCCTTGGAGGCGGGCATGAGCGCGACTCTGCCTGGTCGGCGTTCAACAGTGCGTGCAAGCGCATTTTTCTATGATTTCGAAAACATGCAGGTGCAGACGATTACCGTGCTTGCGAACCAAGTGGTGTCGGTCATCGACAACGCGGCCGCGGCGCGCATCGATGGCCTCGACCTCTCCGCGACGACAAGAGTCTCCGACCGTTTAACGGTTTCCGGTGCGCTCGTATGGATGCCGAGACGGGAGTTCACCGAGTTCGTCAACGCCGTGAACGGGGACATTCTCTCCGGCAACGTGATCAGCCGTGCTCCGGAGTGGTCCGTTTCGGCCAGGATCGGTTATCGAGCCCCGCTCGCCGGCCGTGGAGAGTTTTCGATCGACCTCGACTATAACTATCGGTCGGAATTCTTCTTTACGAAGGAGAACGTTGCGCTGCTTGCTCAAGGGGCGTTCGGCCTGTGGAATCTCGGGCTACGGTTCGATGCCTCGGACGCTCGATGGTATGTATTCGCCTCCGCGCGCAACCTACTCGATACTGACTACTTCAACCAAGTGCTAATACAGTCGGCCCCCGGATACCCAGCCAACTACGAGGCGGGATTCGGGCTGCGATTCTAAAGGGAGAGAGTCGATGAAATGCTCGAGAAAGCTAGCCGTGACGTTGACATTGGTCTGTATCACGGGCGGCGCGGCTGCCGAGACCGACTTTTCCGGCGTCTGGCAGGCCTATGCGAGCGTAGGTCCCGGAGCCGGAGGCGCGGCGGCGCTGACCGAGGAGGGTGCGCGCCTGGTCGACGGGTTCTTCACCGCGCTCGGCGATAACTACATCGAGCCCGGCGCGTACTGCGTGCCGCCCGGAATGCCCGCGACGATGACGGCGATGGTGAGCTACCCCATCGAGATCATCCACTCACCGAACCGGCTCACGATACTGACGGAGCTCGACATGCAGCTGCGGCGCATCTACATGGACGGCCGTGAGTTTCCAGAGGGCTACGTGACTTCGCGCATGGGCTACTCGATCGGCCATTGGGAA
>DATBLZ010000119.1:0-13353 GCA_036555065.1 Gammaproteobacteria bacterium
TGACCAAGAAGTAAACGCACCTCGCAATTCGATTCGTGGGAGCGGCTTTAGCCGCGAAACGCGCCGCGGCCGGGAAACCGGCCGCGTGCGTGTTAGCAGAGCTCACTGCCGCGCGTCGCGCTCGGCGAGTGCCTCGACCAAGATCGCCTCGGCCGCGGGGAACTCGCGGCCCGTGTTCGTCAGGAAGACGCCGCGCGCCATCATGAGCGCCGTCCAGCCCGTCGCGGTCTTCGCCTCAAGGTTCGCGCCCGCGTCGACGAGATACTGCACGATCGACGGCTGATTCGAGATGATCGAGCCGTGTAGCGCAGTGCTCTCGTCCCAGCGCGGATCGCCCATGCCGATGTCGTCGATGTCCTCGAGGTTGTGCGGGTAGTAGAGCAGCGTGTACTCGGGCGCGCCGAGCATCGGGTAATCGCCGAAATCGGCGACTGCGTTGACGTCGTTGCCGAGCTCGACCGCGAGCTTCACGGCTTCGAGGCGCTCTGCTTCCGGCACGCCCGTATACGGTCCCGGCGTCTCGCCTTCCCACGTGTCCATGCCGGCCGCGACCATGAGCGGTGTCACGCCGAAGCGATTCGGAATCAGCGGATCCGCGCCGTGTTCGGCGAGCACGCGCATGTACTCGGCATCGCCGCCCTTGGCGGCCACGTAGAAAGCCGTCGCGCCGTTGTAAGTCAGGAGATGCCGGCCGAGAAAGAGCCCCGGGGGATTGCGCGTCGTTCCGCCGAGCGGCTCGAACTTGATCTCTTTCCAGTCGACGCGCACGTTCGGGTTCGCGCCGTGCTCGAGGAGCTTCTGCGCAAGCTCGAGGCTCGTGACGTTACCGAGCGGCCGCGGCGCCGAGGTCGCGAGCTCGCCGACGCCTCCGGCCCGATCGGTAGCGCCCGGCTCGCGGAGCCACGCGATCGTATGCAGCGGCGAGGCGCGCGCATCGGGCAAATTGGGGTCCGCGCCGTAGTCGAGCAGCACCGCCGCGACCTCGTAGAACGCGTTGAGCGTCGCGACGTTGAGCGCGCTCGTGCCGTCGGGCGCGAGATCGTTGGCGTTCGCGCCGTTGTCGAGCAGCGCGCGCACGGTATCGAGCTCGGCGTTGCGCACGGCGAAGAGCAACGCCGTGAACCCGGCCTTGGATTTCGCGTTGACGTCGGCACTCGCCGCGAGCAATGCGCGCACCGCATCGACGTTGCCTTCGCCCGCGGCCCACATGAGCGCCGTTTGCCCGCGGTAGGTTTCGGCGGCGTCGACATCGGCGCCATGCGCGAGCAGCGCCTCGATGGCGGCAACGCGGCCATTCGCCGCCGCGGTCATGAGCGGCGTTTGGCCTTCGCGGGAAACGTGATTCGGGTCTGCGCCGGCCTGAGCGAGCCGCTCGATCGCAACGGCATTGCCGTTGCTGGCCGCAAGCTCGAGCGGCGTCACGTTGAAGCGGTTTGCAGCATCCGCGGCGGCACCGGCTTCGAGCAGGAGCGTGATCATCTCGATATCGTCGTTTTGCGCCGCCCAATGCAACGCCGTCGTGCCGTCGCCTTCGGCCGCGCTGACGTCCGCGCCGCGGTCGAGCAACGCGTTGACGGCCACGGCATCGCCGCTCTTGACGGCGTCGATGAGGGGCGTGGATCCAAGAGCGGCAGGCCCAATGCCGCTCGCCAAGAGCCAGACGGTCGATAGCGAGGCCAGTGAACGTGCCACGTGTGTCCCCTGCGGCAGTCGAACCGTCAATATACAATGACTTGCGATGCGGCCCCACCTCCGGATAGTCCTCGCCGTCGCGCTCGTTGCGGCCGTCGCCGCGGGCGTTTGGCTCGCCGTTGCCGACCGCGAGCGGGCGAGAACGGCCGACCTCCTCGCCGGTTACTGCATCGATTGCCACAACCCCGTGGATCTGACCGGGGGGCTCGCGATCGATCCCAAGCGGCTGGCCGAGGTCGGCGCGCATGCCGAGCAGTTCGAGAAGATCGTCCGCAAGCTCAGGGCCGAGTCGATGCCGCCCGAGGATCCGCGGCCGGACGCCGCAGCCTACGCCGCGGCCGCCGCGTTCATCGAAACCGAGCTCGACGCGGCCGCCGCCGCGGAGCCCGTCGTCGGCGCCGTGCCCGCGTTCCGGCGCTTGACGCGCACGGAGTATCAGAACGCCATCCGCGACCTGCTCGCGATCGAGCACATGCCGAGCGAGCTCGATTTCGACCTTCTCTTGCCCGCGGATAACGCGAGCAGCGGCTTCGACAACATCGCCGACCTGCTGTTCGTCTCGCCCGTCGTCATGGAGCGCTACCTCGCGGCTGCGCAAAAGATCGCCCGGCTCGCGGTCGGCGACCTGCGCGCGCCGCTCATGGTCAATATTCACCTGCTCTCGGAGCAGCTGCCGCAGGACGAGCGCGTCGATGCGCTCTCGTTCGGCACGCGCGGCGGTCTCGCGGTCGACAGTTACTTCCCGCTCGATGCCGAGTACACGATCGACGTCGAGCTCGCGGCGCCGGCACGGGACTTTCACGAGCTCGAGCTCAGCATCGACGGCGCGCGCGTCGCCGTCGCGAACGTCGGGAGAAAGCCCGATGCCGCTCCGGATACGATCCCCGGCAACGTCGCGCCGCGGCTCACGGGCGACGAGATCGCGTTCCGCGTGCCGGTCAAGGCGGGGCCGCATCTGCTCGGCATCACGTTCGTCGAGCATTCCGAGGCGCTCGATGAGAACGTCGTGCGCGGCCGCATGCGCGGCCGCGGCACGTTACCGGCCATCGCGATGGCGACGATCCGCGGGCCTTATGCCGCGACCGGACCCGGCGACACGCCGAGCCGCCGGCGCATCTTTACCTGTCGGCCGAGTGCGGCCGACGAGGAGCTCGGTTGCGCGCGCGCGATTTTGAGCACGCTCGCACAGCGCGCGTATCGGCGCGCGGCGACCGACGACGACGTCGCGGCACTGCTGCCGTTCTACGAGCAGGGCCGCGCGGAGGGCAATTTCGACACCGGCATCCAGCTCGCGCTCGAGCGGCTGCTCGTGAGCCCGCAGTTTCTGTATCGCATCGAGCGTGAGCCGCCGACCGCGACTCCCGGCAAGGCCTATTCAGTCAGCGACGTCGAGCTCGCCTCAAGGGTGTCGTTCTTTCTCTGGAGCAGCATTCCGGATGACGAGCTCCTCCAGACCGCGATCGCCGGCCGACTGCGCGAGCCGGGCGTCATGTCCCTGCAAGTGCAGCGCATGCTCGCCGACCCGCGCTCGACGGCAATGGTCACGAACTTCGCGGCGCAGTGGCTCTTCTTGCGCGACGTCGAAGCCAAGGACCCCGACATTTTTCTGTTTCCGGACTACGACCGCTCACTCATGGCCGCGCTCGAGCACGAGACCGAGCTCTTCGTCGACAGTGTGCTCCGCGGCGGCGGCAGCGTCGTGGATCTCTTGACCGCAAGGCACACGTTTTTGAACGAGCGGCTCGCGAAACACTACGGGATCCCGAACGTGCAGGGCAGCTACTATCGGCGTATCGATCTCGGGCCCGATAGCAATCGCAGCGGTTTGCTCGGCCAGGGCAGCATCTTGACGGTGACGTCGTATGCGACGCGCACGTCGCCGGTGCTCCGCGGCAAATACGTGCTCGACAACCTGCTGGCCTCGCCACCGCCTCCGCCGCCACCCGACGTGCCGGCGCTCGCGACCGAAGCCGAGAACACGGGTGCGCCGCTGACGATGCGCGACGCGATGGTCCGGCACCGAGCCGACCCGGCCTGCGCGGGCTGCCACGCGAAAATGGATCCGATCGGCTTCGCGCTCGAGCATTTCGATGCCGTCGGCCGCTTCCGCTCCGACGACGACGGCAAGCCGATCGACGCCGCGAGCGCCCTGCCGGACGGGCGCGTCGTCGACGGCCTCGCGGGCGTCCAAGCGCTCTTGCTCGCCAAGCCCGAGCTCTTCGTGAGCGCGCTGACCGAGAAGCTCATGATGTACGCGCTCGGCCGCAACGTGCAGTACTACGATGCGCCCGCGATCCGGGCGGTCGTCCGCGCGGCGGCCGCGAAGAATTACGAGTTTTCGGCTATCGTAGAGGGCATCGCCGCCAGCGTGCCGTTCCAGATGCGGACCGCGGCAGAGGCTGAAACGGTCGCAACGGCAGCGACTGCCGTGCCGGAGGGTCGGCCATGACGTTCGCTACGAGCGCATTCATCACCCAGCGGGCTTTGCCGCGTCGAACCTTCCTGCGCGGCGCGGGCGCGACGCTCGCGCTGCCGCTGCTCGATGCGATGCTTCCCGCGTTCGCCGCAGATAGCGCGCGCGCGATTCCGCGGCTCGGCTTCGTCTACGTCGGCAATGGGATCGTCCACCGGACGTTCAAGCCGCATGGCGAAGGCGCGAGCTTCGAGCTTTCCCCGGTGTTGCAGCCGCTTGGCCGCCTGCGCGGGCACCTCAACGTCATCAGCGGGCTCGACCACGCAGAGGCCGACAACATCGGCGACGGCACCGGCGATCACCCGCGCTCCTCGGCCGCCTGGCTCACGGGCGTGCACGCATTCGACCGCACTCAGCCCGGGGTCGAGGTCAAGCTCGCAACGACGGCCGATCAGCTCGCGGCCGACGTGCTCGGCCGCACGACGCGCGTGCGCTCGCTCGAGCTCGCCGTCGACACGGCAACGCAAAGCGCTTGCGATTCCGGCGATTGCTTCTACGTGAACACCGTCTCGTGGCGGAACGCAACCACGCCGAATGTCACCGAGAACCATCCGCGCCTCGTGTTCGAGCGGCTCTTCGGCGACGGCGGCTCGAGCGCCGAGCGGCTCGCGCGGGCGCGCGACGTCGGCAGCATTCTCGATTCCGTGCGCGCCGAAGCGAGCCGGCTAGCCGCCGACGTTGGTTACGGCGATCGAGCGAAGATCGACGAGTATCTCGATTCGGTCCGCGAGATCGAGCAGCGCATTCAGACGGCCGAAGCGAGCGACGAGCATGCCGTGGCGCTGCCCGATCGCCCGACGAGCATCCCGGCCTCGTTCGACGATTACACGAAGCTCATGCTCGACTTGCAGCTCTTGGCTTTCCAGACCGACACGACGCGCGTGTTCAGCCTGATTCTCGCGCGCGAGGTCAGCAACCGCCCGTATCCGCAGATCGGCGTGCCCGACCAGCATCATCCCGTCTCGCACCATCGCAACGACCCCGACCTCATCGCGAAGAAGACCAAGATCGATACGTATCACATCTCGTTGCTTGCCTACCTCGCCGAGAAGATGCGCGCGACGCCCGACGGCGACGGCTCGTTGCTCGATCAGAGCCTGCTCGTCTACGGCGGCGGCATGGGCGACGGCAACCTGCACCGGCACTACGACTTACCCTGCGTGCTGCTCGGCAAGCTCGGCGGCACGATCGACACGGGGCAGCACCGGGTTTATCCGAGCGGCACGCCGATGACGAACTTGCTGGTCACCGTTCTAGACAAGGTCGGCGTGCCCATCGAGGCGCTCGGCGACAGCACTGGGCGGCTTGCGCTCGGCGCGGCTTGAAGCTGCGAAGCTGCGGCCTCTCGGGTATCATTGCGCCACCCTGATCGAGCCTACGGGCATTCCGCCCCTATCCTCCTTTAGCGGTCACTTACCCAATAGGAGGACTTATGGGAAGAAAGTTGTACGTTGGTAATCTGCCTTACTCGGCCACCGAACAGAGCCTCGCGGCCAAATTCGCAGCGCACGGCACCGTCGAATCCGCGAAGCTCATCACGGATCGCGACACCGGACAGAGCAAGGGTTTCGGTTTCGTCGAGATGAGCCGAGACTCCGAAGCGAGCGCCGCCATCCAGGCACTCAACGGCACCGATTTCGAGGGACGCCCGATGAAGGTCAGCGAAGCGCGGCCCCAAGAGAAGCGATCCGGCGGCGGTGGGGATCGCGGCGGATATGGCGGTCGCGGCGGCGGCGGCGGCGGTCGCTGGTAGCCGACCGACAGTAACTGTTATCGCCCGAAGCGCGGCGTGCGGTCAGAGCGCGCGCCGTCAGTTTTTGCTGTCCAAATCCGCCAACGTGACGACGATGTCGCGCTGCGAGACGTCGACGTCCCAGAATGTATACGTGTCGCCGTCCGAATCGACGAGCTTGATGTCGAACATCGGGCTCTTGTAGCCGGTCAGAGTGACACGCCGTGTATCGCCGTCGGGCAGCACGCCGTCGCCGAGCACATCCTCTTCCCATGACGTCGACGACCCGGGACTGACATACATATACATGATCGTGTAGCCGGTTCTGTTCGTGATATCGACGTAGAAGTCAGCGGCCGTCGCAACGGCACTGAGGCCGAGAAGCAGGGCGGCGAGCAGGGTTGATCTGAGCTTGGCACGCATCGCGATCTCCTATCGGCCGGCGAGCCGGCTTATCGTGGTGAGCTCGCCGCATCCTAGGGGTCCCGCAGCGTCGGGGCTACGAACGGGTGCACAAAACCCGTATGGACATAATCCGCTCCGCGGCTAAGCGCGCAAGAACGCGCGGAGCTCCGCAATCGTGATATCCGGATGCGATTCCTGGAACGAGTGGCCGCCCGGCATTTGCTTGCCGGTCACATTCGCCGCGCGCCGGCCCCAAAGCGCGAGCGCATCGTAGCGGCGCGCGACCGAGCCTTGCTCGCCCCAGAGCACGAGCAACGGGCACGCGATCTTCTTGTATAGATCCGCCTCGTCGTGCACGAGATCGATCGAGGCGCCTGCCCGGTAGTCTTCGCACATCGCATGAATCGTCCCCGGAATGCGGAACGTTCGCAGGTATTCGGCGCCGAGCTCGGGATCGCCGCGACCGACGAACGACTCGAGGCTGTTACCGATCACGGTTTCGGGAAACGGCGCGGGGCGCGCGAAGAAGAACCAGTGATACGCGCTCTCGGCGAACTCTTTCGTGACGTGCGTGAATAGATAGTGCGTCGGCACGATATCGAGCACGGCCGCGCGCTCGACGCTATCGGGATGATCGAGGCATAAGCGGTGAGTCACTCTGCCGCCGCGGTCGTGGCCGAACACGCTGAAGCGCGCGAACCCGAAATGGCGCATGACCTCGACTTGATCGAGCGCGTTCGTGCGCTTCGAGTACGCGGCATGATCGCCGCCGCCTTCGACTTTGCTGCTGTCGCCATAGCCGCGCAGATCCGTCGCGACGACCGTGTAGTCGCGCGCGAGGTCGCGCGCGACCGCGTGCCAGGAGACATGGCTCTGCGGCGCGCCGTGCAGCAGCAGCACAGGCGGGCCGCTACCGCCGATGACGGCGTGAATCACGGCACCCGAGGTCGGAACGTCCTCGCTGCGGAATCCGGGGAACCATTTCGCGTCCGTGTCTGCCGCTTGTGCTGCGGCGCGCCGCGGCGCGCTCAAGACGACTCCGGCGCCGACGAGGGCCGCGGCCCGCAACAACAAATCGCGGCGTGGCATGCCGCCGACCGCTGCGTCAATGGGATCGTGATTCGAGCCGCTCATCTGGGCACCTCTTATGGTTTGGCCGCGCTGACCTACGGTGAAGGCGCCGTCGGCCGCATGTTGCGGATCGCCGCGATTTTCCACCCGTCGGCTTCGCGGCGGAGCAGGATCGACGTCAGCATGTGCTGGTCGGTGCCGTCGGCGCGGCCGATGCTGTCGTAGCGGCCATCGGCAATCGCAACATCGGGTGTGAGAAACCGCAGCGAGTCGACGGTGATCGTGCGCCGGCCGCCCGTTGATTGAGTCGTTGCGAGCGATCCCGAGACGACGGTGTCGCGCCCGCTGCGCATGTTGCCCGAAGTCTGGCGCTGATCGACGTCGGGCGTGAGGATTGCCGTCAAGCCTGCGGCGTCGTTCGCCTCGCGCGTGTCGATGAACGCCTGTATCACGGCACGGATCGCGGCCTCGTCAGCTGCGCGCCCGGCGTCTTGCGCGAGCGCAGCGCCCGCGAGCGCGACACCCGCGAGAGCGGCACACGCGGCTGCGATCAAGCGAACGTACATCGGCCTAGCGTACCATCGACGTCATGAAGTCGTTGCTCGAAGATGCGCTGCGCCGGGCCGTCGCCTACCTCGATTCCCTGAAGGACCGGCCCGTGCGGCCCTCGCCCAAGGCCGTCGCGGAGCTCGCCGCGCTCGATGAGCCGCTGCCCGAGCGGCCAACGGAGGCCAAGGACGTGCTCGCGCGTCTCGACGCGCTCATCGCACCCGCAACGATGGCGATGGCCGGCCCGCGTTTTTTCGGTTTCGTGATCGGCGGCTCGCTGCCGGTCGCGCTCGCGGCCAATTGGCTCGCGGGCGCCTGGGACCAGAACACGGGCTACTACGCTTCCACACCCGGTGTCTCGCGCCTCGAGGAAGTCGCGCTGCGCTGGCTCTTGGAGCTACTCGACCTGCCGCGGGAATCCGCGGGCGGCTTCGTCACGGGCGCGACGGTCGCGAACTTCACGGCGCTCGCAGCGGCGCGGAACGCCGTTCTCGCCCGCGTCGGTTGGAACGTCGAGGCCGCCGGATTGATCGGTGCTCCGCCGATCCAAGTGATCGTCGGCGAGGAATGTCATCCGACCCTATCGAAGTCCCTCGGCATGCTGGGCTTAGGGCGCGCGCGTGTGCTGCGCGTGCCGGTCGACGCCCAGGGCCGTATGCGGGCCGCGGCGCTGCCCACGGTCTCGGGCCCGACGATCCTGTGCTTGCAAGCGGGCAACGTGAATACCGGCGCATTCGACCCGTTCGCGGAGATATGCCCCAAGGCACGCGCCGCCGGCGTATGGATCCACGTCGACGGAGCGTTCGGGCTTTGGGCACGCGCCTCGCGCGCGCTCTGCCCGCTCACGCGCGGCCTCGAGCTCGCGGACTCGTGGGCGACGGACGCGCACAAATGGCTCAATGTGCCTTACGACTCAGGCATCGCGTTCGTGCGCTGCGGCGATGCGCTGCGCGCCGCGATGGCCATCACTGCGGAGTACTTGCCGACCGAGAGCGACCACCGCAACCCTTCCGACTACACCCCCGAGCTCTCGCGGCGCGCCCGCGGCGTCGAGATCTGGGCGGCGCTGCGCGCGCTCGGCCGCCAAGGTGTCAGCGAGCTCATCGAGCGCAACTGCCGGCAAGCGCGCCGTTTCGCCGCGCGGCTCCGAACTGCCGGTTACCAGGTGCTGAATGACGTCGTGCTCAATCAAGTGCTCGTCAAGCTCGGCGACGACGCGACGACGCGCCGCGCGATCGAGGCGATTCAAGCCGATGGAACCTGCTGGGCGGGCGTCACGGTATGGCAAGGCCATACGGCGATGCGCATCAGCGTGTGCTCGTGGGCGACGACCGACGAGGACGTCGAGCGCAGCGCCGACGCGATGATCCGCTGCGCGCGAGCCGTCGCGTAAATAGACTACGGCGACGTGCGCCGCGGCGCGGGCTCAGGGCGCCTTCCAGGTATCCCAAGTACGCAGAATCTGGCCCGCCATCTTGTCGGGATCCGCGCCCGGAATCGGCTCGAACTTCTGCACGCGGCCGTAGAAGCAATCCGCGAGGTACAAGTTGCCGAGCTGATCCGTCGAGATGCCGTGCGAGCAGCCGATTCGACCCGGCTGGCCGCCGGGCGCGCCCCAGCTGTAGAGGAAATTGCCGTCGAGGTCGAACTTGAGTATGCGGTTCGTGAACGCATCGCCGGCCCAGATGAACCCTTTGTCGTCGATGAAGTGGTTCGTCACGAGCGTGCCCTGGCTCGCGGGCCAGTGCGGCGAGCGCAGCGGCCACATATCGAGGAAATTGCCGTCGGTATCGAACACCTGCATGCGCTGGTGGCCGCGATCGACGACGAAAAGCCGCTGGTCGGCGCTGATCGCGATGCTGTGAACCGTGTTGAACTCGTTCGGCCCGGGGTTCTGCGGGTCCGCGGGCGCCCGGCCCCAGTCCTTGATGAACTGGTCGTCGGGGCCGAACTTCGCGACGCGCGTGCCGCCGTAGCCGTCGGTGATGAAGTACGTGCCATCGGGGAGCCACGCGATATCGGTCGGACGATCGAACGTGTTCGGCCCGCGGCCGCGCACCCCGAGCTCGCCTTTGCTCATCTCGAGCTGCCCGTCATACGTGAACCGATAGATCATGTGGAGCTGGTCGTCGATGATCCAAACGTGCTTCTCGGGATCGTAGGGGCTGATCTTGATCTGATGCGGTCCGCGGCCGCAGGGCAGCTGGCTGAACATCGGGTCGAGGTGCGGCCACTCGTCGATGAGGTTGCCTTCGGCGTCGACGACGAAAATCGAGTGCTCCCAACGACGCTCCCAACCGCGCTTCGGCTCCTCGCCGCAGGTCGCGGTGATGCCGTCGCCGTTGCCGGTCGAATTGCCGCGCGAAGGATTGAGCGCGGCGTACGGCGTCCACGGCGCTGCGCCTGCGGGCAGCGGCAGCTCGCCGCGCATCGCGATCCAGATGCGGTCTGGGCTCTCGGCATACACGCCGCCGAACGAGCCCCACGTCCAACCGTCGTGCGAATGGCGCGTGTCGGGCAACGGCTTCGGCCAATTCTCGACGACGCGATACGGCCCCGTCGGCCAATCGTGGTAGCTCCAGCGCTCGGCGCGCGCGGGTTGTGCACGAGCGTCGCCCGCGGTTGTCGCGGCCGCGCCGGCCCCGTCGGCGCCTTCGCGCTGCACGCAGCCAGCAAGACCCAAAACCGTCGTGAGCGCCGCGACGAGCGCGGCGCCTCTAGACAATGTGTCACGCATAGGACCCCCTCCCGACTCAATTGTGCCTCAAGCGCAATCAATCGGCATCGCCGTACCGCCGTGCACCCGGCGGCTACCCCCGCGGAGCCCGCCACCCTGCGCGGCGCGCCTCGGCCTCCGAGCAGAACCAACGCTCGCCACGCGACTCGTTGATGCCCGTCGCATCGTACGACCTCGAGCCCGGCACGTGGTAAATGTGCTCGCCCGCGTCGTTGATGTTGCCTTTGATCCGACAGCGGGACGACGGCGCTGTCCCGCGCGCGGCCGGAGCGTTGTCGGTCGATTCGCGATCGTCGTTGTTCGCACGTCGCCAATCCCAGGGTGGCGTGAACGTGCTCGCCCAGACGCCCCGGCGCTGTGCATGCGCACGAGATTCCTCATCGACGTAGTCGTCGCTGTACCGCCGATACGCGAGCGCGAGGCCCGCGGCCGCCATCTCCGCGGCGAGATCAACGGCTCCATTCCTGCAGACGGCCACGGTGCGGCCGTAGGAGTCGGTATCCATTCTTCTACACGTGATCTTGCGAGCGTCGACGAGCTCGCGGAGCTTCTCGGTCGCGGCCCGGCCGCAGTTCCACGTCGCGGCACCGTCGCCGCACGTCTGCCGGCCTTCGGGCGCATCGACGCCGTAGAGCCGAATCGAGGTCGCGCCGATCTCGAGCGAGTCGCCGTCGATGACGGTCGCAGGGCCGGTCTCGCTCACCGCCGGCGCGCAAGCGCAGAGGGAGGCCAAAACAGCCAAAGCCAGAAACGAGCAGGTGCGCATTAGGTGTCGTCTTCCCGGAGCGAGCTCATTCTATCCGCGATTCGCGTTGACAGCGGCGCGATTTCCCGCGACGATGGCGCCCCATGTCGCGTCGCGCCCATTGGATGATTTCCGTACACCTTGCCAAAGAGAGGTGCAGGGCGCGGTAGCTTACGTTCTCGAACCAACCGAAGGCCCCGCACCCACCAAGGCTGCGGGGCTTTTTTTTCGCGCGCTTTTTTTCACGCTCGTCGAAAGGATGCCCGATGTTGTCCGCAACTGCGCCATCGAGAGTCAAGGTGATCCTCGCGTTCGCCGCGATCTATCTCGTTTGGGGCTCGACGTACCTCGCGATCTTGTTCGCAATCCAAACGCTGCCGCCGTTTCTGATGTCCGGCGTGCGGTTCCTGATCGCGGGCTCCCTCCTCTATGCGTGGGCGCGCTTGCACGGCGCCGCGCGCCCGACGCACGCGCAGTGGATCGCGACGGGCGTCGCCGGGGCGCTGCTCCTCCTCGGCGGCAACGGCCTCGTCGTGTGGTCGGAGACGCGCGTCGCCTCGGGCGTGACGGCGCTTCTCGTCGGCATCGTGCCGTGCTGGATGGTGCTCATCGATTGGCTGCGCCCGCGCGGCGTGCGCCCCGGCGCGCAGGTCGTGCTCGGTCTCGCGCTCGGGCTCGTCGGGTTGATCTCATTGATCGGCCCCGATTCGCTGCTCGGCGGCGGGCGGGCCGATTACCTCGGCGTTGGCGCCGTGCTGCTCGCGTGTCTGTCTTGGGCGGGCGGGTCGATCTACTCGCGGCACGCACCGATGCCGCCGGCGCCGTTCTTGTCGACGGCGATGCAGATGCTCGTCGGCGGTGTCGCGCTGTCGGTGTTGGGTCTCGGGTTGGGCGAGCCGTGGCGCGTGGATCCGTCGGCGTTTTCAGAGCGCTCGATCCTCGCGTTGCTTTATCTGGTCGTGTTCGGGTCGATCGTCGCGTTCTCGGCGTACGTGTGGCTCCTGCGAGTCAGCACACCGGCGCGCGTGAGCACTTACGCGTACGTCAACCCCGTGGTCGCGGTGTTTCTCGGCTGGCTGCTCGCCGATGAAGCATTGACCGTGCGCATGCTGATCGCGGCCGCGGTCATCGTCAGTGGCGTCGCGCTGATTACGCTTGCGCCCAAGGCCGTGGAGGCGCGGTCCTCGCCTGCGGAGCCCGTTGCCGTGCCTGCCACGAGACGCGGTCCGTAGCGCCGCTCATTGCCAGAATTCGCCGGCAGCCCGTCAGGATGCTGCCATGACGCCGCGGCATGCTCGATCTCGCAATCTGGAGAGGGACGAGCATGTATGCAGGCGCGGAATTGGGGTTGTCACACACGGAGTCCGACTTCGCCGCGGAAATTTCTACGTTCGTATGGCTCGGTAGTTTCACGGACCGGATGGCCCGTGCCGTGCTGCGCGCGCACGCGCGAGCGTGCCGCCGCACGCCGCGGGGTCAGGCGCTGTTTACGGCGGCGCTCGTTCGCGTGTATTGCCGGTGCCGGGAGCGGCAGGACCTCTGCAGCTAATACGACGTTCGATCTCGCGAAACCAGGCACGAAATAGCTCGCCGCCGGCTCGCGCACTGCCGATGGCCCGCGCACTGCCGATGACTCGCGCACTGCCGATGACTCGTATGCGTCCGTGCTGACGGTCGGGCGCCCCTCCATGGAGGGATTTTCCGCTAACGCGCAGTCGTCCCGCATATCGTCGAGTCGATACCCAAACCGCGGAATCACGCGGCCGTCTGGCCGCTGAAAGTAGATCTCACCCTCGCCATCGCGCCTGATCTTGAACCCGCCCTCGTGGAGCAACGTGTGGTGGAACGTGCACAGCAACGTGAGGTTCTCGAGAGTCGTCTCACCACCATTTGCCCAATGCTCGATGTGATGTGCATCGACGTAACAGCGATTATGGCAGCCCGGGAAT
>DATBLZ010000131.1:0-6629 GCA_036555065.1 Gammaproteobacteria bacterium
CGACGATCCCGTCGAATTCCTGCGGCGCACGTTCCAAGAGGTCGACGGCTACGACGAGATGATCGTGCTTCGCGATATCGGCTTCGAATCGCACTGCGAGCACCACATGGCGCCGATCATCGGCAAGGTCCACATCGGCTACCTGCCGGACCGCAAGGTCGTCGGCATCAGCAAGCTCGCGCGCGTCGTTGAGACCTTCGCGCGCCGGCTGCAAGTCCAGGAGACTATGACTTCGCAGATCGCGCATTGCATACAGGACGTGCTCAAGCCCAAGGGCGTGGGCGTCGTCGTCGAAGGCACACACCAGTGCATGACCACGCGCGGCGTCCATAAGCACGGCGTTGCGATGATCACGAGCCAGCTGCTCGGCATGTTCCGCTCCGACCCGCGCACACGCGCGGAATTCCTCACGATCATCGGCCGGCCGGGCGCCGCCGCCTAGCGGCAAGAAGTGACGCCGCGCGTCAACGCGCTTCTACATAAGCAATCGAAGGGGCCTGAAACCCGCGCCGCCAAAGGGAGTGGCATAGCTCTTGCTTCTCTCAAGGCCATGGAAGTGCGAGTTGTCAGCCAAGAATCCACGGAGTTGGGCGCCGCGGCAGACTTCGTGCGCGTGAGCACGTGTAGCGATCCCAACGACGATACCGTGACGCTCGCGACGATCCAGCGCGTCGTCGAAAAGAAGGACGCGAAGAAGATCGGGCACCGCTGGCACGTCAAGACTCTGATCATGGAACAGCCGATGTCGCCGGATGAGGCGCTCGGCTTCGCGACGCGCTACGCCGCTCGGAAGAATATTCCCGTCGTCTTCACCGAGTTCCAATCGCCCAGAGAGTAGACCGCGCGGTTTGACAAGCGCGCGGGGGGCATGGCTACATTCGGCGATGGGTCAGTTCGAGCTCGGCCCCCTGTGGCTCAGCGCGCAGCTCGCAAGCGTTACCGTCGTCTTGCTCTTGCTCATCGCGACGCCTATCGCGTGGTGGCTCGCGTTCACACGCGCGCGCACCCGCGCCGTCATCGAAGCCGTCGTCGCCTTGCCGCTCGTGCTGCCGCCGACCGTGCTTGGTTTCTATCTGCTAATCCTCATGGGTCCCGCGAGCCCGGTCGGCGGTTTATGGGTCGAGATCACCGACACGACGTTGACGTTCTCTTTCGCGGGCCTCGTCGTCGCGTCCGTGATCTATTCATTCCCATTCGCTGTGCAACCACTCCAAGCGGCTTTCGAATCCGTCGGTAGATCCCCGCTCGAGGCGGCTGCGACGCTCGGTGCCTCGCCGCGTCAAGCATTCTGGCGCGTGGCATCGCCGCTTGCGCTGCGCGGCTACGTCTCGGCCATAGTGTTGAGCTTCGCCCACACGCTCGGCGAGTTCGGCGTCGTGCTCATGGTCGGCGGCAACATTCCGGGCAGCACGCGAGTCGTGTCGATCGCGATATTCGAGCACGTCGAGACCTTGGCGTACGACCAGGCCCACCTGCTCTCGGCAGTGCTCCTTATTTTCTCGTTTGCCGTGCTGCTCGTCGTCTACTCGCTCAATCGCCGCGTTCCCGTCGCGCGCGTGCACGGATGAAAGCGCTCGAGCTCGACTTCGCGATCAAGCGCGGCGATTTCGAGCTCGCGGTCGCAGCGGCCATCGAGCTCGCCGGCACGACCGCAGTATTCGGGCCGAGCGGTTCCGGCAAGACGACGCTGTTGCGCGTCGTTGCCGGCCTCGATCACCCCGCGCGCGGACGAATCGCGTGCGGCGACGTCGTCTGGCACGACACGTCGGTGCACGTGCCCGCGCACGAACGGCGCGTCGGTTATGTATTTCAGGACGGTCGCCTGTTCACGCACCTGACGGTCGAGGGCAACCTGCGTTTCGCCGTGCGGCACGCGCGCGCACGCGAACCCATCACGATGCGCGCTGCCGTCGGCGCGCTCGAGCTCGAAGCGCTGCTCGAGCGTCGGCCCGCGTCGCTTTCGGCCGGCGAGCAGCAGCGTGTCGCGATCGCCCGCGCACTGCTCACGAACCCTCGGTTGCTCGTCATGGACGAGCCTCTCTCGTCGCTCGATGCGGGACGCAGGCGCGAGATCGCGGCTTACATCGAGCGCGTGCCCGAGAAATTCGGCGTTCCGATCTTGTACGTCACGCACGATGTCGACGAGGTTATCCGCCTTGCGGACCGAATTCTGTTGCTGTCGCGCGGGAGAGTAGCTGCTGTTGGCGGCGTCAAGGAAATCCTCGCGCGCAGCGACCTCTGGCCCTTGACGGGGCGGCTCGAGGCCGGCTCGATTCTCGAGGGCGTCGTCGTCTGGCACCGCGGCGGCATGACGCAAGCGCTGCTCGACGGTCAGCCGGTTCGCATGCCGCAGATCGCCGTGGCTCCGGGCAGGACGATCCGCATGCACGTGCATGCACGCGACGTCGCGATCGCAACACAACGGCCGGCCCATTTGAGCATTCGTAACGTATTATCCGCGCGCCTCGAGAGTATCGATCTGGACAACACCGTGTATGCGGAGCTCGTCCTCAACATCGGCGTGCAAACGTTGCGCGCGCGCATTACGCGCGAAGCGGTCGAGGAGCTCCACCTGGCTCCGCGCCAGAGCGTATACGCGCTCATCAAGAGCGTCGTGCTCGATGAACCCTTGGGGTAGAATGCCACGCCTTCGAGCACGAGCATCCCATGGCACGCCAAGAGCAATTCGACGACATTCCGGGCACGTACCTGTTCAACCGCCACCGGTCGCAGCAGGGATACCACCTCAATATGTTCTATTTCTCGCTCATGAAGGCCGCGAACCGCGAGGCCTTTCTCGCCGACGAGCGAAAGTACCTCGACCGGTTCAAGCTCACACCCGAGCAGCGCACCGCCGTGCTCGCGCGCGACTGGCTCGGCATGATCAAGCTCGGCGGGAACATCTATTACATGTCTAAGCTCGGCGCGACGCTCGGCCGTTCCTTCCAGTACATGGCAGGCGCGATGTCGGGCGTCAGCCAAGAGCAATATGCCGAGATGATGCTCAAAGGTGGACGAGCGATCGAAGGGAATCGCAGCAAAACCGCCAATCAACTCAAGAAAGGACGCAAATAATGGCTCGAATCGTCGGCGGACTCGCCACCACTCACGTGCCGGCTATCGGCGTAGCGATCGACCAGGGAAAGACCGAGACGGCCTACTGGAAGCCTCTGTTCGACGGTTATGTTCGAGCTCAACAATGGCTCGCGGCCAAGAAGCCGGACGTCATCGTCCTCGTCTACAACGATCACGCGACGGCGTTCTCGCTCGAGATCATTCCGACGTTTGCAATCGGCGTCGCCGACGAGTTCCCGCCCGCGGACGAAGGCTGGGGACCGCGTCCCGTGCCGGTCGTCAAAGGCCACCCGGAGCTCGCGTGGCACCTCTGCGAGAGTCTGATCCTGGACGAGTTCGACATCACGATGATCAACGTAATGCCCGTCGATCACGGCTTCACGGTGCCGCTGTCGATCACTTGCGGCAAGGGCTCGGCGTGCGTAACACCCGCGGCGTGGCCGTGTAAGGTCGTGCCGATCTCTGTCAACGTCGTCCAGTATCCGCCGCCGACGGGCAAGCGGTGCTTCGACTTAGGAAGGGCGATCGCGAAAGCCGTCGCGAGTTACCCCGAGGATCTGAGGGTCGTGGTGTTCGGCACGGGCGGCATGTCCCATCAGCTCCATGGCGAGCGCGCGGGCCTCATCAACCAGGAGTGGGATCTGAAGTTCATGGACGATCTCGCGTCCAATCCCGAGCGGTTGAAGAGGATCCCCTTCCTCGAGTACGTGCGCGAGACGGGCGCCGAGGGCATCGAGATGGTCATGTGGCTCATCATGCGCGGCGCGCTCGGCGAGAAGGCGAGAGAGGTCTACCGCCATTACCACGTGCCGGCGTCGAACACGGCCGCCGGGCTCATTATTCTCGATCCCGTCCCCGGCGCCGCCAAAGGCAAAGCGAAAACGCGCCGCGTACGCGCGAGTGGCGCCGCGCGCCGGAAGCGCGCCCCGCGGCGAGCAGCGACGAAACGCCAATCGCGTCGTTGACGGCGCCGCCGTTCAGAAGCGGTAGGTGAACTCGACTCCGTATTGGCGCGGCTTGCCGTAGTACACGATACCGTTCGGGTTGGACTCCTCCGATATCCAAAGCTCGTCGGTGGCGTTGTCGACCCAACCGACGACCTCCCACCCGGTATCGCCCGTGATTCCGATTCTGAAATCGACGAGCTCCAGTGGATCGCGCGCGATGAAATTCTCGGGCTCCCAAAACACCTCGCCGAGTCGGCGATAGTCGAGGCGCACGAACCATCCGAGGTTGCCGTTCATCGGGGCGTGATAGCTAACACCGACGTTGGCCGTCGACTCGGGATTCTGCGGCATCTTCTTGCCGACGATGCTGATGCCGCCGGCGCCGATCCAATCGCTCTCGGTCACCTCCGAGTCGAGCACGCCTAGGCCGACATCGAGCTGGAGTCGGTCGGTCGCGAGCCACGAGAGGCTCGCTTCCACGCCCTGGACCTCGGCGGCTTTGATGTTCCGCGTCGTTTGCGCCGTGAAGGGCGCGACGAATACGAACGTGAAGCCGTTGTCGACCTCCGTGTAGAACAACGCGGAATCGAATCGAAGCGCACCATCAAGCAACGTCGACTTGAAGCCGAATTCGAGGCCCTTCGTGTCTTCTTGCGAATACGAATCGCGCACGCCCTGAGGTAAGCCCGGCACGCCGGCCGCGGCGAGTGTTGCGACGCCGGTCGCGACGCCGCTGAGATTGAAGCCGCCGCTGCGGAATCCCTCGGCGTAAGTGCCATAGACCGTGTAATTGTCACTCGGCCGCCAGCTCAACGTGAGCTTCGGTTGCACCGAGTCGAACTCGGCCTCGCGCACGTCGCCTTGGCGGCCGCTCGGAAACGGGAACACGGGCAGGTATTGGTCCTGCGCCGCGATCGTGAGCTCACGGTTGTCGCGGTCGTAACGCAAGGCAGCGGACAGCTCGACCTTCTCGGTGAGATCGTAGGCAAGCTGGCCGAACAATGCGTAGGCCGTGTTGTGGTTGCTGTCGAAGTTGTAGGCGAGCGCGTTCGGATTCGTATTCGGGTTGAGCGCCGACGCGGCCGGGAAACCGACTATCGGGATCAGCGGCGCAAGGAATCGCTGAGTCCAGGTCGCCGTCGGATTGATGCCGCCGATGTTAGGGTCCGTGCGTTGCTCGACAAAACCCACGCCCGTGTCGTTGTTGACCGAGATCATGACGTCGAGGTCGGTCTGCACGTAGTAGGCTCCGGCGATCCAGCGCAAGCGTCGATCGTCGGGCGACGTGATACGCAACTCCTGGCTGATCGCCTCGTGAAACCGGTTCTGCCCGAAGATCAGGTTCTGCCCGGTGCCGGGCGCTGCGAGGGGCGCAGCCGCCACTGGCACGACGACACCCGCAGGATGCGAGCCCGCGCCGGGCGTGCCCGCAACCTGGACGAACGGATAGTAGGCAAATTGCTCGCCCACGGTGACATGGTCGAGCTCGTCATAAGAAGTGATCGAGGTCATCGTGCCCAAGCTCGTGTCCCAATCGAACTTGGCCGAGAGGACCATGGCCTCGCGGTCGTCCAGGCCGGGCTCATTGCCTTGATGCCGGATGCTCGTGTTGTTGGGGTCGCCGACGAGCGCTCGTATCGATGCCGGGACGCTCGGTATGGGCACGGCGCTCCCGTTGCCGGGATACATCGCATTTGCAGGCAGCGACGGGAGATTCACGAAGTTCGGCGCATTGGATACGAACTGTGATCCCGTCGACTCGGTGTCGGCGTATGTCAGGCGCAGATCCAACGTCGTGGCACTGCCTAAGTCCCAGAGCAGCTTGCCGCCTACAGTGAGGTTCTCATAGGGGTCGGCCTTGACGTCGGTCGCGACGTTGTCGTGCCAACCGTCGGCGTCCCTGTACCCCACGACGACGCGGCCACGCAGTCCCTCGTCCGTGAGCGGGCCGCTCGCCACAGCCGAAGCCGCGACTTGGTCGCCGTTTCCAAACCCGCCTCGGACGTAAACCTCGCCTTCGTCGGTCGGCTGCTTGGTCGTGATATTGATCGCACCACCCGACGCGTTGCGCCCGTAGAGGGCGCCCTGCGGCCCTTTGAGCACCTCTATCTGCTGGATGTCGTAGAGCTCTTGAGAAAACCCGAGGCTCGTCGTCGAGAGCACGCCGTCGACGACGACGGCGACCGTCGGGTCGACGTTGCGAATCTGCGCCAAACCGCGGACGTTGACGAACGCGAATGCGTTGTTCTGCGTCTCCATGAGCGTCATGTTCGACGTGAGACTCACGTAGTCGCGCATGCTCAGGATGCGGGCCTCTTCGATCGTGTCGGCATCGAAAGCGGTAACGTTGGCTGGCACATCCTGCAGGCTCTCGGCACGTTTCAGCGACGTGACGACGATCTCGTCGAGCGCCTGAGCAAGCGGCGACACCGACGGAACTAGGCAAAATAAGCCGCCGATCGCGACGGCAGCCTTGGACGATTTGCGACGCACAACCATGAGCACTCTCCCCTCGGGTCCTCGGGATAGTAATACGTTGACTGCCAAAATATCTACTGGCTGGGAGCTTATGGTCCGTTCAGATCAACAGCAACAGCGCAATCCCGA
>DATBLZ010000151.1:0-5331 GCA_036555065.1 Gammaproteobacteria bacterium
TTCCTCGTCACGCCCGAAGGCATCATTCTCGGCGACCCGATCAATACGGACTTCGCGCAGTGGCTCAAGACCGAGCTCGACGCGCGTTTCGACGTGCCCGTGCGCTATGTCGTCTACAGCCACAGCCACTTCGACCACGCAGCGGGCGGAGCCGCGTTTGCCGACACGGCGACTTTCGTCGCTCACGAGAACATGGCGCGCAACATGGACGGGCGATATCCGCAGATGCCCGGCGACATGGTCGATCGCAACCGCAACGGCCGCTTCGATCTCGAGGACATCATGATCCCGACTCAGGAGCGGCCCGGCGTCTGCGGCTTCAGCCGCGGCTTTTTCACGATGTTCGATGTCGACGGCGACGGCCAAGTGACGCCGCAGGAGCTTCAGGCGGACATCGTGCCGCCCGACATCGTGTATTCCGGCCGCATGCGCATCGAGCTCGGCGGCAAGGTCGTCGAGCTCGTGCACCCGGGCTTGAATCATGCCGACGATGCGACGGTGATGCTCTTCCCCGCGGAGCGCGTGCTCTTCGCGACCGAGTTCCTCGCCGACGCGCTCGTGACCGACAACATCCATTCGCTGCCGAGCGCGTGCGGGCCGTTCGACGGCAGCCCGCTCGATGAGTGGATCAAGTCGTACCGCACCGTCGAGGCGCTCGATTTCGATATCCTCGCGCCCGGGCACGGAGTGCTGTTCAAGAAGTCCGAGGTGACCGATACGCGCCGCTATTTCGAGGACCTCAAGGCCGCCGTTTCGGCCGGCATGGCCGCAGGCATGCCGCTCGAGGAGCTCAAGGAAACCGTGTTGCTCGAGGAGTATAAGGACTGGGCGAATTACGAGCGGCTGCGGCGCAACAACGTCGAGGCCGCGTACAACAACCTGATGCTCTATCGTTGACGCGTTTTGTGGGAGCGGCTTGAGCCGCGATTGTGATCGAGGACACCGCCATGCACGATTCTCTCAAGATGGCTCGCCGCACGCTCGCGCGCACCCTACTCGCCTTCGCCGCGCTCGTCGCGGTCGTGCCGGCCGCCGCTCAAGACGCGGCCAACGCCGCAGTGCAAACCCCGCGCCTCTATGTGTTCGACGGCGGCGTGCTCGCCTCCGACCCGACGCGCTATCGGCTCACGGTGGAAGAGGTCGATGAGGTGCCGTTGTCGATCGCTGCCTTTCTGATCGTGCACCCGCGGGGCATCTTGCTCTGGGATGCGGGCGCCGTCCCCGATGCGGAGCGCGCCGGCGGCATCGGTTTCGAGCAGCGCTTGGTGCGCGCCGACGGGCAGGAACGCTTCGTGAAACTCGGCCCGCCGCTGCTCGAGCAGCTCGCGGCCGCGGGGTACGCGCCGAGCGACGTCACGCACCTCGCGCTATCGCATCTCCACTGGGACCATACGGCCGACGCGAATGCCTTCGCGCACGCGACGTGGCTCGTGCGGCAGATCGAGCGCGACGCGATGTTCTCCGCCGAGCCGCCGGGCGCCGCGCGGCCGGCTACCTACGCCACACTGGCGAACAGCCGCACCGTGATCATCACCGAAGATGAGCACGACGTATTCGGCGACGGCACGGTGATCATCAAGAATGCGCCGGGCCATACGCAGGGGCACCAGGTGTTGTACGTGAAGCTCGCCAATACGGGTGGCGTGGTGCTGTCGGGAGATCTTTATCACTACCCGCAGGAGCGCACGCTCAAGCGCCTGCCGACGTTCGAATTCAGCGAAGAGCAAACGCGGGCATCGCGCGAGGACGTCGAGGAGTTTTTGGCGCGCACCGGCGCGGCGCTGTGGATCCAGCACGAGCTCGCCGCTCACCGCAAGCTCAAAAAGTCGCCGGAGTACTACGATTAGGTCGGCCGAGCTCGCCGAGCCCTAGAGCCGCTCGCGGAGCTGAAAAACGTTGCCTTCCGGATCGATGGCATCTTGGAGGGCATGGCCTCGGAACTCCCACCTTTTCGCGTCGTCCTTGACCCGGCCACCCAACGCTCGAGTCGCCTCGAGCGCCTGGTCGATGGAGGGCACGAAAAAAGCCAACTTGATCGGCGTTCTCGTCCGCGCCTGCGGCGGAGTCGAGATCTCGATTTGCGACGCCACCTGTTTCGGGATCTGAATGATCGAAAGCTCGAGATCGGGTCCGAGCAACACCGCGAAATCGCCGCGCTTCGTCTCATCGACTCGGAGGCCGAGCGCCGCGTAGAACGCGACCAAGCGCTCGAGGTCCTTGGCATAGATCACGGCTGCGGTAGTCATACGTTGGCGAAAGCCTCGTCATAGCGAGCCAATCCGGAGGCTCCTCGCAACGCCCCGGCCTTCAACTCGACGAGCATGAACACATCGTCCGGCACGTCGTATTCGCAACGGACTCCGTATCGGCTCGCCGGAACGAATCCGAAACGCGGATAGTATTCGGGATGACCGACGACGACCACGGCATCGCACCGCTGCTGTTTGCAGCGCTTCAGGCCTTCGCGCACGAGCGCCGAGCCGACGCCTTGGCGTTGACGCTGCGGGAGCACCGCCATTGGGCCGAGGCCCATGAGGTTCAGGTCCGGATGCTCGGCCAGCGAGACCGGCGAGAAAAGAATATGCCCCGTGATCGCGCCGTCGATCTCCGCGACGAGCGAAATCAGCGGTACGGCTTTGGCCCGTAGCGCGTCGACGAGGTCGGCCTCGCCCGATGTTTCGAACGCCGCCGTGTTGACTGCGTGAATTGAGTCGCGGTCAGCATCGACTTCCGCACGAATAGCCATGGCACTGCGACTCTTCACGACGACGGCTAGTCTACGGGGCGCGCTCGGTGGTTAGGCCCCACCGCGATACACCCAAACGCCGATGACAACGATGCCGACGAAGATCGTCGTCTCGGCAACGCGCTGGATCAGACCACGGAACGGATGCGGAAAGCTAATGCCGAGAAGGCAAACGGCAACGAGACCTCCGGCGTATTCCATGACGCTCGAAAGCGGCGCCCAATAGTCGCTTTCCTTGAGTATCGCGAACCCGCCCGCGGCACCCGCGTACTCGCCGAACCCGAACAAGTTATGGAGACCGTTTTGCCAGGAGCCGAACGGCGGAGCGCCGGGATCGCAGCGAAAGATCGCACCACCGACGTATCCTGCTCCGACGAGCGATAGGAACCAGAACGCTTCCGCCGCATCGCCCGGCACCACTCCTGCGGCAACGATCAGGAAGAGCCAGACCAACACGCCGATCGCCATGAACCCGACATAGGACACCCGCCCGCCGACGGGCGAGCCCGTCTCCCCGAGCTCGCTGATGGTGTCACGGATATGGCTGTAGCCGGGCTTGCGGCTACCGTAGTACGCCGGAACGAAAGCGGCGCTCACAGCCGTGAGCACCGCCAACACTAGCGACAAGAGTGGTTGCAATTCCCTTGCCCCGCTAACACGAGTCGCTCATTCCAGATTGACCGAGTATGTGGTGATCTCCCTGACTTTGGACCCCTTGGCGCTGCTGAACTCGACGATATAGCAGAACGCTCTGCGCTTTCGTCCGTATTCGACTACTCCATTTACGGCGCCTGCATTCCCGTGAGTAATGACGTGCTCGATAGCGACGGCCGACGCCGGCCCGTAGCGCGTAATGGCATTGCAGAACGCAGCCGCGCCCAAAACGGGTTGTCCGCCCACGGGCAGCCAGCGAACGTCGCTGGTTACGAGATCCTCGATTCGGAGCGCATCGGCACGCGCGAAGGCGACAGTCAGGTCCTGAAGAAGCAGGCCTTTTGGAGAATTACCGCAGTTCTCGCTTCGCGTGATTTCAGTCATCTATTCGACAGCGGGCTCCGAAGTTTCCCTTCGCACGATTTCCGTTCTCGTGATCGATCGGCACGCCACGCGCAAGCCGAGCACAACGAGTATAAGCACGCCCGCTGTAAGGATTCCCCCACCAGCAGCCTGGGGCGCAGTCAGGTCCGGCACTTCCGCATACTCCCAGAAGAAAATGCCTCCGATCGCGACGATGAAGGCCATGAGCCCGAGCACCCCCATGACGAGCCAGAGGAGCGAAATAGCGAGGATCTGCGTCGTGCGCCAGAACCAGAACCCGCCCGGCGACACGCCGATTACCGAGTTGGGCTCAGGCTCGGCCGCGCTGTCGCTCGGTCCCGGTGAAAGTCTGAGATCGGCGGGCTCTACTCCGAGCGCTTTGGCAATGGCCCGGCATGATTGCAGCGAAGCGACGCCGTCCGACTCCACCCGCTGCACGGTCCGCGGGCTGACGCCCGCCTCCTCCGCAAGTTGCTCTTGCGACCACGACTTATTGAGGCGCAACTGGCGGACCAAATCGCGATTGACACTCATATCCATGTTTGGCTCCTGAATCTGAAAACCAAGAAAGGTCTCAGAAAGGAGCCCTACTCCACCACGTCAGCAGCACGACGATTTTACGCCAGCTTTTTCCTATATACGTGCTGCGTCTTCTCGCGCGAGTATCCTAGCGCCGCATAGAACGGATGCGATAGCTCTCGAACGACGTTCGAGCGAACCGTAACGACCGATAGACCTCGCGCGCGAGCCCAACTCTCTGCACCGTCGACGAGGTCGCGCCCCAACCCCTGCCCCCGCGCGCTGGGATCGACTATCAATCCCATGATCTCCGCGCGCTCGCCTTCGGCCAGCGAGAAGCGATGCTCGACGTGCATACAGCCAAACAGATCCTTGCCTGTAGCGGCCACGGCAACGTAGTGACGGTCGTTCTTGAGCAGAACGCCGAGCCTGCGCGTCATTTCCGCAGCCGACATCGGATAGCCGAGCTCGCCCGCGAGGCGCGCCAATTCGGCTGCATCGGCCGCCCGCGCGTTGCGGATTCCTGTAGGTGCGCTACCCATCGCGGCGCGAGCGGTTGTTACGTCGTGCGTGTCCGAAGTTTTTGATGAACGGCGCCGATAAGCGCGCAAGACAGGCCCACTCCGACGCCCACGATGCCGGCGGCGACTCCGGCATCGGCCGCCGCCATCTCTCCGGCAGCAAAACTGGAGTAGATCGCCCAATAGGCCGATGCCCCGCCAATCAGCGCGCCGGCCATGCCGAGTGTCGTTCCGCCGTTCAACCCGCGCAGGAATCGAGCTCTTTCTTCACGAGTATCGTCCAACGTTTCGAGCTCAACTTGAAAAACACACGCCAACGCCTTCTTGGATTCCAACGAGGTGACGCCGTCAGTCTCGATCCGCTGGATCGTGCGCAGACTGAGCCCTGTCGCGCCGGCCAACTCCTCCTGGGACATTGCCCGTTCGCGCCGCAGTTGCCGGACTCGATCGATATCTACTTTCATTTCCATTTGCCCTCTCCCGTGAATGCAACGCGCGCATTCTCGG
>DATBLZ010000004.1:0-10964 GCA_036555065.1 Gammaproteobacteria bacterium
ACGACTTGCCGCAGGCGCCGAAGCTCTTGACGATTCAACGCGACGGGCGCGCCGTCGACGTCGTCGCGCAGGCGACGAAGCACGGCTTCCTGTTCGTGTTCGACCGCATGACCGGCGAGCCGATCTGGCCGATCGAGGAGCACGCCGTGCCTGCGTCCGACCTGCCCGGCGAGCATGCCTCGGCGACACAGCCGTTCCCGACGCGGCCCGCGCCGTTCGCGAATCAGTCATTCACGGAGGACGAGATCAATCCGTTCTTGCCTGCGGCGGAGCAAGACGTCATGCGCGAGCGGTTGCGCACATCGCGCAACGACGGGCTCTTCACGCCGCCGAGCTTCGCGGGCTCGATCGGCATGCCGGGTCACAACGGTGGGGCGAACTGGGGCGGCTCGGCCGTCGATCCTATTAACGGCGAGCTCTACGTCGTCTCGAAGAATCTGCCCGTGATGCTGCGCGCCGAGCTCACCGACACGGATCCCGGCGTACGCGTCGTTAACGGTTCCGTCGTGCCGCCCGAGCAGGCCGCCGCGGCGCTCGCGGCGGCGCAGGCCGCGGCCGCCCGAGGCCCGGTCCGCTACGCCGTGCCGTACGACTTCATGCGCAGCCCCACGAACGGCATGAGCGCGTTCGGCCCGCCGTGGTCGCATTTGACTGCCTACGATCTCAACACCGGCGAGATCAAATGGCGCGTCCCGGACGGCAGCACGCCGGGGCCGGGAATCCCCGCGGATTCGGGTGCGCACTATCCGCGCGGCGCGCCGCTCGTGACCGCCGGCGGTCTCGTGTTCGTCGCAACGGCCCAGGATCGGATGCTGCGCGCGTACGATCGCGATAACGGCAGCGTGCTCTGGGCGTATGCACTGCCCGGAGGCTCAGAGGGGATTCCGGCAACCTACGAGATCGGAGGTCGCCAGTATCTCGCGCTGCCGGTCGCCGCCGGCGCCGGCCTTTTCGCACCGACGCTCGAGCCGCCCCTGCCGGCGCCCGAGCGCGCGTACGTCGTGTTCGCGCTGCCGCGGCGCTAGCAAGCGCCGTGGGGTCTATCATCATGCCGATGCAAGCGGAGTCCCTCGAAGTTCTCGAGAAAGCCGATGTGCCGCCCGCGCAGGCACGCGCGATCGTGCGCGCAATCGAGATCGAGTTAGACGGCGCCAAGGACACGCTCGCGACGAAGCAGGATTTTCAGGTGCTTCGTGGAGATATGTCACACCTGCGCTCGGACTTACGTCAGGAGATAGCCGAGCTCCGCGGCGAGCTCAAAGTCGAAATTCACGGCAGCGCGAGCAGCATAACTCGACAAATGTACGCGGCACTACTCGGACAGATGGCGGTTCTACTCGGCTTTGCCTATTTCTTCGCGACGCACGTCCGCTGAGCGCCGTCGCCGCTGAGAATCGGCTGCGGGGCACTACTCCGTCGGCACGAGGCGCTTGACCTCCTCGAACCAGTTCTCGACGATCACGATCGTGCGCTCGACCGAGTCGCGCTCGCCCTCGACGCGCTTGATCAGCAGAAAGCGCTGGCCGTCCTCAGTGACGTCGTAGACTCCCCGCAGCGCTTGGCCCGCCAAGTAGCGCCCGCTGAAGAGCGTCTGTTGCGTCCCCGGGCGGAAAGTCTCACCCAATTCAACGTTCACGGCCACGAGCTCGGCGCCGCTGCCCGCGTCCTCTTTGAAATAGAAGAGCTCTTTGCCATCCGCGCTCCACTCGGGCCGAGTGCCGCCATCCGTCGAGATTTGCCACCGACCGGCATTGATATCCGGAAACGAGCGCACGTAGACCTCGAATCGGTCGGATTCGTTGGATTGATAGGCAACCCAGCGGCCGTCCGGCGACACGGTAGGGTTGTTCTGTTGCCCATCGCCCGTGATGACGACAGCCTCTACCGAAGTGCCGCCGATCGACACCATGCCCACGTCGTTCGTGCCGATGCTATAGAGGAGTCCCGAGCCATCGGGCAAGAAGGCGCTCGGGAATGTCACCGCAGAAATGGCATTTTGGTCTCCCGTCAACCGTTCCGCGGTGCCGGTGCCGTCCGCCGCCTGCCAGTACGCGGCTTCGCCGCTGTCGAGCTCCCGAGTAAACGCGACGCGCCGTCCATCGGGCGACCAGACGGGGCTCCGGTTCAAGCCGGGATCGAACGTCAGACGCTGCAACGTCGCCCGCGCAAGATCGAAAGTCCAGATATCGTTCTCCTCGTCGCGCGAGTCGAGCACGACGCGCGTGCCGTCTGGAGAGAGTTGCGCGTAGATGTAGTTGCGAGGCGGTACACGGATGGACTCCTCGCGCCCATCGCGGTCGACCCAAACGAGCGTGTTCTTGAAAGTCGCTGCATCGCCGCGGACATAGACGAGCGTACCGTCCGTCGATACGCCGAAATTCGCGGCGCCGGTGTTGTTCTCTGCGCGTAGCACGCCCTGCACGAGCGGCACGGGACCGCCCGAGAGCGTCAGCGTCTCGGCATCGAACGCGACGCCGAACAGCGTATCGCCGAGCGCGTAAACGAGGTGTCCCGTTGGAAGATAGGTGGCGCCCGCGCCTCCTGCAATGAGCAAGGTGCGCTCGCCCGTCGACAGTGAGTAGACGGCGATTTCGGCTGCGTCCCAGTTCCCGCCGGCGGTGCTCCTCTCCGTGACGAGCAGCGAATCCTCGTCCGGCAAGAGTGCCCCGACATACACCTGGCTCTGCGCCGAATCGCGGGCAATCACGAGCTCAGGCACACCGCCGGTCGCTGCGACGCGGTAAACGCCGTCCGCGGCACCGAACAGGATCGAGTCATTCGCCCATACCGCGCCGATCTGGCTGTTATTCGGAGTATCGCCAATGACGACGGGCGCTCCCCCAGTGATCGAGATTCGCTTGAGCGCGTCCCCCGGTGCAACGTAAACGATCGATTGACCATCGGGGGAGAAGAACGGGCCGCGCAACCCCTCTTCGGTGCCCGGAATGAGCCGCGCTTCGAGCTCATCCATGGAGCGCAGGAAAATCCCCCGCGTGGTGTTGTACGCGAAATGCCGGCCATCCGGGGAAACGGCGAGCACGGGCCGACCCGTGTTGCGAAATACGACATCGCCGGGAACCGTGTACGCGAAGCGCCTCAAAGCGCCCGGCTCCGGCCGCAGGACGCTCAAAAGGGTGGCGCCGACGATCACGCCCGCGAGCACGGCGGTCGCTGCGAGCGGCCAGACGCGGCTCCAGAGCGCCCGCGGGGCAGCGCTCGCCGAAGCTCGCGGCAGCTCCGACTCGAAACGGCCCTCGAGGGCAAGGCGCACGTCGCCGATCGCGTGCAGACGTTTCTTCGGATCCTTCTCGAGGCACAGTTTGATCGTGTGGCGCACGGCCGGCGAGATCATCGCGGGTAACGAATTCATATTAGTGTCGCGGTCGAGCACGCGCGCGAGCGTCACGAGGACGTCCTCGCCGCCGAATGCCGGCTGGCCCGTGAGCATCTCGTACAGCACGCAGCCAAAGGCCCAAATGTCGGCGCGTTGATCGATGGCTTTGCCGCGCGCCTGCTCAGGCGCCATGTAGGCCGCGGTGCCGAGAATGATCCCCGCTTGAGTCATCGCGGGTGTCGTCAGTTGCGGCGCCTGCGGCCCGCTCGTGACGCGCGTATCGAGCGCTTTCGCAATCCCGAAGTCGAGCACCTTGACTGCGCCATCGGGTCTGAGCTTCACGTTCGCAGGCTTCAAATCCCGGTGGATGATGCCGCGCTCGTGCGCAGCCTCGAGCGCCGCCGCGATCTGCGTCGCGATCGCGAGGGCCTCGTCGGCCGGGATCGGTCCCTGCGCGATGCGATCGGCCAGCGTCGGGCCCTCGACGAGCTCCATGACGAGCGCCGTCGCACCGTCGGCGCGCTCGAGCCCATAGATATGAGCGATGTTCGGATGGTTGAGCGCCGCCAATACCTCGGCTTCGCGCTGAAAGCGCGCGAGCCGATCGGCATTCGCCGCGAATGCTTCGGGCAATATCTTGATCGCGACGTCGCGTTTCAAGTTCTTATCCGTGGCGCGGTAGACCTCGCCCATGCCCCCGGCGCCGATAGACTCGGCGATCTCGTACGCGCCAAAGCGCGCGCCGGACGTCAGCGGCACGTCAACGCTCTTTTAGTAAAGCCGGGCGTCATACCTCTTCCCCAAGTTCAGGCTGCAGCATTTTACTCGAATGCAGCGATTTTCCACGCTCGGCTCGCCCCTAGTAACATGTTGCCTTGATGCGCGCGCACTTATACTGGTTGCCGCTGTTGGGAGCTGCGAATTGCAGGAGCACTACACGATCCTCGTGCACGGCGGCACCGTGACCAGATCCGAGGACGTCACGGACGCGCAGATGGCATTGATCCGCACGGTCGTTACGGAAGCGCGCGAGAGCCTCGCGTCAGGGGGAACGGCTCTCGACGTCGTTACGAACGCGATCGTGCAGCTCGAGGACTCGGGACTGCTCGATGCGGGCAAGGGGTCTTATCGAAACACGGCGGGCTTCGTAGAGACGGATGCTTCGCTCATGGAGGGCCACACGGGCCGATCCGGAGCAGTGGCCGGCATGCAACGCCTCAAGAATCCGATCCTTGGCGCACGACTCGTGATGGAGAAGACCCGACACGTATTCTTCGTCGGTCTCGCCGGCGAAGAAACCCTGGTCGGGCTCGGCGCCGAGACGGTCGCCGACCCGGCTACGTATTTCGTTCCCTACCGTGAGATGAGATCGACGACACCGGGACCGGGCACGGTCGGCGCCGTCGCGCTCGATCGCTGCGGCCACCTTGCGGCAGGTACCTCGACCGGGGGCACGGCTGGAAAGCTGCCCGGTCGCGTCGGGGATTCGCCGATCATCGGCGCGAGCACGTTCGCCAACGACCGCTGCGCCTTGTCGGCGACCGGCGTCGGCGAGTACTTCATTCGGCGTTCCGTGACCCGCGACATCGCGATGCGCGCGGAATACCAAGGCCGGTCCCTTCAGGCAGCAGCCGATTACGTCATTCACGAGTTGATCGGCGCCATGGACAAGGTTCCAGGCGCCATCATCGCCATCGATCGCGAGGGTGAAGTGATTTTGTCCGCTGCCAACGTGCTCGGCGAGCGCTACGGATACGCCTCGGCGTTCAGCGACCCGATCGTCGGCGTCGAGATGCCCTGAGCGGGGCGAGGCTTGAGAACGATGGCGCTGCGAACGCTGGCCCTCGAACCGAAGGTTTACCGCTACTTGCTCGAGTGCTCGTCGCGCGAGCCGGACGTGCTCGCGCGCC
Organism: Gammaproteobacteria bacterium; assembly: GCA_036555065.1. Lineage (GTDB taxonomy): Bacteria > Pseudomonadota > Gammaproteobacteria > Steroidobacterales > Rariloculaceae > DATBLZ01. The sequence goes on from DATBLZ010000004.1 coordinate 5,245, forward strand.
TGCGCGCCGCGACGGCGAAACTGCCCGAGGCCGAGATGCAAATCGGCGCCGATCAGGGCCAGCTCATGGCGCTGCTCGTGCGGCTCATCGGCGCGCGCCGCTGCATCGAGGTCGGCACGTTCACGGGGTATTCGGCGCTCGCGGTCGCGCTCGCGCTGCCGGCCGACGGGCAGCTCATCGCGTGTGACGTCAGCAAAGAATGGACGGACATCGGGCGCAAGTTCTGGCGCGAAGCCGGTGTCGAGTCGCGAATCGATCTGCGCATTCAACCGGCACTGAAGACGCTCGATGAGCTCCTCGCGACCGGCGAGCGCGAGCGCTTCGATTTCGCGTTCGTCGACGCCGACAAACCGAGCTACATCGCCTACTACGAGAAGCTGTTGGAGCTCATTCGGCCCGGCGGGCTCATCACCGTCGACAACACGCTGTCGGTGTCCGGCGGGCCGATCGTCGGTCAACGCACGGCAACCGCCAAAGCGCTACGCGACTTCAACGATCATGTGCACGAAGACAAGCGCGTCGACCTCGCGCTGCTATCGATCGGCGAGGGCCTGACGCTGCTGCGCAAGCGGCACCTGCACGAGTGAGGCAGCCGCGAGTATGATGGTCGTGTCTCAACGGAGCTCATTGATGTCTGCTCTGCGCGTCGCCTTCATCGCTATCGTCTTGCTTGCAGCGTCGAGCGCGCATGCGGCCGGCACGGTCGCCGATGCGGTCATGCGCGGCGACGCAGAGGCGCTCGCGACGCTGCTCGGCGCAGGCGCCGACGTCAACGCCGTGCAACCCGACGGCGCGACGGGGCTGCATTGGGCCGCTTATCGCGACGACCTCGACGCCGCGCGCCGGCTGCTCGAGGCCGGCGCGCATCCGGGTGTCGCGAATCGCGAGGGAATGACGCCGCTCGCGCTCGCGAGCGTCGCCGGCGATACAGAGATGATCCGGCTGCTCGTCGCCGCCGGCGCCGACGTCGGTGGGCGGCTGCCGAACGGCGAAACGGCGCTCATGCTCGCCGCACGCACGGGCAGCGTTCCCGCGCTCGCGGCGCTGCTCGATCTTGGCGCCGAGATCGATGCAACCGAGACGCTGCGCGGCACGACTGCGCTCATGTGGGCGGCCGCGTATTCCAATCCGAGCGCGATCGAGCTCTTGCTTACGCGCGGCGCAGATCCGGGTCGGAAGTCCGCTGTCGTCGAGCGCGGCCGAGGGCCGTATCTCGCGCCGGCCGCGCGCGAGCGCATCGAGGAATTCGAGCGCGGCACGGGGCTCCGTGGCGCCGCGGTCGCGGTCAATCTCGACACCGACGATTCGGCGGAACGGCCCGACGCGAGCACGGCCCGCCCGGCCGCCAGCCCTCCGGCAGCCGCGGCGACCCCGCCCGCGCCCGGTGCTGCGCCCCGAGCGGCCGGTGCCGCAGTCACTGCGGACGACGCGGCCGAGGCGGATGCCGCTGCAGCGGAATCCTTTTTCAATCGTCGCCGGCCGCGCGACGCGGGCGGGCTCACGGCCCTGATCTTCGCCGCGCGCGAAGGCGATCTCGAATCGGTCGTGACGCTCGTCGCGCACGGTGCCGACGTCAATCAGACGAGCGAATACGGGTGGACGCCGTTACTCACGGCGACACAGAACCGCTATTACGAAGTCGGCAAGTTCCTGCTCGAGCACGGCGCCGATCCCAACATTGCCAACAAGGGCGGCTGGAACCCGCTCTACCTCGCCACCGACAACCGCAACATCGAGGGCGGGGATTACCCCACGCGCCGTCCCGACATGGACCACCTCGATTACATCAAGCTGTTGCTCGCCAAGGGCGCCGATCCGAACTTGCGCATGAAATCGAGCACCGAGACGCGCACGATCTTCACGCATCAGTGGCTCTTCGAGGAGGGTGCGACACCCTTCCTGCGCGCGGCGCAGTCAAGCGACCTCGTGCTCATGCGTCTCTTGCTCGAGCATGGTGCCGATCCGAGCATTCCGACCGAGCACAACGTGACCCCGCTCATGGTGGCGTCCGGCATCGGTTGGGTCGAGGGCGTGACGTTCGAATGGTCGCCCGAGCAGAACCTAGAAACGGTGAAGCTGTTGCTCGAGCTCGGCGCCGACGTCAACGCGCAGGACACGCTCGACTACCGCACGGCGCTCATGGGTGCCGCGCACAAGGGCCGCAGCGACGTCGTGCAGATCCTCGTCGATCATGGCGCGAAGCTCGACACGCGTGACATCGGCAGCCGCGACAGCATCCATGCGCTCGCGGGTGTGACCTGGCAAGCAATCGACTACGCGGACGGCCTCGTGCGCGTCGGCGTGCAATCCGCGATCGCGCATCCGGAGACGGCCGCGCTCATGCGCAAGCTCATGCAGGAGCGCGGCCTACCCGTGCCCCCCGCGGGGCGGACGCTCGAGTCGATCTGCATCACCGACGTTTGTAAGTAGCTCGCTGCCTTGGGCGAGGCGCGCATAATGGGTGCGGAAGCGTCCTTCGGAGTCGAGCATTGAGCGACGACTGCTGCGAGGCCATCGACACGGGCGCGCTGCAACGTAAGCAGAAGCGCGTGCTGACGCTCGTGCTCGGTATCAACGTGGCCACGTTCCTGATGATGGTCGCAGCCTCGATCTTGAGCGGCTCGTCCGCATTGTTGTCAGGCACGTTGGACAATTTCGGTGATGCCGTTACGTACGCACTGAGTTTCGCGGTCGTCGGCGCGACGAGCGTTGCCAAGGCGCACGTCGCGTTCTTCAAGGGATTGCTGATTCTCGGCGCTGCGCTCGTAGTCACGATCCAGATCGGCTGGCGGCTGTTCCATCCGGGGACGCCGATCGTCGAGACGATGGGAGTGGCGGCAATCTTGAATCTCGGCGCCAACCTCGTTTGCCTGCGCCTGCTGATGCCGTACCGCGGCGGGGATCTCAACATGGCCTCGGCGTGGGAGTGCTCGCGCAACGACGTGCTCGAGGGGACTGCCGTGATCGTCACGGCCGCCGCGATCTGGGCGTTCGAATCGGGCTGGCCCGACATCATCGTCGCGGTGGCGCTCTTGATCCTCTTTCTGCGCTCGGCCGCGCGGGTCTTGAGCGCCGCGTGGCGCGGGCTCGCCGCGCCGGCGGCGCAAGGCTAGTCCCCCGGTCCCGTCTTGACTTGGCGCTGGAGCTCGAGAAAGTGGTCGAGCGCAGCGCGCTGCCTACGCACGAACCAAACTCGCCATGCGAAGAATGCCGGCAGACCGAGCCATCCGAGGAGGATCACTGGCCACGCGGTCAACAACGCCGTCAAGTTGATCGGCGAGCTCAAGAACTTCCAGAGCAACACGAACGAGAGCTGACCCACATAGAGCCACGCGCCGAACGACGCTACGCGGAGATTGCTCCGGCAGCGGCGGATCGAAATGTCGATGAAGGCCGCGGTGCTTTCGGCAAGCGGACGCCACGTCCCTCGAGCGAGCCATAGGCAACCGGCCCAAGTCGCGAGGATGAAAAGCCATACCTCAATGAGGAGCACAATGTTTGCCGGCGAAGCGAGCGTCAGCGTGAGCGCGGTGAAGCCGCCGCCGATTCCAATCGTGACCAGAATCGGAGCGATCATACCGATCTTCATCAGCCGCGATTCGCGGGTAACGCGCCGCCTGAGGTCCTCCGCCGATTTGCCCTTATCCGACGCATCGGGTTGCGCCTGCCACTGACGACTCCACGTCGCCAATTCGGTATTGCTGTTCATGACTGATGCTCCAACAGCTCCCTGAGTCGTTCGCGCGCGCGATTCAAGCGCACGCCCACGTTGCTCTCGCTAATCCCGACGACATCGGCGATTTCCCGGTAGCCCATGCCTTCGAGCGCGAGCACAAGCACCTCTCGATGGATCGCCGGCAGATCACGAATCGCAGCCAACAGGCGCTGCCGCTCCTGTTCCTCCGCGAGCGCCGCTTCGGCATTCGCGCTCGGGTCCTCGACCTCGATCTCGGCTTCGTCGAGCGAGACGTTGACACGTCTCTTCGAGAGATGAGTGATGCATCGGTTGTGGGCGATGCGAAACACGAATGTGCGCTCCGAGCACTCGCCGCGAAAGGCAGGCAACGCGCGCCAGAGCGCCATTGCGATCTCTTGCAGCAGATCGTCGCAGTCGCCGGCGGTGCGCGTGTAGCTCGCCGCGAGGCGGCTCAATGCGGCCCGATTCCCGGTTAGAAGCCTCGTGAACTGCTCTTCGAGGATTGCGCGCGCCGGCCTGCCCACGGGGGTTGCCGTCGCGCCGCCGCTAATTGCCGTAGACGACGGCATCGCGTCTCATCAATTTGCCGGCCCCGACGAGTGCGAGGATCGTGCTCGCGGCGGTCGTCGCCGCGAGCACGAGGGACTCGAGCACCGGCAGCTCGCCGTTCGCAAATCCGATCTGCAGGAGCACTTGCTGGCCCGCGACCGGCGCCAAGAACCACCAATCCGCCGCCGACTGCGGGCGGAACGCGAGCCACATGCCGAGCGCCATGACGGCGAAAATCAGCATCGATAGATAAGTATTGGCTTCCTTGAGATTGCGGCACATCGTCGAGACGAGAATCTGCAGAGCCGCGGCCGCAAACACAAGCGTCACGAGTGCCGGGATCATCGCAAGCAGCAAGAGTTGCCCGTCGACGGTCGCCGCCGACGCGAACGCGAGCACCGCCGAAAAGGCGAGCAGATTGACGAGAAGACCGCCTGCGGCGAACACGCTCGCGGCCAGCCACTTGCCGAGAACGATCTCCGCGCGCGAGACCGAGTTCATCAAGAGCGGCAGCAACGAGCGGCGCTCGCGCTCCCCGGCGATCATGTCGATCGCCATGCTCATGCTGCCGCTGAACGCCGCCACGAGCGCAAACACCGATGCCATGACGGGAAATATCCGCGCCCCCGCTCCATTCCCGGCGCTGCCCATCGCAAACACCACGAGCCCGACGACCAGCGGCCCCATGAGCGTGTACATGGCCGTGGAAACCAGCGCTCGGCCATCGCGAAGATGATCAACGAGCTCTTTTTGGGCAACGGTCCACGCATTTTTCAGCATGACGACTTCTCCGCATTCTCGGTCAGCTCGAGGAATGCGCCTTCGAGCGTCTCGGCTCCCGTGGCGCGGCAGAGCTCCTCGATCGTACCTGCTCCGACAACCGCGCCTTTGGCAATGACGACGACGCGATCGCAGAGATCTTCGACGTCGCCGAGCACGTGACTCGAAAGAACAATGCACGTGCCCGAATCGCGCAGCCCTTTAAGGAGACTGCGCAGCCTTCGCTGCGTCGGCACGTCGAGCCCGTTCGTGGGCTCATCGAGCAACAAGTGCGACGGACGATGGACCAGTGCGCGGCCGAGTGCGACTTTCATGCACTCGCCTTGCGAGAATCCCGCCACCGGTCGATCGGCGATCGCGGTGAGCCCGAGCTCGGCGAGCAGCGCCTGGACGCGCTCCCCGCGCGTTTCGTCGGGTATTCTTCGGAGCCGCGCGAAATACTCCACGTTCTCGCGCGCCGTAAGCCGCGTGTACAAGCCCGTATGATCGAGGAGCGCGCCGAGACTCCTCTGTGCCGCAATGGTATCGGTTTGCGGACTCTCACCCGCGACATAGATATCGCCGGCGTCGGGCTTGAGCACGCCGGCGATCATGCGCAACGTCGTCGTCTTGCCGGCGCCGTTGGCGCCGAGGAGGCCCGTGACCGCCGCGTCGTCTGCCTCGAATGAAAGATTGCTGACGGCGGCGAATCCAT
>DATBLZ010000039.1:0-2975 GCA_036555065.1 Gammaproteobacteria bacterium
ACGCGACGCTCGCACAGCTATTGCTCTCGATGCAGGCCCCGGAGCTTCCCGTCGCGCTCGGCGTCGTGTACCGCAAGCCGCGGCCGAGCTACGAGGCCGCGTTCTACGCCAACCATCCGACGGGTCTCAAGCGCACGGCGCGCGTCGCGGATGCGCTGCGGCAGACGAGCACGTGGTGGGTCACCTAACGGCCGACCCGGCCGCGTCGCCTGTCGGATGAGACACGCCGTGAATACGTCCCTGTAGGCTCGGGGCCGACATCCCTGTCGGCCACGGTCTCATCCGACAGGCGCCACGTCCAAGTCGGCCCTTAGAGCTCTTCGGAGATGCGCTCGACCTCGCGCCACACGCGCAACAAATTGCCGCCCCAAAGCTTACGAATCGCTTCTTCGCTGTAGCCGCGCGCTAGCAGAGCTGCGGTCACGTTCGGCGTCTCGCGCGCGTCGGCCCAGCCGACGATGCCGCCGCCGCCGCCGAAGTCTGAGCTGATGCCGACGTGATCGATGCCGATGAGCTTGACCGCGTAGTCGATGTGGTCGACGAGATCGTGCACGTCGGCGGGCGCCCATTGCGCGTCGATTTCGGCCACGCCTTCGGCATACGGGGCCCGCAAGCTCTCGGCCAGCGTCTCGCGGTCGACCGGCGGCGTGAGACCAAGCCGCGCGGCGAGCGCGTCCAGGGCGGCGCGCTGCTCCGGCGGCTGAATCTTGAGGTAGCCATTGAAAGCAACGATTTGCACGACGCCGCCGTTGGCTTTGAGCGCGAGCAGCGTCTCGTCGTCGAGATTGCGCACGTGGTCGGCGACGGCGCGGATGCTCGAGTGCGAAGCGATCACCGGCGCGGCGGAGAGCGCGAGCGTGTCGAGCGCGGCCTGCTTCGATGCGTGCGAGATGTCGACCATGATGCCGAGCTCGTTCAAGCGCCGTATCAGGCGCGCGCCGAGCTCGCTGACGCCGTCATGCTCGGCAGGCACGTCGCCGAGCGCCGTGCTCGGCCGCGCCGAGTCGGCAAGATCGTTGTGACCGTCGTGGGAAAGCGAGACGTAGCGCGCGCCGAGCGCGTAGTAGCGGTCGAGCATCTCGAGATCGCGCCCCAGCGAAAAACCGTTCTCGACACCGATCGCCGCGACGAGCTTGCCCTCGGCGACGAGGCGCTCTACGTCCGCGGCGCGATACGCAAGACCGATTCGATCCGGGTAAAGCTCGTCCGTCAAGCGGTGAATGGCGGCGAACTTCGTGAGTGCTTCGCTCTGCGCCTGCGCGTAGTTCTCCGGCGTGCGCGCGGTTTGCGCGACGTACACGATGAAGAACGCGACGTCGAGGCCGCCTTCTTGCATCTTGAGCAAGTTGACCTCGCGATCGGTATCGAGCGGGTCCACCGCGTCGGTCGCGAAGTCGAGCGGGATGTCGACGTGCGTGTCGAGCGTCAGGACCGTCGGGTGAAGAATCGTCGGATCGATCGGGCTCGGTGCCGTGGCGGCCGGTTCCGGTGCGCTCGTGCAGGCCGAAAGAGCGGCCGCGAAAGTGAAGATTGCACCGATCCGTGCCACGCGCGCATTCTGCCACAGCGCGATGGCGCAGACGTCGCGGGAACGGTAGCATCTCGCGGGGATTTCTTCCGACGTGGGCGGGGAGTGGCCTTATGAACGGACGGTTCTCTCGCATTGGCGTGCTCGCGCAGATGTTGTTGACAATGACGCCGCTGGCCGCGCACGGACAACCGCCGCAACCTAACGTCCTGCTCCCCGCGCGCGACGCGCCGCTCGAGTTTTCCCTCGGCCAAGAGCGCATCCGCGTCGTGCTCGTCACGGACGGCCTCATCGGACCATGGGACATTGCGTTTCTCCCCGACGGCTCGATGCTCGTGACCGAGAGCCCGGGCGCGTTGCGGCTGATCGCCGCCGGCGCGCTCTTACCCGAGCCCGTGTGGAAGGCGCCTTCGCCCGAGGGCAACGACGTCCTCCACGGGCTCGTGATCCATCCGGATTTCGCCGAGAACCGGCTCGTCTATGCGTCCTACACGAAGCAGCGCGAGGATGGTCTGCTGTCACTCGCGATATCGCGCGGCCGGCTCGACGGGAACAAGCTCGTCGACGTTAAGGAGATTTTCGTCGCCGACGCATGGGAAGACGCGCGCAACGCAACCGCGGGGCGCATGTTGTTCGGCCCGGACAAGACGCTGTACGTGACCGTCGGCGACCGCGACCGGCTGTGTTGCGGGCCGACCGACGACAACAGCATTCGGATCCTCGCGCAGAGCCTCGACAACCACGTTGGCAAGACGCTGCGCATGACCGACGAGGGCGGCGTGCCTCCCGACAATCCTTTCGTCGGCCGAGCGGGAGCGAAGCCGGAGATATTCACGTACGGCAACCGCAACGGCTACGGCCTCGCGTTCCATCCCGAGACCGGCGAGCTTTGGCAGATCGAGATCGGCCCGATGGGCGGCGACGAGCTCAACATCCTCAAGCCCGGTGCGAACTACGGGTGGCCGCTCGTGTCGCTGGGCCGCAACTACTCGGGAACGCTCGTGTCGGACCAGCCGTGGTACCGCCCCGGCATGGAGAACCCGCGCATGTTCTGGGTGCCGCAAATCAGCCCGTCCGGCATGACGTTCTATACCGGCGACCGCTTCCCGAGCTGGAAAGGGAGCGTTTTTATAGGCTCCTTGAACGGCCAACAGGTACAGCGCCTCGCGTTCAATCTGCCCGGTCAGGCCGAGCGGCGCGAGCCGTTGCTGCGCGAGCTCGGCGTGCGCTTCCGCGATGTCGAGCAGGGCCCGGACGGGCTGCTCTATGTCGCGACCGAGGTGCGGTACGGAAGCGGATCGCCCGACGGCACGATTCTGCGCATCGAGCCCGTCGAGTAGGGATACACTAGGAACCGTAACAACGCCCCGGTAGCTCAGGGGATAGAGCGTCCGCCTCCTAAGCGGGAGGTCGCAGGTTCAAGTCCTGCCCGGGGCACCACATAACG
>DATBLZ010000092.1:0-2898 GCA_036555065.1 Gammaproteobacteria bacterium
TGCCGAGAGCCCTCGTGGGAGCGAGGAGCCCATCGTAACAAACGCCACGGGGGCGGAACCAACGTCGCCGGCCGGCGACGCACCCCATTCCGGGACTGCGCCTTACTTCGCGGCTTTGAGGGCCGCCGGGGTTTGGTAGCGGCTGTTCCAGCGCTCGACGAGGGCTTCGAGCTCGCGCGCGCGCACGGCCGCGCCGAAGACGTGGCCTTGGGCCTTGTCGCAATGCATCGCTTCGAGCATGTCCAGCGTGGCTTCGTCCTCGACGCCCTCGGCGCAGGCGCGCATCTTGAGCTTGTGCGCGAGGTAGACGAGGCCTTCGACGAGCGCGCGCGCGTCCTCGCGCAGGCGCATGTCGTTCGTGAACTGGTTGTCGAGCTTCACCTCGCTGAACGGCATCTTGTAGAGGTGCGTCAGCGACGAGGCGCCCGTGCCGAAATCGTCGAGGCAGATGTTGACGTTCTTGACGCGCAGCCGCGCGAGGATGTCGAGCGCGACGGCCGGATCCTGCATCGCCGCCGTCTCCGTGAGCTCGAGCGTCAACATCGAGGGGTCCAAGTTGTTCTCGCGGATCAGCGCCAGCAGGCGATCGGGGAACTTCAAGTCCGAAAGGAACTGCGCCGACAGGTTCACGCCGAGCTCCATGTACAGCCCGTGCGCGAACCAGACCCGCGCCTGCTCCATCGAGGCGCGGAACACGAAATCGGTGACCTCGATGATGAGCCCGCTCTGCTCCGCGAGTCCGATGAAATCCCTGGGGTAGAGCAAGCCGTACTCGGGGTGCTGCCAGCGAACGAGCGCCTCGGCGCCTTCGATGATCCAGCGGCCCGGGCCCTTGAACGTGGCCTTCGGCAAATAGTGGACGACGAGCTGGCCGTGGTGAATCGCGTCGCGCAACTGGTTCGCGGTGATGTGCTTGACGTGCGACTTCAGCCGCGTGAGTAACACCTCGAGCTCGTCGAGCGCGATCGGCTTGCAGAACGAGCCCGCGATCGTAAGCCCCATCGACGAGCCCAGCTCGGCCGCGGACGTCAGCACGCGGCTGTCGAGCCCGCTCGCGATGAGTATCTTGGGATCCGGTTTGCGATGGATGGAGGCGAGCTCGCGCAGGATCTCGATACCGTCGCGGCCCGGCATCTGGAGGTCGAGCAAGAGCACCGTGGGCTTGAACGCGGTGAACGCGGCGCCGAATTGTTCCGGATCGCTGAGCACGCGAACCTCGAAGCCCAGGTCCTCGCCCACCTGACCGAAGAAGGCGCCGACGTCCTGGTCGTCGTCCAGCACCATGAGGCGGTTGTCGCTCAAGTTCATGCTCCGGTGGTCACATGACCGCGCGCGGCATCGTCGTGAACGACGAAGCCGGGTTCTCGCGGTTCCATTGCGTCACGAAACTCGCGATGTCGGCCGCCGGTATCGCGCGGCTGATGAAATAGCCCTGGCAGCGATCGCAGCTCATCATCGCGAGCATGTCGAGCGCGGCGCGGTTCTCGACGCCCTCGGCGCAGATCTTGAGCCCCAAGTTGTGGCCGAGCTCGATGAGCGAGCCGACCATCGTGTTGGCCTCGCGGCTGTGCGGCACGTTCATGACGAGCGACTTGTCGATCTTCATCTCGTTGAACGGCATCTGGTAGAGCTGCGTCAGCGACGAATAGCCAGTGCCGAAGTCGTCGAGCGACAGCCCGATGCGCTTCACGCGCAAGCGCGTGAGGATGCCCATCGTCGCCGTCGGGTTTTGGATCGTCGCGGTCTCGGTGATCTCGAGCACGAGCTGGCTCGCGTCGACTTCGTGCTCGGCGAGCAGCGCTGCGAGCCGATCGGGGAAGCGCAAGTCGGTGACCAAGCTCGGCGGCAGGTTCACGGAGCACGTGAGCCGCAGTCCTTGCTGCTGCCAAGCGCGCACTTGCGTGAGCGCCGCGCGCAGCATGGTGTCCGTGAGATCGCCAATGAGGCCGGTTTGCTCCGCGAGCGGGATGAACTCGTTCGGCATCACTACGCCCAGACGCGGGTGCTGCCAGCGCGCGAGCGCCTCGACGCCGTCGATGACCCAACCGTTCTGCACCAGCGTCGCTTTGGGCTGGTAGTAAGGCACGAACTCGCCGGTCGCGACGCCGCGGCGGAGATCTTCGACGTCGACTTGTGGGTTCTCGTGGAGCATGGCCGCGAGCTTCGTCTTGAGCTCCGCGGCGGGGACCGGCTTTGCGAGCGTGCCGCACATCGTGAGCCCATGGCTCACGCCAAGCTCGTGCGCTGCGGCGACCAGACGCTCGTCGACACTGAGGAGCACGATGCTCGCCGGGCACGCGCGCGCCGCGAGCGAACGCAATAGCTCGACGCCATCGGTATCGGGCAAGCTCAAGTCCATCACGATCAGCGAGGGCTGGAACGATTCGAGCAACTGCACGAAGCTCGCGCCCGACGGCGCGCACGCGACGGCGTAGCCCACGTTGCGCGCCACACCGGCGACGAAGTCCGCAACCTCGTGCTCCTCGTCGACGATCAAGAGCCTGTTGACGTTGTCAGCCATGCTTGAGGAGCCAGAACGAGTCCTTGTTTCTGCGAGCCACGGCGCGACACGCGCGTGACGCGCGCGCCGGGTCATACGCCCGGTATCGGCCTACGACGGTATTTTCTTAGGCGGAAGTACCGGGGGACAGCGGAAGGTGTGACGCCGGTCTCGTTTGCGGCGAAAATATGGAGCGGGTGATGGGAATCGAACCCACGCCATCAGCTTGGGAAGCTGAGGTTCTACCATTGAACTACACCCGCGGCCGGGCCCTGAGGCTACCGCCGAACCTCAACTAGTGTCCAGGTCTGCTACGAGGCTATCGACTCGACCCCGCCGTACGATAGTACTATCGATCGAACTGACGTTTCACCCACGCAAAGTCCGCAGTTTCGTCC
>DATBLZ010000099.1:0-30755 GCA_036555065.1 Gammaproteobacteria bacterium
GCGCGCGCCAGCGGCACGATGCCGAGCAGCATCGTCGTCGCAAAGCAACCTGGATGCGCGGCGTGCGGCGTATCGATCGTCGCGAGATGCTCGGGAACCGCGCAGCGAAATTGCTTCAAGCGCGCCGGCTCCGGATGCGCATGGCCGTACACGGCCGCGAACTGCTCGGCATCGGCGAAACGAAAGTCGGCCGATGAATCCACGACCGTCAAACGCACGCCCGCCGACTCGGCCGCGGCAAACAACTGCTCGATCATCTGCGCGGACGCGCCGTGCGGCGCGGCCGAGAACACGACGCACTGCTCGGCCTCGCGAACTTTCGCGAGCGCAGCTTCGAGCGCGACGAACCGCGTCTCGCGGTACGCCGACGCGAGATGCGGAAACGTCGCCGCGATCGGTTCGCCGGCTTGGCTCATCGAAACTGCGGCCCCGAGCGCGAGCCGCGGATGCGAAGCGATGAGCCTCAGCATCTCCCCGGACACGTAGCCAGAGCCACCGAGCACGATGACGGGCACTCTGGTCATGGCACCGCTTTGGCGAGCCGCTCGCCGAAACCGATTGCCGTCAGCAAGAGGTCGCCGAGCTCCGGTCCCGCCGACATCGCGTTGATCGCCGCGACGTTCGAGCGCTTCTTGATGATGTCGATTCCGACCTGGTTGTCCGTGGCCGGGCCCGTGATCACCGTGGGCTCGATCCCGAACTCCTCGCGCAAGAGCTTCGCGCCCCCCCATGCGGCCACGGGATCGTTGGCGCAGAGCACCACGGCGCGCAATTGCGCGCGTATCTCGGGGTCGTGGAGTATCGCTTCGACGCCGTAGGCGCCGAGCAGGCCGTCGCCGAGCTCGAAAACGATCGCATCCGGCTTTCGGCTCATGACGTCGGCGAGCAAGTTGCGCGCGAGCGCAGGGGCATTCGCCGAGGTTGTCGCAACGATGCCGTAGTCGGTGAAGATCTCCGTGTTTCGCGCGCCCGCGTCTTCCATCGCGAGGATGTCGCGGCGCAGAGCGACGCCCGTCGCCTTGAACGCGTCCACGATGAGCCCGTTGTGGCGAAAGCGGCTGATGATCGCGCACGCCGCGTGCGTCTTGCCCGAATTCATGCACGTGCCGGCAAGCGCTACGATCGGCACTCCGTTCTGCGGGATCGGCCGATTCGCGGTGAGCTCACGACCCGCGACGCGCGCGGGCACGCCGACGCGTTCGCCCAAATACGGGAAGTCGAGAACGACGCCGAGCACTCGGCAATCGAACGGCTGGCCGTGCGAGGGATTGATCGAATCGCAAATCCCCATGACGCCGCCGAGATTGAGCAGCTGCACGATGTCTCCGGGCCTGAGCTCCGTAGGCAGGTGTCCCGAGTAGCCGAACAGCGCTTTTCGATGTCCGAGCGCGCCGACGATCACGTCGCCGCGCTTGATCTGCGCCATACGGCCGCTCGTGAGCTCGAGCGTGTTGTAGTGCGACTTATTGTTGAGAATCTCAGCGGCAATGAGCACGCCCTCCTCGCAAGGAATTTCGTCGCTCACGCGGATCTCATGCGTCAAATCGGCCGCGAGCGCGACCGAAGCGATCTTGTCGACCAAAACGGAGCGCACGTCAGCTACCTCCCGCCCGCGTATAGAGTCGTCCGGGCAACGAAAGAATGTGCGCAAACCCGACGGCGTCCGCGCTCGTCCATTCGCCCGCGGACTCGCCGTACTTACCGCGACTCGCGGCCATGAGCGAATGCTGGGTGCGCGCGCCGACGATGAACAGATTCCCGGGCCTTAAGGCGCAGCGCACGGTCCCGGTGACGCGCTGCTGCGAAGACTCGAGCAGCGCTTCGATGTCGGCGCAGACGGGATCGAGCTGCTTGCCCTCGTGAACGAAATCGCCGTAGGCCTGGCAGAGCTGCTCTTTGATTCGCGCTTGCAGCGCCGTCAACGTGAGCTTCTCGAGCTCGCGATGGGCGTTGATGAGGATCTCCGCGGCCGGCGCCTCGAAAGCGACGCGCCCTTTCGTGCCTAGGATCGTATCGCCGACATGGATGCCGCGGCCGATCGCATAGGCTTTGCCGATGCCCTCGAGCTTTTCGATGAGCGCCACGGGTTTCTGGGCGGCTCCGTCGAGAGCGACGGGGACCCCGCGCGCAAATTCGAGCTCGATCTCGGTCGGCGCTCGCGGCGCATCGAAGGCGCCCGCGCTCAAGACCCAAGCCGATTCGGGGATCGAGCCCGCCGAGTCGAGCGTCTCGGTTCCGCCGATCGTGACGCCCCATAGGCCGTGATTGATGGAGTATGCGGAGCCCTTTTTCGGCACCGGCATTTTGCGCTTCTCCAAGAAATCCACTTGATCTTTGCGTGCCCACGAATGATCGCGGACGGGTGCCAAGATCTCGAGCTCCGGAGCCAGAGTCTTGAGGATGACCTCGAAGCGGATCTGATCGTTGCCGGCCGCCGTGCAGCCGTGCGCGACCGTTGTCGCGCCGAGCTTGGCTGCAGTCGTCGCGAGATGCTGAGCTTGCACGCGACGCTCCGCGCCGACGCACAACGGGTACATGTGTCCCCGGCGCACGTTGCCCATGATCAGGTACTTGAGCACGCGGTCGAAAAACTCGTCGCGCGCATCGACGAGGATGTGCTCGCGCGCGCCGAGCGCACGCGCTCTCTCGGCCAAGGACTGTGCCGCGGCGCCGTCGAGCCCGCCCGTGTTCACGGTTACGGTGATGACCGGGCGAGCGTAGGTCTCTTTGAGCCACGGAACGCAAAACGAAGTGTCGAGCCCGCCCGAGAACGCGAGAACGATCGGCGCAGAAGTCGTAGTCATGGAATTGCCTTTTTCAGACCCAACCGTAAACGTCCGCGCAGAATGCGCTGCTGTGCGGAGCTCGATGTCGCGATGAAGATCGTGTCGTCGCCGGACAGCGTGCCGACGACCTCGGGCCAAGCCAGGCGGTCGAGCGTGAATGCAACGCGTTGCGCACCGCCGACCGCGGTCGAGATGACGAGCAAGTTCGGACCGGCGGAACGAATGTCGCGAACCAACTCCGCGACCGCGGCAAGTGCCGCACCGTTGCCGGCGTCGCTCGCGTCGGGCAAAGTGTAGCCTTCCTTGAATTTCGCGGCGCCGAGCTCCTTGAGGTCGCGGCTCACGCTCGATTGCGTGGCCGCAATGCCCGCCGTTCGCAAGAGCTCGACGAGCTCCGCTTGACGCGCAACGGGGTGCTCGCGCAGGAGCCGCGTGATGACTTTGCGGCGCTCGTATTGTTGCTCGGCAGTCGCTGTTGGCATGGCTCTAGGAACGAATAAAGTTGCGCATACTATAGGCCGTATGTGCAAATAGCAAGGGCTTGGCCCAGGTTTTTCAGGGTCGGGGCCGGGGGGAGGTGACGAACATGCTCGAGGCGGTCGAGGTCGAGACGGCGCCAGGCGCCGACCGGTCGATCATTTGGCTGCATGGGCTTGGCGCCGACGGCCACGATTTCGAGCCGCTCGTTCCCGAGCTCGCGCTGCCGTTCGCCGTACGTTTCGTATTTCCACATGCGCCCGTGCGGCGCGTGACGATCAACGCGGGGATGGCGATGCGCGCATGGTACGACTTGGTCTCGCTCGACCGCGGAGCGCGCGAGGACGAAACGGGCATACGCGCGAGCGCGGGCGAGGTCACGAAGCTCATCGAGCAAGAGCGAGCCCGCGGCAGCGCGCCGCAACGCATCGTGCTCGCGGGCTTCTCGCAGGGCGGAGCGATCGCCTTGCAGGTTGGGCTGCGCGCTCCCGATGCGCTCGCCGGCGTCGTAGCCCTATCGACCTATCTGCCGCTCGCGCGTTCCGTCGCGGCCGAGCAGAGCGCCGCGAGCCACGGGACGCCGATCTGGATGGCGCACGGCGACGACGACCCGGTCATCGCGCTCGCGAGCGCCACGGCGTCGCGCGATTTTCTCGAGCAGCTTGGGCTTAAGCTCACGTGGCACACGTACCCGATGGGCCACAGCGTCTGCGCCGCAGAGGTCCGCGACTTGCGCAAGTGGCTCATGGATCGGCTGCGCTAGAGAGCGGTCCGCCGGCTTTCCTGCCTCTCGAGCTCGAGGTCATATCGGTCTTCGCCCGTGACGCGCCCGCGCGCATCGAACCGGCGCTCGATGAATACGACTCCGCCCGTGCGCGTAATCGTCAGCACCGTGGAGCAGCGCGTTCCATACTCGGCGCCTTCGACGAACAGCGCATCTCGATAGTATTCGGGCGCAGCCCGCTGCGGCGCGCGCTCGGCGAGCAACTCGAGCAGCGTGCTCGCCTCTCCAGGTTTCGCGAGCCATGCGTCCATGCCTGCGCGCGCGCGCCGGATTTTCGGCCAGTCGACGGTCGGGTCGGCGTTGCTGAGAACATGGATGCCCGGGCCGAGCGCGCGCGGCGGCGTGCGGTTGCTGACATAGCGGAGCTCTGCGCCGTCGTAGAGCAACAGATTGAAGGCCGCATAACGGTCGAGGACCGGGCGCAACTCGGCGGCGAACTCTGCGGCCGGCGCGCTGCCTTGCAAGAACGTCGCGACGAGCTCGCCCCTCGACCGCGGTGCGGCACGAGGTTCGTGCTCGTGAATGTTGGTCAGGGCCGCGGCGCGGCCCGTGCGCGTGATGCCGAGCCACGTGCCGCCGGCCTGGAGATCGCGGCCGCCGAGTATCCCCGATTGCTCGGGCCACCAGCGCGCCGGTGCCGTGGGCCGCGCATGCCGCTCATCGCGGTTCGCGGCGAGCACGAGCACGTATTCGTTGGCGACGTCGAGGCCGAGCGCAATCAGACACATGCAGGCATTATGCGCAGTCCGCGACGGCGCCGACAGCGCGACTCTAATCGCTCATCGCCGCGCACCCGGGGCAAGCACCGCGCGGCAGCGATAACCGATCGATCACATAACAAATTGCGCAGCTCGAGCAGCGTACGATTCCGAGCTCCTCGCCGCTGCGCATGCTTACGAGCAGGTTCCAGCTCCATTCGAACGAGAGCGCAGGCCGCGGCACGAGCGCGCGGTAGGTCTCGAAGCAATCGCAGAAACGGTGGCCGAGATCGACGTTGCTCTGCAACTGCGGTTGACCGGGGCGCACGCGATCGATGAGTCCATTGACGAGCAAGAGATGCGCGAGAACTCCGGACTCGAGCGCGCGATTGGCGTTGCGCACGAGTGGGCCGATCTGACTCGGCGAGCGTCCCCTTCGCCGCCGCACGTGCTCCCCGCCAAACTTGAAGTACGAGCAATAGAGCTTGCGAATCCGGTCGTCGCTCAAGCCCGTCCAATAGCGGATCGTCCCCGTGCGTGCCTCCAAGCCAATCATCCGCATCGCGAGCTCGAACTTGGCTTGCTCCCCTCTATACCGGTCGTCAGTCGTCCGCATGACCCCATTTCCTCGCTAAATGGTCAGATACCCCAATTAGCGTACATTAACCACTAATGGTATTTTAGGACCATAAGTGGTATTTCGGTGCGGAAAAGGGGGGGTCTCATGCTCGAACCACTGCCGGCCGGTGACGACTTTGCCGAGGTCCGGGCGCTGAATCGGCTGTTCGTCGATTTCCTCGCCGCCCGCGCGCGGCGCGGCGGCCAGTGCCTCGGTCTCAACCGCGCGGCTGCCGGTGCGTTGCGGGCCGCGGCGCCCCGGTCTCTAGAGGCTTTGGCGGCGTTCCCGCGCGCTCTGTTCCAGGTTCACGTTCCGCACGGCCGTGCTGCGCGGATCGCCGACATGCAAGCCGATGACGTCGACGTCTCCCGATACGTGCTGCAAGTGACCATTTTGCACAGTGCCTGGACTCTGAGTCGGCGCAACCCCTATCTGGCACAACTGCTGCTGGGTCTCGACGGCGACGACGTGCGCGCGCTTCGCCTGCTCGATCTTGCCGACCTCCCGGCGCACTGCGCCGCCCGCGAAACGGTCGTCTGCGCTTTCGCTCAATACGCTTGGCTTTGGGAGAAGCTGCTGACCGAGAGCCGGCCGGAGGCGCGCCGGCAGCTGCTCTTGATTGCGCTCCAGCCGCGCGTGGATCCGCAGAGCTCCGCTTCACGGCTGCTCGTGCGCAAAGCGTCCGCCTGACGGTCGCGAGCGTGCACGCAGCGCTCTCTGTGGCGCCGCGAGTACAATACTGCCCCGTTCATGGACGCGCTGACGATCAAAGACCTTCACAAGGTTTACAAGAACGGCGCCGCCGCGCTCAAAGGCATCGACCTCACCGTCCAGGAGGGAGACTTCTACGCGCTGCTCGGCCCGAACGGAGCGGGTAAGACGACCGCCATCGGCATCGTCACCTCGCTCGTCACCAAAACCCGTGGCACGGTCAACGTGTTCGGCCACGATCTCGATCGCAACCGCGAGGCCGCCAAGGCGTGCATCGGCGTCGTGCCCCAGGAAGTCAATCTCAACGTGTTCGAGCGCAACTTCGACACGCTCGTCAACCAGGCGGGTTATTACGGCGTGCCGCGACGCACGGCGCGCGTGCGCGCGGAGAAGTATCTCAAGGCGCTGCATCTGTGGGATCGCCGCAATGACATCGCGCGGACGCTCTCGGGAGGGATGAAGCGGCGCCTCATGATCGCGCGCGCGCTCGTTCACGAACCGCGGCTCTTGATCCTCGACGAGCCGACCGCGGGCGTCGACATCGAGATACGCCGCTCGATGTGGGACCTCATGCGCGAGATCAACGCGGCCGGCGTGACGATCATCCTGACGACTCACTACCTCGACGAAGCGGAAAGCCTGTGCCGCAACATCGGCATCATCGACGAGGGGCGCATCATCGAGAACGACACGATGGCGAACGTCGTTAACAAGCTCCAACGCCAAGCGTTCGTACTGAGCCTGCGCGATGCGATCAACGAAGCGCCGGCTCTCGACGGCTTCGCGACGCGGCTGCGCAACGACCATGAGATCGAGGTCGAGGTCAACAAAGGCCAGAGCCTGAATCGCGTATTCGCCGAGCTCTCGCGCAAGGCCATCGAGGTCGTAAGCATGCGCCCGAAGACGAATCGGCTTGAGGAGCTCTTCATGCGTCTCGTCGAGAGCAAGGATCAGAGCGAGGCCGCATGAGCGAGACTCACGAGACCTCGTACCTCGAGTTCATTCCGGACGTGTCGACTGCGGCAGCGGGACTGCTGCGCGTCAACCTCATCGGTCTCGCGACCATCGTGCGGAAAGAGGTGCGCCGCGTCGTGCGTATCTGGGTGCAGACGATCATTCCGCCGGCGATCACGGTAACGCTCTACTTCATCATTTTCGGCAGCCTAGTCGGAGCGCGCGTCGGGGAGATGGACGGCGTCCCTTACATGACGTTCATTGCGCCGGGGCTCATCATGATGTCCGTCATCACGAACTCGTTCGGCAACGTCGTGTCGTCGTTCTTTTCCGGAAAGCTGCAACTGCATCTCGAGGAAATGCTCGTAGCACCCTTGTCGTACTCGACGATCATCGTCGGCTACATGATCGGCGGAGTCGCCCGCGGGGCGCTCGTCGCGGCTCTCGTGACCGCGGTCGCGCTCTTCTTCACGGATCTCGACATCCGGCATCCGTTCATCACGTTCGGCGTCATCTTGCTTACCGCGATGATCTTCTCGCTCGGCGGCATGCTCAATGCGCTTTTCGCGAAGAATTTCGACGACATCTCGATCATTCCGACGTTCGTCTTGACGCCGCTCACGTACCTCGGCGGAGTGTTTTTCTCGATATCCGATTTGCCCGCGATTTGGCAGGGAGTCGCGCTGGCAAATCCGATCCTGTACATGGTCAACGCCTTTCGCTACGGGATTCTCGGCACGTCCGACGTTTCGTTGACCGTGGCGTTCACGATCATCGTCGGCTCTTTCGTCGCGCTATTCGCGCTCGTATCGATACTGCTCCACCGCGGTACGGGCATACGCGCGTAGAGCCGGTCCGACCCACGCGGCCCAGAGGGCGCAGTTTGCGGTCGAGCGCTACTCTGCCGTCAAGATGAAGTCGCGGCCCTGCTGCTGCAGCACGACGCTGTCGGCGGCGATGCTCACGATGAGTGGGCCGTTCTGCACGCGCTGCCCCTGGCCGTAGCGAAATCCGTTGATGAACACGAAGCGTTGGTTCGCGTCTTCGCTGTAGGAAATCAGCTGCAGGCTGAGCTCGGGCAGCGGGACGCCGGAGGCGCGGGCCTCCGCGACCGTGGGAAGGCTGCCGCCGTCGGCGCGACGCTCGGTCGGCACGGAATCGGCGGGCCTCTTCGCTTCCGGAACGCTCGGCGTGGGCACGGCGCGAGGTTCGGCGTTGCCGCCGCTTGCGGACGTGGACGCAGGCGGCGCCTCGGTCGCCGCCGGGGGCGCTTCGAGCGCGCCGCGCTCGACTGTCTGCGTGCTTTGCCACCATGCGGCCGCGAGGCCGAGCAGGCCTACGCCCAAGACCGTCATGACGACCCAGACCCAGGGTGGGGCATGGCTCCGCGGCGCTGCCGGCGGCAGGTGAGCGAGGCTCGGCGTCGCCTCGCGCCGCCGCTCGCTCTCGGATTTCCGCAATGCATCGAGAATGAAAGACACGTCAGCGTCGCTCGCTCAGTAACGGCACTTCCGGCGTGCCGAGCACGGCCTGCAGCGAGATCTGCGTCTCGACCCCGACGATGCCGTCGATCTTGAGCTGCTCGCGGCGCTGGAATTCGCGGACTTTCTCGACGAGCGCGTCGTCGTAATGAAGCGGGTCGGCGCTCGCGAGCGTCAGACCGAAGACTCGCTGAATGCTGTCGCGCAGCCACAGCACGCTCTCGCTTCGCGAGCCGGGAAGAAGCGGGCTGTCCGCGAAGATCGGTCTCCACAGCACCAAGTTCTCCCCGTACCAATAGCGCGTGAGGTCGGCTATGCCGATGCGCGCGGTCTGGTCCTCGAAAGTCAGTGTGGCGCCTTCGAAGTCGAGCTGCGTCACGACGACATATCGGTCGCGGCCCGCGTCGTCGACGAGCGTGAGCATCGCCGGCCGATTGATCTTGCGCAGCTCGCCGACGGAACCGTGGTCCAACGTCAAGCACTGCAGTTGCTGATCGACGGCTTGTGCGCACGGCGCGCCTCCCGCGGGATCGTACGTCGCCTGCCACGCCCCGAAGAGCGTGTGGAGGACTGGCGTTGAGTCTGCCCCGTACGCGGCGTCGGCCAAGAGCGCGGCGAGCGCAGTCGGCTCCTCGACGGTATGTGCCTGCGCAGCGCCCGCGTCGGGCGGCGCCGCGTCGGTCGCATTCACGGCGGACAGCGTCGCCTCGGCCACCGGAACTGCGACCGGATTTTGCGCGCCGGCGGCGGTTACTTCAGGCGCGAGCGACTCTGCGACGCCGCTCGCGGCCGGGGGCGCGACGAGCGCGGTCGCAGGCGCGGTAGCGGGCGGGTCGCGTTGCGTCCCCGTCGCCAAAACGAGCGCGACTAGACCCAAAGCGACGGCTGCCCAGGGCCAGAGCGGGCCGCGCCGCTTGCCGAAAACTTCGCGCGCAGCGTGCTTCACGAGGCCACGGTCGATCGCGCTCTGCTCTTGCGTGTACGCCGCGAGCAGCGTGCGATCGGCGACGACATTGATTAGCCGGGGTATGCCGCCGGAGTCCTTATAGAGCTGCCGCAATGCTCCGGGCTTGAATATCTCGCGCTGCGCTCCGGCGACGCGGAGGCGGTGGCGTACGTAGCCGGCGGTCTCCTGCGCGCTCAAGGGCTCGAGGTGGTAGCGGCCGGTCACGCGCTGCGCGACTTGCCGCATCTCCGGACGGCCGAGCATGTCGCGGAGCTCGGGTTGCCCGATCAATATGATTTGCAGGAGCTTCTGCTTGGGCGTCTCGAGATTCGTGAGCAGCCGCACCTGCTCGATGAGCTCGGGCGCGAGCGTCTGCGCTTCGTCGATCATCAAGACGATGCGCCGGCCCTCGGCATTCGCGCGCAAGAGCTCGGCATTGAGAGTATCGACGAGCGCCTTGACCGAACGGTCCGCAGGCAAGCAGATGCGCAGCTCCTCGCAGATCGATTGCAGGAGCTCTTGCGGCGAGAGCCGCGGGTTCAAGATCAGGGCGACCTCGGCCTTGTCGGGCAGCTGCTCGAGGACGCTGCGAATCAGCGTGGTCTTGCCCGTGCCGACTTCGCCCGTGAGCTGAATGAAGCCGCTGCTCTCGGAGATGCCGTAGAGAAGATGCGCGAGCGCGTCGGCGTGACGTGGGCTGAGGTAGAGGTATCGTGGATCCGGCGTGATCGAGAAGGGCTTCTCGTTGAGCCCAAAGAAGTCCGCGTACACGCCTACTGCACGTCGATCGTCACGACGTCCGAAATGAGCGGTGGGTCGTGCGGCACGTGCAGCTCGTCGGCGAGGAGGAGCTGCAGCGTGTGTCTGCCCGGCGTCAGCGTCACCGTCGTCTCCGTCTGCCCGCCGCCGAAATGTACGTGTGTCGCGTCGGCCGGGATCGGCTGGTCGAGCGGCGGGGGCGGCGTGTCGATGAGGAGATGATGGTGGCCAGTATTCTCTTTCACGATACCGGCAGGGGCGACACCCGCGCCCGCGAGCCCGAATACGACGCGCACGGGGCTCGAGACGGTTTCGCCGTCGCGCGGCGAGATGATGTAGACGCGCGCGCCGGCAGGCGATGGTTTGCGGGCGAGGCTCGGAGCGGGCGCAGCGGTCGCGGCCGCCGGCGGTGCGGCGGTCGCCGGCGCGTTCTCGGTCTCTCGGCTGCACGCCGACAGCAGCACTGCGAAACTGACGATGAGGCTCAAACGTGTCGACATAAAGGTCTCCTCGCGCGACCCCGGTGCCCCGGCGCCTTCACTCTAGCATAGGGGCCTGCGTCAACGGGCGAGCTCGTCGGGGGCGAAATCGTCGACGCCGGTCAAAGCCATGACGCGCGCGTCGAACGTGCGAATCGCCCGCGCCTCGTCCGAGTTGATGACCCCCTTGCGCTCGGCCTCGTCGATCTGGCCCGGCGTATCCTCGCGCTCGATTTGCCCCGCTCGCTTGGCATCGAATACGCGCCGCTCGAGCGGCTTGACGCTCTCAGCCATTTCGAGCGCTTCCTGCAGCAGGCCCATGGGGTTCCCGGGCTCGACGGCCGTATACGCGCAGTCGGCGAGGCGCCGCCGCGACTCGGTCGGATTGATCATGAGCTCCGCGATCTCTTGGCCGAGCACGTCGGACGGCGCCGAGTAGGTCCGGCCGCGCGGAAAGATCGCGAGCCTCAGGAGTGCCGCGACGAACCGGTTCGGAAAGTTGCGCAGCAGCCCGTGGAGCTGCTCCTGGGTTCTGTAGAGCAAGGTGCGGCACGACCACTCGACCAACGGCAAATCGGCCGCCGGCTCGCCTTGGTCGCGATAGTGCTTGAGCACCATCGAGGCAAGGTAGAGGTAGCTCAGCACATCGCCGAGCCGCGCCGACAAGAGCTCCTTGCGCTTGAGCTCGCCGCCCATCGTCAACATCGCCGCGTCGGCGGCGAGCGCAAAGGAAGCGCTGAACCGGTTTATCTGTTGGTAGAACCGGCGCTGCCGACCGATTGCCGGAACCTCCGTGAATAGAGCAAGCGTGAGCGCCATGACGAACGAGCGCACGGCGTTCGACAGCGCGTAACCGATATGCTTGAAGAGGAGCTCGTCGAACTTCTCGAGACCTCGTGCCGCATCCGGGTCGCGGACGGCATCCATCTCCGGGCGCACGAACGGATGGCAGCGTACCGCGCCCTGGCCGAAGATGATGAGGTTGCGCGTGAGGATGTTCGCGCCCTCGACCGTAATTGCAATCGGCACGGACTCGTAGTTCCGCGCGAGATAGTTCTTCGGCCCGAGCATGATGGCTTTGCCGCCGTGGACGTCCATCGCGTCGTTCGCGACGGTACGGGCCATCTCGGTGTTGTGGTACTTGAGGATCGCCGACGCGACGGCAGGCTTCTCGCCGTTATTGAGCGCCGTGCATGTGACACGGGAAGCGGCGGTCATCGTGTAGGTCGTGCCCGCCATGCGCGCGAGCGCTTCGCCGACGCCGTGGAACTTGCCGATCGGCAGGCCGAACTGCCGGCGGATTCTTGCGTACGCGCCGGCCGCATAGACGCTCGCGATCGCTCCGCCCAATGCGTTGCTCGGCAGCACGATGCTCCGGCCGACCGCGAGCTGCTGCACGAGCATGCGCCAGCCATGCCCCGCGAGCTTCGGCCCGCCGATGATGTAGTCGAGGGGCACGAAAACGTCGCGGCCGCGCGTCGGGCCGTTTTGAAACGGAATGTTGATCGGGAAGTGGCGACGGCCGATCTCGATTCCCGGGAGGCGCGTCGGTATGAGCGCTGCCGTGATGCCGTATTCGTCGCGCTCGCCCATCAAATGATCGGGATCGTAGAGCTTGAACGCGAGACCGAGCACCGTGGCGATCGGCGCGAGCGTGATGTAGCGCTTCTCCCAGTTCAAGCGAATGCCGACGATCTCCTTGCCTTCGAACGATCCGCGGCACACGACGCCCGTATCGACGATGGCCGTCGCGTCGGATCCCACACGCGGCGACGTGAGCGCAAAGCAAGGCACCTCGGCGCCGCTGGCCAAGCCCGGGAGCCAACGTTGCTTCTGCTCCTCCGTGCCGTAGTGCAGTAAGAGCTCGGCGGGGCCGAGCGAGTTCGGCACGCCGACCGTCGAGGCGACGGTTGCGCTTCGCGACGAGATCTTCGTGAGCACCATGGAGCTTGCGAGCGGCGAGAATCCGCGGCCGCCGTACGCCTTCGGGATGATCAGCGCGAAAAAGCCCTTTTGCTTGATGAAGTCCCAGAGCGCCGGCGGCATGTCGGCGAGCTCATGCGTGATCTGCCAGTCGTCGATCATGCGGCAGAGCTCTTCGGTCGGCCCGTCGAGAAACGCCCGCTCCTCTTCGGTCAACCGCGGCTCGGGCAGCTCGAGGAGCTTTCGCCAATTGGGGATGCCCGAAAACAGCTCACCCTCCCACCAGACGTTGCCGGCCTCGAGCGCTTCTTGCTCGGTTCTCGACATGCTCGGCAGCATGCGCCGGTAAACGGCGAGCATCCCGCGGCTCACGAGCGGGCGGCGCCACTCCTTGATGTTGAATGCGAGCAGGACGGCAAACGGAACCCACAGAATCGTCAACACCACGACGCCGCCGTCGCCGAGCCAGCTATAGGCGAGCAGCGCGAGACCGAGAATCAGCGTCGCGGTGCTCAAATCGGTGCGTCGATAAATGAGCGCGAGTGGCGCCACGATGAGGACGAGCAGCCAGATTGCGGTGCTCACGACGGCTTGGTCCTACAAGAGTGCAGCGACGCCCGCGCGCTCGTCACGAAGCTCGTTGTCAGTCGCATCGAGCCGAGCGCGTGCGAACTCGTCTATGTTGAGGCCGCGCACGATTTCGTACTTACCCTTCTTGCATCTGACGGGATAGGAATAGACGACGCCTTCCTTGATTCCGTAGCTGCCGTCGGACGCGACCGCCATGCTGACCCAATCTTTGTCCGCTGTGCCGAGCGCCCAGTCGCGCACGTGATCGATCGCTGCCGAGGCCGCGGAAGCCGCCGAGGACGCACCGCGCGCCTTGATGATCGTAGCACCCCGTTGCTGGACCTTCGGTATGAATTCGCGCTCGTACCATTCCCGCGACACGACGCTAAGCGCCGGCTTCTTCGCGACCGTGGCATGGGCGAGGTCCGGGAATTGGGTTGCGGAATGGTTTCCCCAGACGATCACGCCGGTGACGTCGGTGACCGACTTGCCGGTTTTCGCTGCGAGCTCTGCTCTCGCACGGTTGTGATCGAGGCGCGTCATCGCCGTGAAATTGCGCGGATCGAGATCTTTCGCGTTCTCGCGCGCAATGAGCGCGTTCGTGTTCGCCGGGTTGCCGACGACGAGGACCTTGACGTTATGGCTCGCCACGGCACTCAACGCCCTTCCCTGAGCGGAGAAAATTCGGGCGTTCGCGAGCAGTAGATCTTTGCGCTCCATTCCAGGGCCGCGTGGGCGTGCGCCGACGAGAAGCGCGAAATCGGCATCGCGAAACGCCACTTCGCCGCGGTCCGTTACGACGACGCCTTGCAGCTGCGCGAACGCGCAGTCGTCGAGCTCCATCGCAACGCCTTCGAGCGCGCCCATGGCCTGCGGGATTTCGAGCAACGACAGGCTAACGGGCTGATCCGCCCCGAGCATTTGCCCCGACGCGATGCGGAATGCGAGCTGATAACCGATCTGCCCCGCGGCGCCGGTGATGGCGACCCGCAGCGGCTTCTTTTTGCGCGTAGTCATGTCGGCGAGTGGACCTGAGGGAACGTCGATGGCCGGGCGGCGCGAAATTCTAGCACGGGGTCGCGGGCCTCATGGCCGCGTCGGGCCCTGCCGCTCGGGGAGCGAGTGCTTCTTGAGCAGCCCACGAAATTGGTGGTAGCTCAAACCGAGAAGGTCCGCCGCGATGGTCTGCTTGAACTGCGCGCGCTCGAGCGCAAGGCTCAAGATATCGTGCTCATATGCATGGATCGCGGCGCGAAAATCGCTCGGCAACGGCAGCGTCAGCTTCGGGCCGTCGGCAAGCGACGGAGTGGATCCATTCGCCTCCGGCTCGGCGTCCGGCGTGTAGGGCGACGCGAACGGATCGAAGAGAATCTGCTCGACGGGCTTCGTCGGGTCTTCGACGCGGTACACGCTGCGCTCGACGGCGTTCTTGAGCTCACGGACGTTGCCGGGCCAAGCGTACTCCCGAAGCGCGGCTGCGGCGCCTTGGCCGAAGCCTGCAAACACGGGGCGTTTGAGCTCGCTCGTGATGTTCACGGCAAAGTGATACGCCAACGTCGGAATGTCTTCGGGGCGGGCGCGCAGCGGCGGCACGTGAATGACGTCGAATGCGAGTCGGTCCAGGAGATCCGGCCGGAAGCGGCCGTTCGTTGCGAGCTTCGGAAGGTTGTCGTTCGTGACGCCGACGATGCGCACGTCGGTCGCGACCGTCTCGCTGCCGCCGACGCGCTGGATCTCGCCGTATTCGATGACGCGGAGGATCTTTTCCTGCATCCGCAGGGGGATCGTGCCGAGCTCGTCGAGCACGAGAGTGCCGCTGTTCGCTTGCTCGAAGCAGCCGATGTGGCGGCGGTTTGCGCCCGTGAATGCCCCGGCCTCGTGGCCGAAGAGCTCCGACTCGAGCAGGCTTTCGGTGAGCGCCGCGCAGTTGACTTTGACGAGCTTTTGCCCCCAACGCGCCGAGAGATAGTGGAGGCGTGCGGCGATGAGCTCCTTGCCGGTGCCGCGCTCGCCGATCACGAGCACGGGCTTCGCGAGCTCGGCCGCCTGCGAAACGTGCTCGAGCATCGCGAGGAACGCCGGGGCTTCCCCGATCATTCCCTGGGTTTCGGGTCTGACGGCACTCATGGCGCCGCTTTTTATCATCAGTTGAGGAGAAGCGCCATTACTTGGCTTTTTTTGCTAACCTGCTTACGTGAGGCGCGCGGCGCACCCATGCGGAAGTGAGCGGTATTTCAAGCAGTTACGCGGCGCGAAGTCCATGGCACGGAAGCTGCTAGAGAGCGCTCGACTCGTAATGCACACAAGGGTGGTTTGCCATGGGAATCTTTTCGCGCTTCACCGACATAGTGAACTCGAACATCAACGCGATCCTCGATAAGGCCGAGGAACCCGAGAAGATCGTGCGGCTCATGATCCAGGAGATGGAGGATACGCTCGTCGAAGTCCGCTCCGCCGCCGCGCGCGCGATCGCCGACAAGAAAGAAATCACGCGCAAGCTCCAGTTCATGGACCAGGAAGCGCGCGATTGGCAGAGCAAGGCGGAGCTCGCACTCGACAAGAATCGCGACGATCTCGCGAAAGCCGCATTGGCCGAGAAGGCAATGATTACACGTGGCGCCGAGGCGCTCAAACAGCAGCTCGGTGCCGTGACCGAGGGCCTCGAGAAGCTCAATGGGGACATCGGTTCATTGGAAGAGAAGCTCGCCTATGCGAAAAGCCGCCAACAAGCCATCGTCGTTCGGCACCAGACGGCGAGTAAGCGGCTCGAGGTGCGCAAACGGCTATACGACTATCGAATCGATGACGCTTTCATTCGCTTCGAGCAGTACGAGCGGCGCATGGACGATCTCGAGGGCCGCGTCGAATCGTATGATATCGGCGTCAAGCGCGACCTCGCACAGGAAATCTCGGATCTCGAGTCCGCCGAAGCCGTCGAGCAGGAGTTGCGTGCGTTGAAGGCGAAGCGCGGCGACAAAAAGGCCGCGAGCAAAGATCAATAACAATCACAAGGTGACTGCGTAATGGTATCCGGCCATTTCTTCGTGCTCACGATTTTGTTCATGGTCGTGGTCGTGCCGATTTTCTTGATCATGCACTACACGACGAAGTGGAAAGCGGCCAAGGGGTTGTCCGACGAGGAGCAAGCGACGCTCGAGGAGCTTTGGCAGACGAGTCAGCGCATGGACAGCCGCTTGAACACGCTCGAGACGATTCTCGACGCCGAAGTGCCGGATTGGCGCCACAAGCTCTAGTTTGAGGCGATGCGAATGAGCAGATACGGTCACGACGATCCCGGCGAGCCTCGACGCAACAAGCTCTATCGCAACAAGCGCGACGGAATGATCGCGGGCGTATGCGCAGGGTTCGCGGACTATTTTGGTTTCGACCTCGGCATGACGCGCGTTCTCTTAGTCATCGCCGCGTTCACATTTTTCCCGATGCTGATCCTGGTGTACTTCGTTCTGGCGCTCATCCTCAAGCCAGCACCACCGCGATTCGAGGAGCCGCAGGCTGAACGAGAGCCAGGACTCGGCCGGCGCGTGCGCGCCGAGCCGCATGCGACGCTGAGCAGCGTCCGGCACCGCTTCCGCGACCTCGATGGGCGCCTGCAACGATTGGAGAAATACGTGACATCGGAACGCTTCCGCTTGGACCGCGAGTTCGCCGGTCTCAAGGAATAACCGGCGGATCGGGGGAGGGCGCGCACGATGGGCTTCAAGATCGTCGAGATGATTTTCACGTTGGCGATCCTCGCGATCATCTTCGGCTCGATTTTCGGTTTCCCGGTCCTCAAAGCCCGCATGCAGCAGAAGGGCCGAGAGCGTGACGGCCTCGAGGGCGAGCTTCGCGGCGAGATGACAACGAGGCTCGCGGAGCTCGAGGAGCGAGTGCGCGTGCTCGAGCGCATCGTTACCGACGAGCGCGCGGAGCTGCGTCGCCAATTCAAGGAGCTTTAGCGCGTCCGCGTCAGCGGCGCCGTTTGTCGTTGCTCCGGGTGTGCTCTGGAGAATGCCTGCAGCTCGCGAATGAACGCCGCCGCAAGCGTTTCGACCTCGACGACGGCTGAGCTGTGCGTGGCGGTCAACGCGGATTTGAATTCCATAGGCGCATCGTCGCCGCCGACCTCGAGCTCCTCGTTGATGCACGCGAGGTAGCTCTCCATCGCGGCCATGTAAACTTTCACGTCGGATTGCGCTGCCGACATTTCCTCGAACGTAGCCGTTGCCCCGTCGGGAACGGCAATCGTGCTCGGGCGCTCACACGCCGCAAGCGCAGCAACCGGGATGTACCCCAAGACGACGATCAAGACGTTGGCTAAAATCTTCACGGCGTCGTGCTATTGCGGCCGCGCTCGCGCGCCCGCGCCGGACCCGGTGCTCGAGGCCGGCTGCGATGCGGCTTGCGTCTCCGGATGCGCGGCTTTGAAAGCCTGCAGCTGCCGATTGAAGGCCTGAGCCACGGCCTCCTGCTCGGTGACGGCGGCGTTCCGTCTATTCACGAGAATCGAATTGAACTCCGCAGAAGCTCCTTCCTGCTTTGCGAGATCGAGCTCAAGATCGATGCACGCAACGTATGCTTTCGCGGCTTCGACGTAGGCGCTGATCTCGGCTCGGGCAGCGAACATATCTTGCTCGGTCGCCGTAGCGCCGTCCGGAAGGACTTTCACCGCGGTCGGCACCGGGAGCTCGCAGGCGGCGTGTGTGTCCGGCGAGAAGCCGCTCGCCGCCGCGATTACGATCAATGCAAACGCCTTCATGGTTCCCCCGCGCTCTGACTTCGAGCACGAAGAATATACAGAAGCTCCGGAATCGACGCCAAGCGAGCCGAAGACTCCGGCCGCCGTCACCCGAATAGTGCTTGATACCGGCCGCTGCCGCCCGCTTCTGCGATCAACAACGCGCAGAATTCATCGGACGTCATCGGATCGCCGAAGAGATGGCCTTGCGCGTAATCGCAACGCTGGCTCTTGAGGAACGCGAGCTGGTCCTGCGACTCGACTCCCTCGGCGACGACCTCGAGCCCGAGGCTGTGAGCCATCTGGATGATCGTCTTTACGATCGCCGCATTGTCGCGGTCGATGCTGACGTCGCGAACGAACGACTGATCGATCTTGAGCGTGCTGATCGGGAACTGCTGCAACGCGCTCAATGAGGAGTAGCCGGTGCCGAAATCGTCGATCGCGAGATGCAGGCCCATGCCGTAGAGCGCGTCCAAGATGCGGATCGTGCGATCGGTATCCTCCATGAGCGTCGTCTCGGTGATCTCGAGCTCGAAGCACGTGGGCGAGATGCCGTGCGTGCGAAAGGCGTTGCGAACTCCTTCGAGGAACTTCTGCTGCTGCAATTGGCGCAGCGACAGATTCACCGACACGCGGCACGGAGACGGCACCGAGCGCTGCCAGTCGCGATAGTCGGCGCAGACCCGATTCAGTACCCAATCGCCGATTTGGAGGATCAGATTCGTCTCTTCGGCGAGCGGGATGAAATGCGCGGGCAAGACGAGACCTCTGTTCGGCAGATCCCAACGAACGAGCGCCTCGGCACCCGCGATGCGGCCGCTGCGAACCGCGTACTTCGGCTGATAATGCAGCCGCAGCTCGTTGCGTTCAAAAGCGCGCCGCAGCTTGTTCTTGAGCATCAACCGTTCTTCGGCGCTCGAATCCATGTGCTGCGAGTAGAACTCTAGGCAATTGCCGCCGGCTTTTTTCGCTTGGTAGAGCGCCGCATCGGCGCGCCGCAAGAGATCCACGACGTTGTCGCCGTCACGCGGGTAGAGCGCAACGCCGATGCTGGTTGTCATGAAAATCTCCTCGCCCTGAACTTCGAACGGCTTGCCGACGGCGCGGAGGACCTTGGCGCCGACGTTCGTTACCTGTTCGATGATTCGGTCGATGTCATCGGTTGGGCCGAGCAACACCGCGAATTCATCGCCCGCAAGCCTGCCGGCGATCGACCCCTCGGGTACTACCTCGATAATGCGACGCACGAACATTGCGAGGCTCGTGTCTCCGGCCGCGTGCCCGAACGTGTCGTTGATGTCCTTGAACCGATCTGCATCGAGATAGAGCAAACCCAGATACTGGCCGCTGCGTTTTGCGCGCGCGATCGTTTGTTGCATCAAGTGCTGAAACTGCATCCGATTCGCGATCTTGGTCAGCGAGTCGGTTCGTGCCAGATAGCGAATTCGCTGCTCGACCTTCTTTCGGTCGTCGATATTCTGAGCCGCGTATAGGAGGGATTGCTTCGATCCGTCGTCGCTGCTGACGGAGCTGACCGTGTACGAAACGTGTGTAAGCGTCCCATCACGCCGCCGAAACGCGCCTTCTCGTGGGCGCAGCGCCGCGTTTTCGTCGAGACGCCGGTCACCGGAATCGACGAGAATGTCGCTCATGCTCGCGCCAACCAACGTGCCGATGTCGTAATCGAGCATCGTCAAGGCTGCGTTGTTGGCGCGCTCGATGCGTTGCTCTGAATCGACGACGAGGATGGCCTCGCTCATGCTCGACAGCAACCGATCCAAGTAGTCGCGCGAAACCCGGCTCTCGCGCAGACAGCCGCGCACCGATTCGAGCGCCTTCCCGAGCGCGGCGGACTCCGGGGAATCGTCGAGCGCAAGCGCCGATTCCAAGTCGCCTTGTGCCGTAAGGTTCAGCGCATCGATCACGCGCGCGAGCGGCACGCGCGACGCCTGCGCGTACTGCCAGGCGCTCCACAGGCCGAGCGTTACGAGCGCGATGCCGGAGCCGATGAGCGACCCGACGACGATGGCGGGTGCGAGCGGATTGAACGTCGCGGCAAGGGCGGCCGAGAGCAGGCCGGCCATTCCCGCGCTAACGAGAAGCACTGTCGGCAAAAGCGTACGTCGTGCTCCGGACATGCGGCTGTTGCTGATCAACGATTGCGCGTTTCTTATCTTATTATATCGCCGTCTCGCAGCCACACGGGTTGATCCACGTTACCGCGATCGTGACGAACTCCGCAGTCGCAAGTTTACTATGACCAGCCAGTCGCACGTAATACGAGCGGAGTTCCGCCCGCCGCTCGGCTTGCGCCACCGCCACGTGCAGTCGGTTATGTCCAAACTGCCTTGGCGGCGACGCATCGTGCGGCAACGCGCCGCGAACCTGCTCGCGAGCTCGAAGCCCGAGGTCGTCGATGGCGGCGACGGCGTGCGCTTGCTCGGATACTACAGCGCGAGCCCGAAGCCGTGCGGGCTCGTTGTCCTGCTCCACGGTTGGGAGGGCTCGGCCGACTCGAGCTACGTGTTGTCGGTGGGGACTCGGCTTTTCGAGTCGGGGTACTCGGTGTTTCGGCTCAATTTTCGCGACCACGGCAACACGTACGCGCTCAATGAGGATCTCTTTCATTCCTGTCGCATCGATGAGGTCGTCAACGCGGTAAAGAACGTTCACGAGCGGCATCCGGCCGAACGGCTCTTTCTCGTCGGTCAATCGCTCGGCGGAAACTTCGCGATCCGCGTGGCGGTCCGCGCCGATGCGGCGGGCATCACGCTCCGTCGCGTCGTCGCAGTGTGCCCCGTGCTCCAGCCGCAGAGCACGATGCGGGCGCTCGAGCAGGGCCTATGGATCTATCGTCGCTACTTCTTGAGTCGCTGGCGCAAATCGCTGCGCGCGAAGGCTGCCGCATTCCCAAAGCGGTACGACTTCGGGTCACTCGAGCGGTTTCGAACTCTCACGGAAACCACTGAGTTCTTCGTGCGCGAGTGCACGAATTTTCCAAGCCTCGAGGACTATCTCGAGGGTTACGCGATCACGGGACCGGCTCTCGCCCGGCTCAACGTGCCGACGGCAGTGATCGCCGCGCTCGACGATCCCGTGATCCCGAGCGTAGATCTCGAGCGCCTTGCGCGCGTGGACGCCCTAAAGGTGACGGGGTTCCGCCACGGAGGGCACTGCGGATTCGTGGATAGCTACTCGCTGCGCAGTTGGGTCGACGAACGGATTCTCGCCGAGCTCGACACGACCTGACGCCCCGCGTCAGGTATGCCGTTTCTCTTCGAATCGCACGGCCGGGGCGCCGCTCGTGACTTTGATCTCGCCTTCGATGACGGCGCCCTCGGCGACGGCGATGGAGTTTCCCGAGAGACTTCCCGTGATTCGCGCGGTGCCCGCGATTTCAACGCGCTGCTTTGCGACGACGTCTCCTTGAACCGTGCCCGCGACGACGATGTCGGTCGCACGCATCGTTCCCTGCCATTTTCCGCCGGGCGCGAGGGTCGCGGGTCCGTCGATATCGCAATTGCCTTCGACCGTGCCGCAGAACACGTAAGGCCCTTTGCCTGTTATCGTGCCCACGATCTTCGTTGTCGCCGCGATGAACGTCGTCGGACCGCTCGCGGAGTCCTGAATTCGCCGCTTCAAGATGTTCATTGGATGCCTTTTCTGCGCCGAGCCAGCCGCGAAAGGTAGCTGATGTCCCGACTGTACGCGAGCGACTAGGGCGTGACGCTAACCGCGCATCCCGGGTCACTAACTGACCCGCCGCGTCACTGTGATCCGACTCACAAGCGAGTGCGCGCACGAGCCTCTTCGAGCTGCCGTGAAACCGACGGGCCGTGTGGCATGAAGCTTGCTTTTGCAGCCACTGCAATCTGGAGCTATGCCAATGGACGGCGACAGCGAGGTCATCGCGCTCGTGCTCGAGGAGAGCCCGAAAGGGTCGAGCACGCACCGCTATGCGCGCGGCGCTAAGCGGCTCGTCCGCAGCGCCGACGGCCGCGTCAGCCTCGAAGCGATCGAATCCGACGAGGAGTTCGAGCGCGTCGCCCGCACGAGCGGTTGCTTCAAACGCGGAAAGGCGATTCGCGATCCGATCTCGCGGCAGGTGATCGGCTACGAGATGGAAGAAGTCCGCCTCTATCCCACCGCTGCTTACACCTGATCTCGACGGCGCGAAGGCGCAGAACCACCTCGACTGACGGCCGCCGCCTATAATGCCCGCAAGTGTGCGGGGAGCCCGGTTTGTTGCAATCGAACGTCGACTGGCTGCAGCGGAAAGAGCATGCCGAGCGAGTGCGCCGCGGCCTCAGGGGAGTCGAGAAGGAGAGCCTGCGCGTCTCCGGCGACGGCGCTCTCGCGCGAACCCCGCATCCGCGCGCGATCGGCGCGGCGCTCACGCACCCATTTCTGACTACCGACTACTCGGAGGCGTTGCTCGAGTTCGTCACTCCGCCGCACGCATCGAATTGGGAGACGCTGCAATTCCTCTGCGACTTGCACTCGTTCGTTTACCGGCGTCTCGGCGACGAGCTCCTATGGCCGGCGAGCATGCCCTGCATCGTCGGCCGCGATGCGGACGTGCCGATCGCCGACTACGGGCCGAGCAACGCCGGGATGCTGCGCACGATCTATCGACGCGGCCTCGGCCATCGCTATGGCCGCACGATGCAAGCGATAGCGGGCGCGCATTTTAATTTCTCGCTGCCCGATGAGCTCTGGGCCGTTTATCGAGATCAGGACCGATCCGCGTTGCCGCTCACCGGGTTCAAGTCGGAGCGGCTCATGGGTCTCGTGCGCAACTATCGGCGCTACGCTTGGCTCGTCGTCTATCTGTTCGGCGCCTCCCCGGCGCTCTGCAAGACGTTTCGTCCCCAACCCCACGAGCTGCTCGAGGAGCTCGATTCAGCGACGTGGTATGGGCCGTACGCGACGTCGCTGCGCATGAGCGACATCGGCTACCGCAACTCGGGGCAGGCGCGGCTCGGCATCTCGGCAAATTCTCTAGAGAAGTACGTCGCTGCGCTCAAGACGGCCGTGACGACAAAGGATCCGCGCTACGCTGAAATCGGCGTTAACGTGAATGGCGAGTTTCGACAGTTGAACGCCAACGTTCTCCAAATCGAGAATGAGTATTACAGCTCCGTGCGCCCGAAGCCCCGCGATCGTTCGGTGCGTGCTCTCACGGCGCTCGAACGAGACGGCGTCGAATACGTCGAAATCCGCACGCTCGACCTCAGCATCGCTGACCCCGTCGGCGTAAACCAATCGCAAATGCGCTTTCTCGAGGCGCTCCTGATTTATTGTCTGCTCAGCGAAAGCCCGTCGATTTCCGCGGCGGAGCAGACGGAGATCGATGCCCGCGATATTCGGGTCGCGCGCGAAGGGCGCCGCCCGCGCCTCAAAATAGACGTGCGCGGTCGCTCTGTCGAGTTGCGCAAAGCGGGTCTCGAAATTCTTCGCGGCGTCGCGGAAACTGCGGCACTGCTCGACGGCGGGAACGCGGACTACTCCGCTGCGGTCACAGCAGCAGAGAGCGCGCTCGAGAACTCCGCGGAGACTCCCTCCGCCAAGCTCATCCGGGAGCTCAGCGCCACCGGCGCGAGTTTTCTCGAATACGCCCTCGAGGTCGCGAAGCAACACCGTAGTTATTTCGTATCGCTGCCGCTCGACCCTGTCAAAGAGGATATTCTCGAGGCTGCCGTGGCCCGCTCTTTGGCCGATGCCGCAGCGCTCGAAGCAGAGGACCAGCTGCCTTTCGCCGAGTATTTGCGCCGTTATTCCGAGCTGCCGTGAGGATTCGGGCCGGGCCGCGCCTAAAACTGTGATTCTGTTAACCGCGCGCCCGGCGCGCGTGGCCGAAACTGGCCCTTTCGTTTAGGACACTGGAATGCGCCGACTCTTCATCTTAGGACTGCTCGTGGGCTTCGCGGGCCTCCTTGCGGGTGTTCATTTTTTTCCGTGGGTCAGCCATACGCGGCTGTCGTCGCAGACGTCCGTCGTTGCGAACGGCGGCCGTAGCGAGCAGTTCGTGATCCGCTTGCCGGCGGATCGCATCGAAACCGTCGCGCTCGATGGACCGGGGTCGCCGGCAGCCAATTTTGGCGCGGCGCTCGATAGTCAAGCGCCGGCGCTCGAGCATTTCAAGATTCGCGACCGCTCCGGCAACGTCGTCGGCATCGCGGCACGGCATTGGGCACTATCGCAGGATGGCGCGACGACGACGTGGGCGCTCATCTTTCCGGCCCGCGGAGCCGTCGTTGTCGCGCATGCGGGCGAGGCGCGCGACGCGATCGCGGCCGCGCTTCGAGGCCGCGGCCACGTCGCGGGCTCGCAATGGGATGGCGAGCTCAACGTTGCGCTCGTCGACGACGCGGCTACGACGCGGAGCGTCATCGGGCTCAAAGAGTTCGAAGGGCTCGACGTCCGCTACACGGAAGAGTGGAGATTGACCGGCGTCGACGAGCATGGCGCGGTCCGCGGGACGATCGAGCTCGACACCGTTAGCCGGCGCGGCAGCTGATATGAAGTACGTAATCGCCACATTGCTCGGAGTCCTGCTCGGCGCCGCCGGCGCCGCCGCCGTCCTCTACTACAACCCGCTGACCAGAGTTCGCGAATTGCCGCCCAAGGAGTCCTGGACGCTTAACTACGACTTCCCCGGGGGCAGCACGCTCGCGCTGACCCACGCTGGGCAGCTCGGGCTGCCGCTCATACCGAGCGATGTCGCGACGTTGTGGGAAACGGCGATCACCGATGTCGTTCTCAACGTGCTCGTGCTCGAGGACGAAAACGGCGCGCCGCGCGCGTTGGCCTCGCGAATCAGCGTGCCGTCGCGCGAGACCGATCTTCTGCTGCGGGGCTTCCTCGTCTCGGAGCATTGGCTCATCACGGTTCCAGGTCAGGGGACGCTGTTCGTCGACGGCGAGAACAACCTGTGGCCGTTTCTCAAGGAGTCGTTGATACCGGTCAAGTACCTTCAACAGGAATGGCACGGGCCCGTTCGTTATCCCGTGACCATCGGGCCAACCGTGGGCCGTACGGCCGAGGTCTTCGGCGTCAGCGGCGCGTATGCGGGCCTGCGCGGAAGCGCAGTCGAGAGCTATGACTTACGCCGCTTCAGCTCCGACTTCGGCATCGAAGCGTTGCGCGGCACGCTCGCGGTGGCGCTCGAGGAGCGCGCTGACGCCGTCGAAGCCGAGCTCGCGGCCAAGCCTGCAACGACGGCGGGACGTGAATAACGCCTCACGCGACAAAGCGCGTTAGATCGGCCGCTGGGTCGGCGAGCGATTCGGCGGGCACCTCGACGCGGCTTGCGAGCAGCTTCTTCCCTTGCATGAACTCGCGCGGGCTGTTCACGGCATCGATCGCAACGAGCCGTTCCTGCCGCAAGTAGTACATCGCGAAGCTCTGGGCGCGCATGTCGCCGCGCTGCACGACTCGGTCATAGTCGATCGCAAATCCGGCAATCTGCAGCTTGAGATCGTACTGATCGGACCAGAACCATGGCACATCGGCGAACGGCTGCTCTTGGCCGAGCAAGCTCGCGGCCGCAGCCTTGCCCTGCTCGATGGCGTTATTGACCGATTCGAGCCGCAGGCTGCGGCCAACGAATGGGTGCGGCTGATTCGTGCAATCGCCCGCGGCCACGATTCGCGGCTCACGCGTGCGTGCGCAGGCGTCGACGCGTATCCCGTTATCGCACGGCAGGCCCGCGCGCTCGGCGAGCTCGACGTTCGGCACGATGCCGATTCCGACGACCACGAGATCGCAAGGAAAGCTCTCGCCGCCCGTGCTCAACACGGCGGTGACGGAATCTCGGCCGCGGAACTCGGCGACCTGAGTCGCGCAGCGAATCGCGACACCGCGCGCCGCGTGATAGTCGGCGAAGAACTGCGCGGTTTCGGCACACATGACGCGGCTCAAGACGCGTTCGGCCGCTTCGAGCACGGTAACGGCGCAGCCGAGCTCGGTCATGACTGCCGCGATTTCAAGACCAATGTAGCCGGCGCCGACGATCACGACGCGGGATCCGGGTTTCAACTCCGCTCTGATCGAATCGACGTCGTCGATCGTCCGTACGTAATGGACGCCGCGCAAATCCGCTCCGGGGACGGTCATGCGCCGCGGCCGACTTCCCGTCGCGAGCAACAGGCGATCGTAGGCGAGGCTCCGTCCGTCGGCGAGGCCGACTCGGCCCGCGGCTACGTCGAGCTCCTCTGCGCGAACGCCGAGGTGCAGGTCGACCGCGCGCGCGGCATAGAAGCTCTCGGGCCGCAGATGCAGGCGCTCGCGCTCGAGCGCGCCGGCCAAGTACTTCTTGGAGAGCGGCGGGCGCTGATAGGGCACGTGCGGCTCGTCGCCGACGAGCGCGATGTTGCCGGCGTATCCGCTTTGGCGAAGCGACTGGATCGCTTGGACGGCGGCTTGGCCGCCGCCGATGACGAGGAGTTGTTCCTGCATTGCGCCCTGTTTCGTTACGCGCCGCTCTTCATGATACTTACAGCATGACGCGCGCCGTAAGGATTTACGCGTTCGGAGGGCCCGAGGTCCTGCGCCTCGTCGACGTGACCGTAGGCGCGCCGTCGCCGGGCCAGGTTCGAGTGCGGCATGAGGCCATTGGGCTCAATATGGTCGATACCTACTATCGATCGGGCCTCTATTCGCTCGAGCTCCCGAGCGGCCTCGGCGGCGAAGCGAGCGGAGTCGTGACGGCCGTCGGCAGCAGCGCCACGGGATTCACGGTCGGCGACCGCGTCGCGTACGCGAGCCCCGCGCCGTTCGACGCCTACTCGCAGGAACGGTTGCTCGACGCAAAATGGCTCGTGCGAATCCCGCCGGCGATTACGGCGAAAACGGCCGCGGCGATGCTGCTCAAAGGGCTCACGTCCTGGTTTCTCCTCAAGCGCAGCTATGCAGTACGACCCGGAGATTGGCTGCTGCTCTACGCCGCTGCCGGCGGTGTCGGGCTCATCGCGGCGCAATGGGCCAAGCGCCTCGGCGGCCGCGTGATCGGCATCGTGAGCACCGCAGAAAAACGCGCGCTCGCGCTCGCGCACGGCTGCGAGCAGGTTCTGTTGGCGGGCAAAGAAGACGTGGTCGCGCGCGTGCGCGCGCTCACCGGCGGCGCGGGTGTCGCCGCGGTTTACGACTCCGTCGGCAGGGATACGTTTTTCCAGTCGCTCGATTGCTTGCGGCCCCACGGCGTCATGGTCAGCTTCGGCAATTCCTCGGGGCCCGTGGCACCCTTCGCGCCCGCGGAGCTGCAAAAGCGCGGCTCGTTGTATTTGACCCGGCCGAGTTTGTTCGATTTCATCCGCACGCGCGCCGCGCTCGAGGCGGGCGCGTGCGAGCTCATCGAGCTCGTCGCGAATGGGGATATTCGAATCGAAATCGGCGCCGAGTACGCGCTCGCCGATGCGGCCGCGGCGCATACCGACCTGGCGCACCGCCAAACCGTGGGATCCTCGGTACTGATTCCCTGACGCGGATTACTGCGCGGTTTCCCCGGATATCCGGCTCGCTCGCGGTTGGGCGCGTGCTCTAGCCTCTTCCCTCGAATGCCGCGCCAAGATCACGAAGCGCGCTACCCGGATTCGATGCATGCCGTGTTCATGGCACTCAACCGGATCTTGGGCAAGCACCGTTGGGCCATGACCGGAGGGCTCGGTGATGCGGACGCGCTGCCCAGAGCCGGATGCCGATACGCGCGCAACCGCAAGTCGGTGCTGCGGCAAGGCCGCGTGCTCGAGGTCATTCGACCCGTATCGTTCACTCTACATGAGACGCTCTACGATCCGCCGTGCCGCGTGCGCTTGCAGTTGCGCTTCAGAATTCATGCGCTGGCCCGGGAATCGATGTTGCACTTGGTCTTGAGCTATCAGCTCAACGGCGCCGCGTCGATGCGCAGCCGCCATTGGCATGGCCGTCTGCATGAGCACTGCGCACGCATGCTGCGATTCGTCGCCGCGGAGCTCGCGCGCTCGCGGCAACCGGCTACAACGTGCTCCACGTCACGCGATTCGCACGGAAACGTGATTTGTCTCACGAGCGATTCGCGGTAGGAGTTCCTATACTCGAGGCGTGGAGCAAGTTGCCCGTATTCGGCCGGTCGTGAGCCTCCAGGAGTTCTTCAAGGACTCGGTCGGGCACGCGATGGCGCGCCAGCGCATCAAAGCCGACGAGCACACTGCGTACTACGTCGTGAATCTGCTGACGCTATTTGCGCGCTCAGAGGCGCTGTTCGACCAGACGGAGAACGGCCTCGAGCTCAAACCGCTCGCCAAAGTCATCGCTGAATCCGTCGCCACCGAGCTCGCGGCCGAGCAGCGCCACGCTCTGCAACGCGTCGGCGACGTTGCGCTCTTCATCGCCGGCTTCCTTCCCGACGGCCTCGTCGCGCGGCTCGTCGACGTCGACTACTACATCCGTCTCGGCGGCTGTGCTTACAGCTCTCTGTCCGCCAGAGTGCGCGGCTCGTTGCGCGGCCAAGTATTCGGGGTCGTCTTCGCCGAGCTCGCCGAGAAATTTCGCGACTTCGTCGACGTGCTCAACGAAGTCAGCGCCGACGCGCACAAGACCGATATCGACGTGCTACGCACGTACGAAGTCTGGCTGCGCACGGGCAGCACGCGCGCGGCGCGGCTCCTGCGGAGCAAGGGCATCGAGCCGTTGCCGCGCGGCCCGCACACGCAGCACTGAATCCATATGGTCCTCGGCAACCTGCAGACGTGGCTCACGGACTTCTACGCGCTCGAGCTCGCTTACGACGTTCACGATTTCCTGATTACGGACCCGAAGCTCGCGCGCGCGCTCGATCGCGGCGGACGCGAGAACGAGGAGAAGCTGCTCATCGCCGAGGATGACGGCGAAGCGGCTGTTTCCTTGTATCTGCAACAGGAGATCCTCGATCGTCTCGTCGTGAACGATCCGACGGCGCGGCTCGACGAGCGCAACCTCGCGGATTTCTGGACCGCTCTAGAGGGCCTGAGCCACTTCACCTACTTCGTGCATCGCGCGAGTCACGATCGCGCCGTTACGCTGCTCGAGATGGAGCTCCAGGCCGAGATCGACAAGTTCGTCGCGACCGCGGCGCTGCTGCGCCGTCAGGGTGAGCGACCGCCGGCGGCATTGCACGCGTGGCTTTTCGCCCGGACGAAGCTCGCCGCCGAGCTTTCGGCCGCCGAGCAAGAGCGGTATGCGCGCGCGAATCGTTACGCGGCCAGGTACTGCAGGAAGCTTTGGCCGCGGTTATCGGGGAGCGCCGGCTGGGACGCCGCGCGCGCGGAGCTCAGGCGCTTCTATCGCCTGACGCGCGCCGCCAAGTTCGATCACATCCAAGCGGCGTGACCCTCAGTTCGGAGCTTTGAGCAGGTCGGCCCAGCGGCGCGTCAGCTGACCGCGTTGGTAGTCGGGGATCCGATACCGCCAACCGGTGACGCGCGCATTGATGGCTGCGGCCGCGGCCACGGGGTCCTCGGCGGCCGCGGCGTTCGGCGCCTCGCCGGCCGCGGGTTCCGCCGCGGCGCCGGCCGCATCCGCGGTTGCGGCACCGGCAGGCGCGGCCGCGACCGCAGGTTCCGCGCGCGCCGCAAACGTGAGCCACGCCGTGTCGCCATCCAACGTTGCAGTCACCGTGACCACGAGGCCGGCGAAGGTTCTGAACTCAGTGATGCTCGCAGGCGTCGAGGGCTCGGCCGCGGGGGCTACGTCCTCGAGCTTGAGCTCGCGCAGCGCGTTGCCGATGACGTTGGCGACGCTCGGATACGAAAGCTCCCGCCCTGCCGGAATGCCCGCGACCGTGAAGCTCGTTTCGGCCGCGCTCGCTTTGCTGATCGCTATGACCTCGCCGTCGCTGTGCGTGATCGTCACGCTTTGGACATCGGCGCTCGGCACATCGACGATCTCGGCCGCGAGCCATTGAGCCGTCGCGCTCGGGAATTCGGGGTTGCGATCGATGAGAAAGCTCGCTGGCTCGTCGGCGCGGCGTACGTACCTGCTCGTATCGTTGGGCGCGTCGCCGAAGATCAAAACGGGCAACGCCGTCGGCGCCTGGATCGCGACTGCGACTCCCGTCGCCGCTGCGGCGTCGATCGCTTCGACGCCGAGACGCGCGTGGAAAGCGGGGTTCGAGGTCTTCTCCTCCACGATGTGCGCTTCGCTCAAGCCGACGAGCGCCTTGCGAAGCTTCGCGAGATCCGCCGCGTACCCCGCCTTTTCCGCAACGCTCCACCCTGCTTCGCTGCGGATTAGAGTCGCAACCGGCTCATTTCCGGCTCGCGTGACGGTGACGCGTTCGATGGCGTTGAGCGATTCGGCGAGCCCCGGGAGCAGCAGTGCTCCCGTGCTCGTCGCGGGCGCGCTCTGCCGCTGGCCCACGAGCGCGAGAACGATCGCGAGCACGGCGAGCCCGGCGACGATGAACGTTGCGCGACGGGTCACTGCGCGCCTCTTCGCCGTTTGAGGACGAGGACGAATACGCCGATTACGAGCAATGCCAACGGCACAGCCGCGATGTTGACGATCTTCAGCGTAGTGCCGAGCCGATCGATGCTGCTGTCGAGCTCGCGCTGGACTTCGCGAAGCTCGCGGCGAATTCGTAGCTGTTCTTGCTGAAAGCGCTCGACCTCCGCTTGCTGCTCGGGGCTCATGAGCAAGGAGCTCGTGTCCTCGCGCGCGGATTGGAGCTCGCCGAGCCGGCGCTCCGTGTCGGCAAGCTCCGCTTGGAGGCGTTGCTCGGTTTCGCGAAATCTTGCGTCCGCCTCGCGCTGCAGCGCCTCGACGCGATCGAAAGTCCGCGCAAAAGGCGCACGGCTTTTGAGTCCTATGAG
>DATBLZ010000147.1:0-9987 GCA_036555065.1 Gammaproteobacteria bacterium
GCGCCGGGGCAATGGGTCGACGTCGCGCTTTCCAACATGGTCGGCATGCCCGGGATCCTCGTGCTCGTCTACGTGAGCGCGCTCATGTTCGTGATGCGCCATTTTGCAGGGCGCATCGTCGAGCACATCGCGCCCGTCGGCCTTCTGTGGCTCTCGAGCTTGATTGCCGCCGCGGGACTTTATCTGCTCAGCATCGCCGACTCGCCCGCGCCCGTCTTCGTCGCCGCGACCGTCTGGGGCATCGGTGTCTGTTACATGTATCCGACGATGGTCGCGTCCGCGTCCGAGCGGTATCCGCGTGGCGGCGCGTTCGTCATGGGCCTCATGGGCTTCTTCGCGGGGCTCGCGAACAACACGTTCCTGCCGATCATGGGCCGCATTTTCGACGAAGCGCGCATCGCGGCTGCCGGCGGCGCGGATCAACTCGCCCGGCTGAGCGACGCGGAAATGGCGAGCGTCACGCGGCTCGCGTCGATCGAATCGTTTCAGGCCGTCGCCGTGATCCCGCTCGTGCTCTTGCCGATCTTCGGGCTGATCTGGTGGACCGACCGGCGCAAATCCTAGGCGGGTCGCCACTCCGCTAAACGCACGATTCGGCCGAGCGGCTCGCCTTTCTCGAAGTAGCGTTCGTCGGCCGTGACGAAAACCGCGTCGGGATTCTCGAGCGCGACGGCGTGATACATCGTGTCGAAGAGGTGCTGCCCGAGCTCGACGGCCAAGCGGCATCCGCGGCGCACGACCTCCGGACTGTCGTCGACCGCGAGGCTCAATCCCTGGAGCATGAGAACGTCGTCTTCGACGCTATCGGGGCTGATTCTCGTCAACGCTGCCCCGACCTCCAGAAGCCAGTGCACGGGCTGAATCGATCGCTCCTCTTCCTCCACGATCCGCCGCATCAACGCAGTTGCCCGCTCGGTATCCTCTTCATGCTGCGGGTCTTCGAGGAGCCATTTGAGCACGACGCTCGCATCGACGACGACGGTCATGGACGACCGTCAACGCGTGCCGCATGGATCCGTTCGGCCGTCACGGTGGGGCGACCTTTACGGCGCTCCGTCAGCGTGCGAAAGAGCTCCGCTCGCACCTGGCGTTTCTCCACGTCCGCCACCGCCTGGCGCATGAGATCGGCGATGATCGCACTCTTGTTGCGGTCTCTGAACGCGCGGTTGAACGCCTTTTTGACGTCATCGGGCACGCTGAAATTCACGATGGCCATGGGTATCCCGAGTTGTTGAAAGATTCAACAACCTGGGATTGTACGCTCCCCCGCAAGCGAGGCAACGGCGAATTCCTCGCGATCCGCTATGTAAAGGACCCTTGACATATCCCGGGCCGTGCACTACGGTGGCAGATGACAAGGTAGCTTTACATAGAGACAGCAAGAGGAGCACCGCAATGACTCGCACATCATCCGCCCCCGCGCCCGCTCGACGGACGCTCTGGGAAATGATTCTCGCCTGCTCGGGCACTGCCGCCGACCGGCGTAATCAGTACCGCT
This sequence comes from Gammaproteobacteria bacterium, assembly GCA_036555065.1. Lineage (GTDB taxonomy): Bacteria > Pseudomonadota > Gammaproteobacteria > Steroidobacterales > Rariloculaceae > DATBLZ01. Next base: position 1,499 of record DATBLZ010000147.1, read on the forward strand.
TCATCGTCTGGTGCCTCGTCTGGGCGGCCGGTTTCGTGACCGCGGCATGGGCGCTCAGACCCGATGTCAGCCTCGATGCCCGCGCGGCGTGGGCCGTCGCGCTCCTGCCGATCGCGCTCAGCGTCCCGGCGCTTCTCGCTTATCTGCGTTTCTTGAGAATGACGGACGAGCTCCTGCGCAAAATCCAGCTCGAGGGACTCGCGCTCGGTTTCGGCGCCGGTGCGATTCTCGGCCTCGGCTACCCGCTGCTCGAGCGCATCGGTGCGCCGTCGTTGAGCTCGAGCGCGATCGTTCTCGTGATGATGCTCGCGTGGGCCCTAGGCCAGCTACTCGGCGTGCTGCGTTACCGATGAATAACCGCCTCCGTGAGCTTCGCGCCGCGCGCGACTGGTCGCAAGCTGCGCTCGCGGAGCGCTTGGGCGTATCGCGGCAAACCGTGAATGCGATCGAAACGGGCAAATACGACCCGGGGCTGCCGCTCGCGTTCAAGATCGCGCGGCTCTTCGAGCAGCGGATCGAAGACATCTTCCTCTGCCCCGTAGAGTAAACTCATGAGCGATGAATCGGCGCCAGTTCATCCGTGATACGAATTCCCTTGCTGTCGGGACCTTGGTTGCCGGTACAGGACTCCGCATCGGCCGAGCGCACGCGGCGAATTGCGTGCGCCTCCCGGGCGTGCAGCTCTATGCGGTCCGCGACTACCTGAATCGCGATCTGCGCGCGACGCTTGCGACGCTCAGCGAGATCGGGATTCGCGAGGCCGAGATGTATGGGCTCAACGGCACCGAAGACGGAAAGGTGCTCGGTGTGCTGGCGCGCGACCTCAAAACCATGCTCGACGACAACGGAATTCGCGTGCCGATCTCGCACATCGGCGGCGCGCTCACGAACGTCGAGGCGATCGCCGAGATTTCTCGCGCGCTCGGCATCGAAACGCTCGTCGTCGCGCTGCCGAGCGAGTTCAGTCAGAACCGCGACGGGCGTTTCGCGATGGTCGGCGCCGAGAGTCTCGGGCAGATGGATCGGCTTGCCGAGCGTCTGAACGAGGCGGGCCGCGAGTACAAGGCGGCCGGCTTGGGTTTCGGCTACCACAATCATCACGTCGAGTTCCTCGAGGTCGAGAATACGGTTCCCTACGAGTACTTGATGGCAAATACGGACCGGGAGCTCGTCAAGATCGAGCTCGATCTCGGTTGGCTCGCGGTCGCCGGCGTCGATCCTGTCGAATATCTGCACAAGTACGCGGGCCGCGTCATCGCCTGTCACATGAAGGATTACGCGCCCGAGATCGAGGCCGACATACTGCAACGCAAGCTCGTGGAGCCCGGCGCCGGCACGATCGATTTTCCTGCCGTCCTCGCGGCAATGGACGAGACGGGCGTCGCGCACAGCTTCATCGAGATCGATATCTCCGACGATGCGCTCGGGGCCGTTCGGCGCGGGCACGAGTACCTCGAAGAACTGCGCGCCTGCGGCTAATGGCAGTCGGCCAATTCTCGAAGGACCCCGTCGTCGACCGGGCGCTTCGCCACTCGGTCCGCGACGGCATGGCGTTTTCCGTGCAGGTCGGCGCCGGCGAGACGTATTTCTCGGCATTCGCCCTGTTCCTGCGCGCGACGGCGCCGCAAGTCGCGCTCTTGAGCACGCTGCCGCCGCTGCTCGGGTCGCTCGCGCAGATCTTCTCGGCGTGGCTCGGCAACTACGCCGGCCGTAAGCGGCTCGTGCTCGCAGGCTGCGCTGCCCAAACGTTGCTGTGGCTGCCGATCCTGCTCGTCCCCGTGTTATTCCCGGCGCACACGATCATCGCGCTGATCGTGCTGGTCGTGCTTTATCACGGCGCGAACAACTTCGCGGCCCCGCAGTGGACGAGCATCATGCGCGATCTCGTCTCCGAGCGGCGGCGCGGCCGCTATTTTGGTCACCGCACGCGCTTGACGACGATCACGACGTTCGTCGCGCTCGTGATCGGCGGTCTCGCGCTGCATGAATTCGACACGTCAAACCGAACTTATCTCGGGTTCGTCGTGATCTTCTCGATCGCGCTCGTGGCCCGCGCGGTTTCTGTCTATCAGGTGTCGTTCCTGCACGAGCCCGCGCACCCGAGCCCAGCGCCCGACATGCACGTCGCCCACTGGTGGCGGAGCCTCGCTGAGACCGGCGCCGTCGGCTTCTCGGTGTATTTCGCCCTCATGAATACGGCCGTCGGCATCTCCGCGCCGTTTTTCGCCGTCTACATGCTGCGCGAGCTCGGATTGAGCTACCTCGAGTACACGGTGCTCGCGGGCACGAGCGTCTTCACCCAGTTCCTCACGCTGACGACGTGGGGAAGGATTGCCGACGTATACGGAAATCGTCTACTACTGATCGTGACGAGCATCTCGCTACCGATCGTGCCGCTCTTATGGCTCGTCTCCGCGGATTTCTGGTATCTGATCGTGGCTCAGGCCGTCTCGGGCCTGACGTGGTCGGGCTTCACGCTCGGTGCCGGCAATCTCTTGTATGAGCTCGTGCCGCGTACGCGGCGCGCGGCGTACGTCGCGTTTCACAACGTCGGCACGGCCGCAGGCGTGTTCGGCGGCGCGATGATCGGTGCCGCGCTCATCCTCGTGTTGCCGCCGCGCACCGTATTTTTCGGCGAAGGAGTCGCGAGCAGATTGCTCTACTTGTTCGCGATCTCGGGGTTGCTCCGCGCGATCGTCGCCGCGTTCCTCGCGCGCCGAGTGCGCGAGATCCGCAAGCCTCGCAAGGAGCTTTCCGCGCCCGCGCTCGTCATGCGCATCACGGGCTTCGACGCAATGCTCGATCTGCTCTACGACTTCATCGGGCGCAGCCCGACAGCTGATCCCGAAGACCAGGACGATCGCAAGAAGCGTGAGTCGGATTGAGCGAGCGCAGCATGTCATCGCGCTTGACTCGGGCCCTGCCGCGCACGCACGCTTGCGGTATGACCAAGCTCTCGACGATCGCATGTCTCGCGCTCGCCGCGGCTGCCTTTTCGACGGCGCACGCGCAAGCCGATCCACTCAAGATCGGCATCATCGGCACGGGGCGCATCGGCGGCGCGCTCGCGCGCCACTGGGTCAACGCCGGCCACGAGGTGTTCGTGTCCTCGCGACATCCCGAAGAGCTCCAGGATCTCGTGCGCGAGCTCGGGCCCCGAGCGCACGTCGGCACGCCGCGCGAAGCGGCCGCGTTCGGCGAGGTCGTGCTCGTGTCGGTACCGTACGCGGCGATGCCGCAGATCGGCAGCGACTACGCGGCCGAGCTCGCCGGCAAGATCGTGCTCGACACGAGCAACCCCGTCGCGAATCGCGACGGTCCGATGGCAGTGGACGCGAAGAACAAAGGCAGCGGCATCGCGTCCGCCGAGTTCCTCGAGGGCACGCGGCTCGTGCGCGCATTCAATTGCATTCCAGCCGCAGCGCTCGCGAACGAAGCCAACCGTCAGCCGGACCGTATCGCGATTCCGCTCGCCGGCGACGATGCCGCGGCGCTCGAGATCGCGCAACGGCTAGTCAGCGAAATAGGATTCGACCCTGTCGTTATCGGCGGGCTCGAGGACGCGCGCTTGTTCGATCTCGGCGAGCCGCTCGCGCGCGGCAATTGGAGCGCAGCGCAGATGCGCGAGGCGGCCGCCGCACTCCAGTAGTGACGCGGCTTAAACTAGCGGCGCTCATCAGCGCTTCGGCGGTTTGTCGTACGGGTTATAGCCCGGCGTCGACTTCCGCTTCCACTTGGCGAGCCAGTTGTCTTCGTCGATGCGCAATGCGCGATTGTCGAGGTACTTGAGAAAGCTCTTCGCGTTGTCGCCGGCGCGGCGTGTCGGCAGGCTCCACTCGAGAACGGGGTCGCCCTTTGCATCGAATCCGATCTTCGAGTCGACACGTCCCTGCAGAGATTCGACTTGTAGCGACTTCGCGTCGTCGCTGTCTGCGACCGGCCACGGTGCGCGCCGACGTTCAGCGGTGTTTTTAGTGATGCCGCGGGGGCGATCGTCCTTGTTCGAGCTCATCGTTCTTCTCACTTCCCTGTGGCGCCGAGGAATTCTAGCGCAACGGCGTTTTTGCGGGTAACTTTGGGAACATGCGCCCCATCCTCGTTGCCATCTTGCTGTTGTCGCTGAGCAACATCTTCATGACGTTCGCGTGGTATGCCCATCTCAAGGAGCTCAACCACAAGCCGTGGTTCGTGGCCGCTCTCATAAGCTGGGGCATAGCCTTCTTCGAGTACGCACTCCAAGTCCCCGCAAACCGCATCGGATATACGACGTTGTCGGTCGGACAGCTCAAAATCCTCCAGGAAATCATTACCTTATCGGTGTTCGTGCCGTTCGCACTCTTCTACCTCAAGGAGCCGCTAAAGCTCGATTACCTCTGGGCGGCACTGTGCATTCTCGGCGCCGTTTTCTTCATCTTCCGCGGCCGCCTGCTCGGCGCTTGAGCACGTGACGCTCGAGACGTTCCTCGCATTCTGCGCGCTCGAGCTCGTGCTGTGCCTGACCCCGGGGCCCGCTGTCATTTATGTAATCTCGACTGCGCTTGGGCGCGGCGTGCGTGCGGGACTCGCGGCTGCGCTCGGCATCGTTGCCGGCAATACGCTCTACTTTTTTCTCTCGGCCCTCGGCGTCGCGGCAATCATTCTCGCGTCGCACGCCATTTTCACAGTGCTCAAATGGATTGGCGCGGCCTATCTCGTCTACGTCGGCGCGCGAATGCTCTTGAGCCGGCGTGAGCCGGTTGCGCTACGACCGCAACCGGTCGCTCAGTCTTTCGCGCGCGGCTTCGCCGTCCAGGCCGCGAATCCGAAAGCCCTCGCTTTCTTCGTCGCGCTCTTGCCGCAGTTCATCGATCCGACCGCGAACGTCGCGTGGCAGGTGCTGATCTTGGGTCTCGCTTCGCAGACGATCGAGATCACCGTGCTCGGACTCTACGTCTGGCTCACGGGACGCGCACAGCAACTCGTCGGCGGTCGTTTCGGGACGATCGTCGAGCGTGTCGCCGGCGGGTTCCTGATCGCGGCCGGCGCGCGGCTCGCGCTCGCGCGCGCCGTGTAGCTCGCGGCTCGACTCTTGGTGGGAGCGGTTCTAGCCGCGACGCTGCGCGCTGGCGACGCCGTCGCGAGCGCGCCTATACTCCACTGCGTTCCGACTGCACAACTCAAACGACGGGACTTCCATATGAGCCTACCTCCGGGCGTCAGCGAGCGAGATTTTCAACGGGCCGTCGACCGCTTCGCGGCGGTCATCGGCCCCGACTGGGTTTTCACGAGCGACGCAGACATTGCGCTTTACCGCGATGCGTACTCGCCATTCGTCGGCGAGGCCGAGGAAAAAACCGCATCGGCCGCCGTCGCGCCCGACTCGGCGGAGCAAGTGCAAGAGATCGTCAAAATCGCGAACGAATACCGCGTGCCGCTTTACCCGATCTCGACGGGCCGCAACTTGGGCTACGGCGGATCAGCGCCTGTGCTGTCGGGGAGCGTTGTCCTCGACTTGAAACGCATGAATCGAGTTCTCGAGGTCGACGAGCGCAACGCCTATGCGCTCGTCGAGCCCGGCGTCACGTACTTCGATCTCTATCGCCACATCCAAGAGCGCGGCCTCAAGCTCTGGATCGACTGCCCCGACCCCGGCTGGGGCAGTGTCATCGGCAACGCGCTCGACCACGGCGTCGGCTACACGATGAACCCGTATCGCGATCATTTCGACGGCCACTGCGGCATGGAGGTCGTCACGGGCGCGGGCGAGCTCGTGCGCACGGGCATGGGAGCGCTGCCGGGCGCGAAATCCTGGCAGCACTTCAAATACGGCTTCGGGCCGTATCTCGACGGCATGTTCTCGCAGTCGAATTTCGGCGTCGTGACCAAGATGGGCTTCTGGCTCATGCCCGAGCCCGAGGCCTACATCGACGGCTCGGTCGACGTGTTCGGCCACGACGACGTGATCCCGCTCGTCGATCACATGAGCTACATCATGAATACGGGCCTGCAGAACGCGGGCACGAATCTGCAGTCGCCGCTCCGGTTCGCCGTGGGCCAGAATCCCGAGCTCCGGGCCGCGCTCGCGAGCGACGACCCGGCCGATATCGCGAAGCTCAACGCGTTCGCGCGCGAGCGCGAGGTGCCCTTCTACTCGAACATCTTCAAGTTCTATGGGCCCGAGGAAGTCGTGCGCGCGCAATGGGAGTACACGAAGCGGCGGTTATCGTCGATTCCGGGCGCGCGCTTCCGCGAAGGCGCGTTCTATCGCTTTCCGATCACTGAGGAGCAAAAGCTCAGCGTGCGCGACCCGCAAGACCTCGGGATCCCGACGCTCGAGACGTTCTCAATCGGCGCGCGGTCGAATTTCAGCCCGGCGACACGCGGCCACTTGGGCTTTTCACCCGTGATTCCGATGACCGGCGAGGCCGTGATCGAATCGCAGCGCGTGTTCCAGCGCGCGCTCCAGGAATTCGAAGGCGACGTCGCGCTGCTCGTGTTCCCGCAGTCGTACCATCCACGCACGCTCGTGATCCTCTGCATGTTCTATGTCATGCCCGAGGTCGCGCAGAACCAAGCCGTGCGCCGCATGTTCAAGAGGCTCATCGACGTCGCGGCCGAGCACGGTTGGGGCGAGTACCGCACGCACACCGCTTTCATGGACGACTGCGCGGCCGCCTACTCGTTCAACGATCACGCGCTGCGCCGGCTTCACGAGACGATCAAAGATGCGGTCGACCCGAACGGCATTTTGTCCGCGGGCCGCTACGGCATTTGGCCGAAGCACTTGCGGCGCGGATGACCGACTCGACGAAGAGGTGTTCGATCGAAACGCGCTGATCTGGCGCACGATCGAGAGAGGCCCCGGTGAGGTCCGCTTTGATCTTGCGTTCTTCGGCCTCGTCAACAAGCCCCCGATCGACGACCTTGCGCGGGCGGGAATCGGAATCACTATAGCATCTAGCTAGAGGTGTGCTTCGAAGTCGACGTCGCGACGGGGCGAATGTTTTGGTTGTGGTGGAAGACGTTGTCGGGGTCGTACTGGGTCTTCACGTCCATCAACCGCTGAAACACCCTGTCGCCGTATGCCTCGCGGACGCGGTGGGGCTCTTCGTCGCCAGCGAGGAAGTTGACGTAGACGCCTTCGCGAAAGCGAGCGAGGGCGGCGAAGAATTCTCGCGCCCAAGCGGTGTCCCGGTCGCCGAAGTCCTCGCCGGGCCGCCACACGCTATCGAGCGTAATCGCGTGCGACGCCTGCCGGTTTCCGAACGCCGTCTCGCCATCGGCCACTCGGCTCACAGCCCCCTTCAAATGGAACATCGCCACGTACGACCTTGGCGACGCAGAGGTGAACGCATGCCTCGCGATCACGTCGATGAGGTCGTCGCGAAGCTCGGGGAGATGAGTGGACTTCCAGTAATAATTCCAACCGTGGACGACGGTCGAGTCGAGCGCGCTCTGGAATCCCGCGTACGGTGTGGGCCCGACCAAGTCGAGCAGCGGAGTCCGGCATGCACGGAGCGGGCGTAGTCTCCGCTCACCGTCCTCGATCGGTCCCGCGTAGCAGACGCCCACCATCACCACCGGGCGCCAGTGCAGATCCGCCGGGATGATCGGCAGCGGTGGAGCGGTGCCGAACCTCACGACCGTGCCGAGCTCGTCGGGGGCCTCGCGGATGAAGTCGCGGTAGAAGCGCAGGACGTCTCGAGCGTCGTTGGCATCCCAGAACATCGGCCCGGCGAGGACCGTGGGGCCGACGGAGTGAAGGCGAAACTCGAACGCGGTGACCACGCCGAAGTTACCGCCGCCGCCTCGCAACGCCCAGAAAAGGTCGGGGTGCTCATCCTCGGACACGCGTAGAAACGTGCCGTCGGCCGTCACCAGGTCGGCGGCCAAGAGGTTGTCGACCGTTAGGCCGTGCTTGCGCATCAGCCAGCCGAGACCACCGCCGAGCGTGAGCCCGGCGACGCCGGTGTGGCTCACGATTCCGCCGGTAGTGGCGAGCCCGTGCGCCTGTGTCTCGTGGTCGATGTCGCCCCAGAGTGCCCCACCCTGAACCCAGGCTCTGCGGCCGGCGCGATCGACCCGCACGGCCCGCATCGCCGAGAGATCGATGACGATCCCGTCCTCGCAAACCGCGGTGCCGGCCACGTTGTGGCCGCCGCCCCGTATGGCGATCGGGAGATCGTGGTCGCGAGCGAAGCGAAGGGCCGCGACGACGTCGCCGGTCCCAATGCATCGGGCGATCAGTCGGGGGCGCCGGTCGATGGCACCGTTCCACACCGCACGGGCAATGTCGTAGTCGGTGTCGTAGGCCGTCATCAGCCGGCCTCGGAACCCTTCGATCGCTACGCCCGTTAGTTCCTTGCTCCCGCGGCTGACTGCTGCTGTCGTCTGGGTCGTCATCGTGTGCCCTCCTCTCTCGACAGCGATATCGAACCACCGCGGGCCGCGGCCTGCGGCCGTAAAGTCAAGAATCTGGACTTGACAGCCGGAGGCGAGTGGCCGACACT
>DATBLZ010000153.1:0-6305 GCA_036555065.1 Gammaproteobacteria bacterium
CGTCGTGCTGCTCGACGACTGCCGGCAGCTCGGCATCGCGATCGACCCGCCGAATGTCAATGAGTCCGGGCCCGGCTTCTCGGCCGTCGGTCCGCGGCGTATCAGCTACGGCCTCGGCGCGATCAAAGGCGTGGGCCTAAGCGTCGTCGAGGAGCTCGTCGCGGAGCGCCGCGCGCACGGGCCTTATGCGAGTCTCATGGATTTGTGCCGGCGCGTGGGCCAACAGAAGCTCAACCGCCGCGTGCTCGAAGCGCTCGTGCGTGCGGGTGCGCTCGACGGCTTCGGGCAGAATCGCGCAACGCTCATGAATGCGCTCGGCGATACGCTCGTGCTGGCCGAGAGAACGGCGCATGCGGCCGCAGTCGGCCAGGCGGCCCTGTTCGGCGGTGACGATGTCGGCGTCGACGTCACTCACGTGCTGACTCCGGTACGCGAATGGACGAAACGCGAGCGGCTCGAAGCCGAGCGCGAGAGCCTCGGCCTCTACCTCACTGCGCATCCGTTCGACGACTATGCGCGGCATTGGCGCGAGCTCAACTACAGCTCGATCGCCGACGTCATCGGCGCACTACCGCCCGAAGGGGCGCCGTACCAGCGTAAAGCCGCAACGCTCGCGGGCGTCGTCATGGACGTCCGCAGGCGCGGCAACCGGATCGCGATCGTCCTCGACGACAATACCGACCGCGTCGAGGTCACGCTGTTCGATGAGGTCTACGCCGTCGCGAAGCACTTGATCAACAAGCACGCCGTTCTCGTCGTCGATGGGCAGCTGCGCTATGACGAATACTTGAGCGCCTGGCGGCTCACTGCTCAGCGCGTGCGCGCGTTCGACGAGATCATCGAGGAGAGCGCGCGACGCATCACGATTCGGATAGCCGACAACGAGACGGGACTCAAGCTCATCGGCGAGCTCAAAACGACGCTCGAGCCGTTTCGACGCGGGAATTGCGAAGTCAGCATCGAGTATCGCAACGCGACCGGCCAGGCCGAGCTCACCTGCGGGGAAGCCTGGGCGGTGCGGCCCACACGCGAGCTCCGCGAGCGTTTGAGTCGTCTGCTCGGCGAAGACCGCTATAAAATCCACTATCCCAAGCACGTCGTTTGAGCCGATTATTCGCAAATGGACCTGAAGTTCCTTGATTTCGAACAGCCGATTGCCGAGCTCGAGGCGCAGATCGAGTCGCTGAAGTTCGTCGGCGACGATTCCGAGGTCAACATCAGCGAAGAGCTCGGCCGCCTCAAGAAGAAGAGCGAGGCGCTGACCAAGAGCATTTTCTCGAATCTCACGGCTTGGCAGATCGCGCAGCTCGCGCGTCATCCGCAACGCCCTTACATTCTCGACTACGCGCCGCGCTGCTTCTCGGGGTTTCAAGAGCTCCACGGCGACCGCATGTACGCCGACGACCAAGCGATCGTCGCGGGGCTCGCGCGGCTCGAGGGCCAGCCGATCGTGCTCATCGGTCACCAAAAAGGCCGCGACACGAAGGAGCGCGTGGCCCGCAACTACGGCATGGCGCGCCCCGAGGGCTACAGGAAGGCCATGCGCCTCATGCTGCTTGCCGAGAAGTTCGGCTTGCCCGTCGTCACGATGATCGACACTTCGGGGGCGTACCCCGGCGTCGGCGCCGAGGAGCGCGGGCAAAGCGAGGCGATCGCGCGCAATCTTTTCGTGGCCGCGAGCCTCAAGACGCCGATCGTCAGCGTCGTCACGGGCGAAGGGGGCTCGGGAGGAGCGCTCGCGATCGGTGTATGCGACCGCTTGCTGATGCTTCAGTACAGCGTCTATTCAGTCATCTCGCCGGAGGGGTGCGCCTCGATCCTATGGCGCAGCGCCGACAAAGCAGAAGCCGCCGCCGAAGCGATGGGTATTACTGCGGATAGGCTCCACAAGCTCGAGCTCGTCGACGAGATAATCCGCGAGCCGTTGGGCGGAGCGCACCGCGACGTCGATGCGATGAGCGAGGCCATCAAGAATGCCCTCGTCGCGGCGCTCGCGGAGCTCAAAACCTTGCCGCCTGCCGAGCTCGTCAAGCGGCGCCGCGAGAAGCTCGCGAACTTCGGCAACTACCGCGAAGGCTGACAAAGCGCCCAAATGCGACAATCGCGGGATGACCGCAACGACTGAATCCAGCGAGAGCGCCGAGTTCCTCGAGCGGTTGCGTGCGGCGCTGGCGCGCCTGAGCGTGCCGGTGGTGCCGTCGCGTTACGCCGTCGCGTTCAGCGGCGGCGTCGATTCGACAGTCTTGCTCGCGGCGATGCTGCGCGTCGCCGGCGAAACACCGGTCGTTGCGTTCCATGTCGACCATGGCTTGCACCCGGAGTCCCAAGCCTGGGCCGAGACGTGTGCGCGCACGGCGGACGCGCTCGGCGTCGCGTTTCAGCGCGCGCGCGTGACGATTCCGGGGGGGTCCGCGCACGGTGGGCCCGAAGCGGCGGCGCGCGAGGCGCGTTACGCGGCGCTGCGCAAGCTCATGACCGCCGGAGACGTATTGTTGACCGCGCATCACGGCGATGATCAGCTCGAAACGGTGTTGCTGCGCATGCTGCGGGGGTCGGGCGTCCGCGGGCTCACGGGAATCCACGAGCTCGCCGCGTTCGGCCCGGGCTTGCTCGCGCGGCCGATGCTCGAGTTCACGCGCGCGGAAGTCGCCGCGCAGGCATTGCGGTGGAACCTCACGTGGCTCGACGACCCGGCGAACGCGGCGTTGCGCTTCGATCGGAGTTATCTGCGGGCGCGCGTGCTGCCGGCCCTGCACGAGCGCTGGCCTGCCGCGCAGCGGGCGGCCGCGCGGCTTGCGCGGCAGATGGCCGAAGCCGAGGAGCTCCTCGAGGAGGTCGCGGCCGACGACACGCGCGAGGTCGCCGATCTCCATCGGCTCCCGTGCGAACGCGTGCGCACGCTCTCGCCGGCGCGGCAAGCCAACCTCCTGCGGTTCGTGGTTCGGACGCTCGGCCTGCCGATGCCCTCGAGCCTGCATCTCGAGCAGCTGCGCGATGCGATCCTGCGCGAGCACGCCGGCGGGCGCGCGCAAGTGACGTGGCCCGGGGCCGCGGCACACATCTATCGCGAGCACGTCTACTTGCTGCCGACCGTCGCGGGCTCGAGGGGACGCGGGGCTCCGGGCGAGCTCGCCGTCGACCGCGCGTGGCTCGGCGTAAGCGGCTCGCTGCGGCTCGTCCCGGCCGAAGCCGGGTTTCCCGACGAGTGGGCGCGCACCGGGATCGACGTGCGGTTCCGGCGCGGCGGCGAGCGCTTTCGGCCCGCGAATCACCGCCGCAGCAAGACGTTGAAGCACTGGTTCCAAGAGAATGGCGTCGTGCCGTGGATGCGCGATCGGATTCCGCTTCTGTTCCGTCGCGAGACGCTCGTCGGCGTTGCGGACCTCTGGATCAGCGAGGAAGTGCAGAGCGCTTCGTCGCCGGGCCCAAAATGGCGCGCTGAGTGGTTGGATCATCCACCGGTCGTGTAGTAAGCTGTAACCCCGTCTCGGGGTGTACCAATTCGCTTCAGTTTTCTTGGGCAGGCTCCGGTTGATTGCTGAGTCCCAGGACGGGGTAGTTTTTTTGACGGGCGGAGCATGACGCGATTTATCTTTGTGACCGGCGGCGTGGTCTCGTCGCTCGGGAAGGGAATCACCTCCGCCTCACTCGGCGCACTGCTCGAAGCCCGCGGCCTCAAAGTCAGACTCGTCAAGCTCGATCCTTATATCAACGTCGATCCGGGCACGATGAGCCCGTTTCAGCACGGCGAGGTGTTCGTGACCGACGACGGCACGGAAACCGACCTCGACCTCGGCCACTACGAGCGCTTCGTGCGCACGAAGACCGGCCGCGACAGCAACTTCACGACCGGCCGCATCTATTCGAACGTGATCGCCAAAGAGCGCCGCGGCGAATATCTCGGCGCGACCGTTCAGGTGATTCCGCACATCACCGACGAGATCAAGAAGTGCGTCATGCGCGGCGCCCAAGATGCCGATATCTGCATGGTCGAGATCGGCGGCACCGTAGGCGACATCGAGTCGCTGCCGTTCCTCGAGGCGATCCGCCAGATGGGCGTGGAGCTCGGCCGAAATCGCGCTCTCTATATCCACTTGACGCTCGTGCCGTTCCTGCCGAGCTCCTCGGAGATCAAAACGAAGCCCACGCAGCACTCCGTCAAGGAGCTGCGCTCGATCGGCATCCAGCCCGATGTGCTCGTTTGCCGCTCGCAGCAGGCATTGCCGCCCGAGCAGCGCGCGAAGATCGCGCTCTTCACGAATGTCGCGGAGCGCGCCGTCATTTCCGCCGTCGACGTCGGCGACCTCCATGAGATCCCGATGTTGCTCAACAGCCAAGGCCTCGACGACATCGTCATGGAGCACTTCGGGATCACGCAGCGTCCCGCGGATCTCTCCGAATGGCACGCGGTCGTCGAGGCGCGCAAGAACCCGGAAGCCGAAGTCACGATCGCGATGGTCGGCAAGTACGTGAACCTCAAGGACTCGTACATGTCGCTCAACGAAGCATTGCTGCATGCGGGCATCCGTACGCGCACGCGCGTCAATATCCTCCACCTCGAGTCGGCCGACCTCGAGAAGGAAGGCACGAGCGCGCTCAGCGAGGTCGACGCCGTGCTGGTCCCCGGAGGCTTCGGCGGGCGCGGCATCGAAGGCAAGATTCTCGCGGTCAAATTCGCGCGCGAGAAGAAGGTACCGTATCTCGGCATCTGTCTCGGGCTCCAGGTCGCGGTGATCGAATTCGCCCGCAACGTGCTTGGGCTGAAGGGGGCCCATTCGACGGAGTTCGACCGCAAGACCGAGCATCCCGTGATTGCGCTCATTACCGAATGGCGCGATCGCGGCGGCACGGTCGAGAGGCGCAGCGCCGAGTCCGATCTCGGCGGCACGATGCGGCTCGGGGCGCAAACGAGCCTGCTCAAGAAAGCGAGCCTCGCGCGGGAGATCTACGCGAGCGACAAGATCGCCGAGCGGCACCGGCATCGGTACGAGGTCAACAACGGGTATCTGAAGCGCTTCGAGGAGAAGGGTCTCGTTTTCTCGGGAATGTCCGAGGACGGGCTCGTCGAGATCATCGAGCTGCCGGGCCATCCGTGGTTTTTCGCTTCTCAGTTCCATCCGGAATTCACCTCGAATCCGCGCGACGGTCACCGGCTTTTCACGAGCTTCGTCAACGCCGCGCGTGCGTGCCAGGGACTGAAGCTGCCGCGCGCGGCCGAAGCTTGAAGCCGCTCCGATGAGCGCCATCAAGGACGTCCGCGCCTTAGAGATTCTGGATTCCCGCGGCAACCCGACGGTCGAGGCCGAGGTCGAGCTCGCGAGCGGCGCGCGCGGCCGCGCGGCCGTACCCTCGGGCGCATCGACGGGATCGCGCGAGGCCGTTGAGCTCCGCGACGGCGACATGGATCGCTACTCCGGCAAGGGCGTGCGCCGCGCGGTCGCGAACGTGAACGGCGAGATCCGCGCGGCTGTTCTCGGGCACGCGGCCGGCGATCAGGAAGGGCTCGATCGCAAGCTCATCGAGCTCGACGGAACGGAGAACAAGTCGCGGCTCGGCGCCAATGCGGTGCTCGCCGTGTCGCTCGCGAACGCGCACGCGGCTGCGAGCGAAGCCCACGTGCCGCTGTTCGCGCATCTCGCGGCGCGCGATACCTACGTAATGCCCGTGCCGATGATGAACATCATCAACGGTGGCGCGCACGCCGACAACAACGTCGACATTCAGGAATTCATGATCCTGCCGGTCGGCGCGCCGACATTCGCCGAAAGCGTGCGTTACGGCGTCGAGGTCTTTCATAAACTCAAGAAGATCCTCAAGGAACGCGGGCTCAATACGGCCGTCGGCGACGAGGGCGGTTTCGCCCCCGACTTCGCGTCGAACGAGGAGGCGCTGCAGGCGATCAGCGCGGCTGTCGATGCCGCAGGCTACACGCTCGGGCGAGAAGTCTATTTGGGGCTCGACGTCGCAAGCTCGGAGTTTTTCAAGGACGGGGAATATCACCTCGAGTCCGAAGGCCGCAAGTTCGGCTCGACGGAGTTCGCGGGCTTTCTCGAGGACTTGATCGCGCGCTACCCGATCATCTCGATCGAGGACGGCATGGCCGAGAACGATTGGACCGGGTGGCGATACCTGAGCAAGCGCATGCGCGATCGCGTGCAGCTCGTCGGCGACGACCTATTCGTCACGAATACGCGGATTCTCGCGCAGGGCATCGAGCAGAAGGTCGCAAACAGCATTCTCGTCAAACCGAACCAGATCGGCACGTTGACGGAGACGCTCGCGGCGATCTCGATGGCCGCCGCGGC
>DATBLZ010000161.1:0-76837 GCA_036555065.1 Gammaproteobacteria bacterium
GCCGAGCACGGCCCGAACGGCGGCGACGAGGTGAACCTGATCCTGCCGGGGCGAAACTACGGTTGGCCCGAGTACAGCTACGGGCGCACCTACGAAGGGCCGCGTCACTCGCGCGTGCCGCTTGGACCGGACACAGAGCAACCGATGATTCTCTGGATCCCATCGATTGCGCCCACGGGCCTGACTTTCTACACGGCCGATCGAATCCCGGCCTGGAAAGGCAACCTATTCGTCGGCAGCGCCCGGCGCGGTGAGATTCCACGCACCGGCAGCCTCGAGCGCGTCGCCCTGAACGGAAATCTCGAGGAGCTGCGGCGCGAGTCGCTGCTGGCCGAGCTCCACCAGCGCATCCGCGACGTGCGTGAAGGCCCGGACGGGCTTCTGTACGTCGTCACCGACGAGGACGACGGCGCGTTGTTGCGCATCGCGCCGAGCGAAGCCAGTCAGTAGGCGCTCGTGGTAATCTAACTGCACGCACGCAACGTGCTCGAGGAAAAGACTAATGGCTGACAAGAAAGTTATTGCAGTAGTGGGCTCAACGGGTGCGCAAGGCGGCGGTCTTTGCCGCGCGATTCTCGCTGACAAAAAGGGCGATTTCGCTTGCCGCGCAGTCACGCGCGATCCGAACAAGGACAAAGCGAAGGCGCTCGCCGCAAAGGGTGCGGAAGTCGTCAAGGCCGACATCGACGACGTCGCGAGCCTCAAGAAGGCTTTCGCCGGCGCCTACGGCGTTTACGCCGTCACGAACTTCTGGGAGCACTTCTCGGCCGAGAAGGAAAAGGCTCAGGCGAAAAACATTGCCGAGGCTGCGAAGGCCGCGGGCGTCAAGCACATCGTCTGGTCGACGCTCGAAGATACGCGCAAGCTCATGAAGCCTGACGACAAGCGCATGCCGATCCTGCAGCAGAAGTACCGTGTCCCGCACTTCGACGCCAAAGCCGAAGCCAACGAGTACTTCAAAGGGTTGCCCGTGACGTATCTGCTCACGTCGTTCTATTGGGACAACCTCTACATGTTCGGCCTCGCGCCCAAGAAGGACAAAGACGGCAACTACGCCTGGACGTTCCCGATGGGCAAAGCGAAGCTCGCAGGTATCGCGGCCGAAGACATCGGCAGAGTCGCCTACGGCATCTTCAAGGCCGGCAAGAAATACATCGGCGGCACGGTCGGCATCGCGGGCGGCATGCTCACGATCGAGGACATGGGCAAAACGCTCGTCAAGGCGCTCGGCGTCAGTAAGGTCGTCTATAACGCGGTCGAGCCGGACGCCTATCGCGCCTTCGGTTTCCCGGGCGCGGACGAGTACGGCAACATGTTCCAGGTCTATCGCGACTTCGAGAAGGCCGTCGTCGGCGCACGCAGCGTCGACGTTTCGCGCGAGCTCAATCCGGCGCTCGAGAGCTTCGAGCAGTTCGTGAAGCGGCAGAAGGATGCGATCTTGAAGGCGATGTCGTCGTAAGAGTCGCGGCTGAAGCCGCTCCTACGAAGGCGCTTCTCAGGGCCAGGTGACCGCGTGCCCCGTCACCGGGTTCACGTAGTGATACGGCGGCAGGAACGCGCTCGGGTACATCTCGAATGCCATGGTCGGGGGTAGATCCGGCGGATTGGATTCCGTGATTCCCGGCGGCGGCCGCGGCGCGAGCTCCTTCCAGCCGACGGCATAGGGCGCGAAGTACGTGTTGATCTGATGATCGCGCTTGATCATCCAGATGCCGTTCTCTTTGACGAACTCGTTTTCGTAGGTGCCGCCCATCCACTGCGCATAGCGGCCGTGCTGCCCCATGATGCTGAATGCCCGCGAACGCACCTTGGCAGTCAACCCGTCCTCTGCGACATGGATGACCTGCTGGTGGGTCATGTGGTTGTGCAACAAGCCGTACTGCATCCCGACCTCCGTGTAGAGATTCAGGTTGCGGCGCACGCTTGCGCGACCGACGTACACGCCGCGCATGGCGATCTCGATCGAGCCGTCCGGCGCGAAGAGCGCGGCCGAGTTGTCCCACTGGCTGTGCGCGAGATAGTACGCGCGGATCGTGTCGAGCCGCTCGATGGCCTCGATATCCTCAAGGCGCGTGATCTTCGCATCGAGCGTGGCGAGCGTGTCCTCGAGTGCCGCGACGCTCGCCGGAGCGCCGCCGTGACCCGCGGCCGAGCCGGCCTGTGCCGGCGGCCCCGTGACCGGATTCTCGTAGTGAAACGGGGCCACGAACACGGCCGGATATGCTTCGTAAGCAATGCTCGGCGGTCGGTCGGCCGGTAAGTCGGGGATGGGTCCCGGCATGGGCAACGCGGTCTTACCCCACCCGTCCTCGTACGGTGTGCGCATGGTCGTATAGAGCCGCAGGCTCAGGATCTTCCAGAGGCCGTCTTCCTTGACGTACTCGTTCTCGTAGACGCCCGTGCCCCAACGCGCGTACTCGCCGTGAATGGCTTCTTGCGAGAACAAGTGCCAGCGGGCTTTTGCCGTGCGCCCATCCGGCGCGACGTCCACGATCGGCTGCAGCTGCATTTGATCGAACAGGCGCCCCGGCTGCGGAAACTCGGCCCCGAGCGAGCGCAGATACTCGAGCACGCGCACCTTGCCGACGAAGACCCCGCTGCCGCCGACCTCGATCGTGCCTTCGTCCGCGAAAAGATCGGCGGCCTCGCTCCAAAAGCCTTTATCGACGTAGAAGCCGTAAATCCCCTGCAAGTTCTCTATTGCGTTCTCGTCCTCGAGGAGTTGCGCCTGGCGCGCGAGCGCCGCTGCCGAGGTTGCGAGCGCGTCGCGATCGCGCACGGGTCTATCGCTCGCCGCCGAGGCGACTGGACGCGGCAGCGCGCCCGCGACCGGGTTCGGAAAATGAAACTCCGGGAGGTACACGTCCGGCCACGTCGAATACTCGATCGAGGGCGGCCGATCGGGTGGCAGGCGCGCCGAAACCCACTCTCCTTTGTTGACGTCGGGAGCATCGAGCCAACCCGTCGCGTAGGGCACGACGACGCTTTGGTACCAATGAACTTTCTCGAGCTTCCAAACGCCGTCTTCTTTGACGTACTCGTTTTCGTACGGGCCCTCGCCCCAGATCGCGCTCTCACCGAGCCTGCCCGCGAGGATCAGCGCCCGCCAGCGGCCCTTGGCGGTCATCCCGTCCGGCGCGACGGTCACGACGGGCATGAGCTGAAAGTGCTCGTTTAGTGCGCCTGCGGATAGACCCGACTTGCCGTCGCCGAGGGCATAGAAATACGCGCGCACTCTCTCTTTGCCGACGTAGATGCCGTCGAGACCGATCTCGATGGTGCCGTCCGCAGTGAAGAGATCGGCGACTTGGTCCCAGAGCCCTTCGTCGACGTAGTAACCGTACGCGCGCTGTAGCCGCTCGATTGCTCTCGTGTCTGCGATGCGCGTTTCGCGCTGCTCGAGCGCCGCGAGCTTCGCGGCGGCGGCCGCGAGCGGCTCGTCAGCGGTCGCGCCGCCCTGATCGGCCGCGCCGCCGCAACCGGCCAGCGCCGCCGAGGTCGCCACGGCTAAGACGAGTCTTCCGAGTCTCACGGGGAACTATCGCGCCGGTTTGCGAAAGACGAAGACGGCCTGATCCGTATGGCCACGCACGCCCGGCGTAAACACCATCTTCGTGCGGTCATCGGCTGGGTTTGCGAGGATATCGCTTTCGAGCGCGAGCTCGAACCCGGCAGCCGTTACCTCCTCGCGGATCGTTTCCACGCCCATGCGATGAATGGTTCCCGCGTCGCGCCATGCCGAGCCGTCCTCGGCTTTATGGTCGACGACGAGATAGATGCCGCCGGGCTTGAGCGCGGCGAGCAGCTTCGCGTTCATGGCTGCGGTATCGATATCGTTGGGCTTGAGGTCGTGGTAGTAGAGGATGTTGAGCACGGCATCGGCCCGCGGAAATTCCGCCGTGTTGTAGTCCACCTGATGGTACGTCGTGTTCGGATGCGCGGCCGCAAATGCGCGCGACGCCTCGCCCGCGAACTGATCCGTGTAGGGCAAGTCATAGACGTCGACATGACCCTCTGGGCCCACCGCTTCCGCGAGCATCATCGTGTAGTACTGCCCGAAACCCGCGATCTCGATGACGTGGTCGCCGGGCTCGATGCCGCTCAGCACCAGTGTCTCGGCGGGCTTGCGGTTCACGTCGCGGGCGCGTTGCTCGGCGGGCCGTTCCGGCGACTCGACCGCGCGCTTGATGTGCTCGGGCGTGCCCGCGGGGACGACGTAGGTATCTTGTGCCACGACGTGTCCGGCCGCGAAAACGATTGCGCAGAAGAAAAAGACGTTACGCGCTATGCCCATTGGGATCCCCCGATTCAAAAGTTTATCCGTACCCCGAGCCATGCCGCCCGCGGCGCCGCCGGCGACAGGAACTGACTGTCCTCGAATTCGGCGCCGAGCACCTCGTCGGCCTCGCCGAACAGCCCGAACGTCTCGTATTCCGCGTCGAGCACGTTGTCGATGTTGAGAAAGACCCCGACGTTGTCGTTGAGCGCGAGCTCCCCGCGCACATTGAGAACCGTGTAGCCATCGACCGTCTCGACTTGGTTGCCCTCGTCGCCGCGGGGGTAGAAATCGCCGCCGGCGAGCGCCTCGGCGCCGAGCGTGAGCCGTGATCCCATCGACGCATGTATGCCGACTTTGAGGAGCCGGCTCGGAATCAACGGCAACCGGTCGCCGGATTCGACGAAAATCTCACCGCCCACGGACGCGGGGTTGTTCGGGCTCAATACCGCGAAATTCTCTCTAAACGTCGCCTCGAGATAGGTGTAGTTCGCAAACCAGCGCAGCTCTTCGCCCGCGCCGCCGTCGAGGCCGAGCTCGACGCCGTCGCGGCGCGTTTCCCCGACGTTGTCGAAGAATCCCTCGTTGGTAAGCACACCGGCGCTGATAAAGAGAATGTCGTCCTCGTTCGCCGTGCGGAAAACGCCGGCGTGCCAGCGGCCGCCTGCGAACTGGCCGCGCACGCCGGCCTCGACCGTCGCAGCGACGACTTGCTCGAGCGGCGGATCGGCGAGAAACGCATTCGGCAAGCGGCACGGGTCGTCCTCGTCGGCGCACGTGAGCTCGACCGGCGAAGGCGCGCGATTGGATTCGCTGTAGCCGGCGTAGAACGTCACGTCGTTCGCGACGCCGACCGTGAGCCCGATCGCGGGATTGAGACGGCTGAAATCGTGGTCGCCATCGAGCGCCGTGCCGAGCTCGTCGCGGAGCGTGACTCGAGTGTCGTTGTAGCGCGCCGAGATCGTCAAAGACGTCTGGTCCGCGAGCATGAATGTGTTGGCAACGTACACGCCCTTATTGGCGGTCTCGGCGCTCATGCGCGTGAAGGATTCGCCGACGAAGAAGCCACTCGGAATCGCGAGCCGCGTCGGATCGAGCGCGCCGAGCTCGGTGCTTGCCGCGAACGCGATTTCGCTCTCGTCATAGGCGAGCCCGACGACGAGCAGGTTTTCGTGCTTCCCGAGCTCGCCCGTCCACGTGGCCTGCAAGCCGAGGCCCATACCGTCCTGCTCGGTGCTCGTGCGATTGACGGTCGCGCCCTCGACCTCGCCGCTCGCGGGGACCGGGTTCCCGGCTTGGTCGAGCACGAGCTCCTCGACGCCGTCTTCTTCCGCGCATACGAAACCCGGTGTGCCCGCGCACTCTTCGAAATCCGAGTCGTCGCCGTTGTACGAGGAGATGTCGCTATCGCGAACGTAAACATTGCCCGCCAACGCCAGGTTCTCGGCGAACGCGTGCGTGCCCGTGATGTTGAGGAGTGTGAGCTCGTTTTCCGTCTGGTCGGGCCGCGTGAAAATCGCGGAACGATCGATCTCGAGCAGCTCCGCAGGTGCGGCGCCGTTGCCGATCAGATCCGTATTGACATGCGTCAGGCTCGCGCCGAGCGTCGCATGCTCGAGCTGCCAACTGGCGTTGCCGAAAAACTGCGTGGCCTCGCTCGGCGAAAAGTCGCGCCAACCGTCCTCTTCGAAGTAGGCGCCCGTGAGGAAGTACGCGAAGTGCTCGTCGACCGATCCGCCGGTTTCCGCTTCCATGCCTAACCGCGCGAACGAGCCGCCGTACACTTCGGCGCTCGAGCCCGGATGCGAGAAACCGTCCTTGGTCTCGATCGAGATCGCGCCGCCGAGCGCGTTGAGTCCGAAAAGCGGGTTCGAACCGGGCATGAGATAGACCGTGTCGATCGCCGAATCCGGTATGAGCGCCCAATTGACCGTATCGCCGAAAGGCTCGTTGAGACGCACGCCGTCTTGGTAGACCGCGAGACCTTGCGGCAACCCGAGCAACGGCGAGCCGACGAAGCCGCGGTACTGAATGTCGGGCTGCAGCGGATTGGTTTGCGCTTCGTTGACGAAAACGCTTTCCAAGTTGCGGCGCATGAAATCGGCAAGATCGAGCGCGCCCTGCTCGCGAAGATCTTCGGCATCGACGGTCTGGACATTCGCCGCGATCTCATCGGCAGCGCGCCGCGCCCCGAGTGGCGTCGTGCCGACGACCTCGATCGTCTCGAGCGGCTCCTGTGCTTGTGTCGCAAACGCGAGCGCGCCGGCCACGCAGGCGATCACGGACTTGAGCCTGACAATCATCGCGACGCACATTACCTGATCGCGCCGCGATACGGTAGGCTCTTGCGCCGTGGACCCCATTAGCCACGGCGTGCTCGGCTCTGGCTGGTCGCAAGCGGCGGCGCGCCGCGACAAGCGCCTACCTGCAGCCGTGCTCGGCAGCCTTTCGGCGATCGCCCCCGATCTCGACATACTGATCAGATCGTCGACCGATCCGCTGCTGTTTCTCGAGTACCACCGCCACTTCACACACGCGCTTGCGTTTGCGCCGCTCGGTGCGCTCGCGTGCGCGGCGCTGCTCCACGTCTGGGCGCGCGCGCATCTCGCCTTTCGGCAAACCTATGTCTTCTGCCTGCTCGGCTACGCGAGCCACGGGCTGCTGGATGCTTGCACGATCTACGGTACGGAGCTCTTTTGGCCCTTCACCGATTATCGCGTCGCGTGGAGCATCGTCTCCGCCATCGACCCGGCATTCACGTTGCCGTCGCTCGTTCTCGTCGTATTCGCGCTGCGCCGGCGGCGCAGGAGCTACGCTTGGGCCGCCGTTTCATGGGCATTCGCGTATCTGGTTTTCGGCATGATTCAGCAACAGCGTGCCGAAGCCGCAGGCGCCGCCTTTGCGCGCGAGCGCGGGCACATGCCGCTGCGTCTCGAAGCCAAGCCCGCGCTCGGTACCGTGCTCGTGTGGAAGGTGATCTACGAGCACGACGGCCGCTATTACGTGGATGGCGTGCGGGTCGCGTTCGGCGCACAGGTTTACCCGGGCGAGAGCATCGCGAAGCTCGACGTGGGGCGCGATTTTCCGTGGCTCGACGCTGCGAGCCGTCGGGCCGGCGACATCGAGCGCTTCCGCCGAATCGCCGACGATTTCTTGGGCTTCGACCCGACCACGGGGCTCATCGTCGACATCCGCTACTCCATGGTCCCGAACGAAATCGCAGGATTCTGGGGCATAGCGCTCGACCCGAACGCGTCGCGCGACGCGCACGCCGAGTTCGTCGCCACGGTGGACACGACGCCCGCCGACGCGCTGCGGCTCGTCGAGATGATCTTTTGAGCGGTTATCATTGCTTAGGGTTGATCGTAGTAAGGGAGTAAGACACATGCGACTAGGAGCGCAACTCGCGGCGTGGGGAGCCGTGTTTGTCGCGGTTTCGGCGCCGGCTCAGGAGTCGAGCCGGCCGTTGCCCTACGATTACGTATTCGCGAACTACGCGATGACGGAGCTCGACTCCGGCGGCATCGAGCTCGGCGGCTCGATAGAGGTCGCAGACCGAATACACGTCTTCGGCGCCTACCAAGATTGGGAAATCGACGACGATCTCGACCGTACGGCCTTCCACGTCGGCGGCGGCTACCATTGGACTCTCTCGCCGCGAACGGACTTCGTTGCAGAGCTCGCGTACGCGAGCACCGAGCTCGACCGCCCGAATCAGGCACCGGATCTCGATGAAAAAGGCCTGATCCTGAGCGGCGAGATACGCTCCTGGGTCGGTGAGCGACTCGAGCTCTCGGGTGAGCTGTTTCTCGACGACTCTTTGGACGATCTCGAGACCGTTTTGGAGCTCGGGGCGCAGTTCCATCGCAAGCAGACGCTGTCTCTCGGCGGCCGCCTGCGCATCGACGAGGAGGACACGACGCTCTTGCTCGGGGCGCGCTTCTATTTTGGCCCGTCGGCTCAATGATCGTATCGACCGAGTCTGGCGGGCTCGGAAATCGCATTAAGTCATGGGTGTCGGCGATGCGCATCGGCGCCGATGCGCGCGTCTATTGGCCGATAACGCCCAATATGCCCGCCCGCTTTGCGGACTTGTTCGCGAACGACTGCGCTGTCGAATCCGTCCCGCCCGGCGCGGTCGAGCACAAATCCTGGCGGCTCGCGGTATTGCCGCAGGACGAGCCCTATTTGCCGGCGGGTTTCGCGACCGTCGGCGGCGGAGCCCATCCGCTCATCCGCGGCATCGGCAAGATGTGGTGGATCGCCACCGGCCGCAAAACGGATCGCTACCGCTACATGCTGTTTCCCAAGCAGCATTCGCGGCGTTCCACGCGCGCCGACGCGCGGCATATCGATCTCGAGTACGAGCGCATACCTCCGCACTTTCGCACGCTCTACGCGGAGCTTTTCGGCCGCATCCGCGCCCGACCCGAGATTGCCGAGCGCGCGGCGACGTGGGCGCGCGCCCACTTCGACGCATCGATCATCGGCGTGCAGGTACGCACTTGGCGCGACGATCCGCGCCGCTACCGCAAGTACCACAAGCCGTCGTTGCAAAGATTGTTGAAGCTGCTCGAGCACGCCGGGGCCGAACGGCGCTTTTTCGTCGTCAGCGACAGCGACGACATCGTGCCGATGCTCAAGGCGGCGCTTGGCGCGAGCCGATTCCTCGAGTTCTCGCGCACGACGGAGCGGGCCACGAGCTGGAAGTCCGCGCCGGGCATGGTCGAGGACCTCATCGACATGCTGCTGCTGGCGCGCGCGCGCGAACTCTTCGCGAGTTATCTCAGCACGTTCAGCGAGGCTGCGTGGTGGCTCGGCGGGGCACGCGCGCGCGTGGCCGTGTTCTAGCGCCCGGCGAGGTTTGCGACGTACCAAGCATAGGTCGAGCGAATCCCCTCCTCAAGACCGATTGCCGCCCGCCAGCCGAGCGCGGAAATGCGGCCGATGTCGAGGAGCTTGCGCGGCGTGCCGTCTGGTTTAGACCGGTCGAAGACGATCCGCCCCGAATAGCCGACGGCCGTACGCACGAGCTCGGCGAGATCCGCAATCGTCACGTCCGCGCCGACGCCGACGTTGATGATCTCCGCCGATTCGTACCGCTCCATGAGAAAGCAGACGGCGTCCGCGAGGTCATCCACGTGGAGGAACTCCCGGCGCGGCTGGCCTGTGCCCCATACCGTGACCTCGCCGGCGCGGCTCGCCTTCGCCTCATGGAATTTCCGGATCAACGCCGGCAGAACGTGCGAAGTCGCTAGATCGAAGTTGTCGCCGGGTCCGTAGAGATTGGTGGGCATCAAGGAGATCGCGTTGAAGTGATGTTGTCTCGCGTACGCCTGACACATCTTGATGCCTGCGATCTTCGCGATCGCGTACCACTCGTTGGTCGGCTCGAGCGGGCCCGTCAGCAACGACTCCTCTTTGATCGGCTGCGGCGCGAGCCGCGGATAGATGCAGCTCGAGCCGAGAAAGCAAAGCTTCGCCACGCCGTGGCGGAACGCCGAGTCGATGACATTGGTTTGGATTTGCAGATTCTCATGCAGGAAATCTGCCGGATACATCGAGTTCGCGAGAATGCCGCCGACCTTCGCCGCGGCCATGATCACGTACGTCGGACGCAGCGTTGCGAAGAACTCCTCGACGGCGTGGGCATTGCGGAGATCGAGCGTCGCGCGCGAGCGCGTGACGACATTCCTAAACCCCTGCTTCGCGAGCGCGCGGCAGACAGCGGCGCCGACGAGCCCCCGATGGCCCGCGACGAATATCGGCGCGGACTTGTCGAAGCTCTCCGTCATTCGTGCTGGCGGAGCACGGCATAGCCCTCGCGCGCGACGAGCGCGTCGCGCTCCGCAAGCGCGCGGTCAGCCTCGACCATCTCGGCAACGAGCGCATCGAAGCCGATCTCCGGCGCCCAGCCGAGCTCGGCGCGCGCTTTCGCGGCGTCGCCGAGCAGGGTGTCCACTTCGGTCGGTCGAAAGTAGCGAGGATCGATGCGCACGAGCGTTCTCCCCGTCGGCACATCGACTGCCTTTTCGTCGACGCCCGTGCCGCGCCATTTGATCTCGAAGCCGAGCTTCGCCGCTGCAAGCTCGACGAACGCGCGCACCGAGTGCTGTTGGCCGCTCGCGATCACATAGTCCGCCGGCGCCTTTTGCTGCAACATCAACCACTGGGCGCGCACGTGGTCGCGCGCGTGTCCCCAGTCGCGCAGCGCATTGAGGTTGCCGAGATACAGGCAGTCGTCAAGACCGGATTTGATGCGCGCGAGCCCGCGCGTGATCTTGCGAGTAACGAATGTCTCGCCGCGAATCGGCGACTCGTGGTTAAAGAGTATGCCGTTGCAGGCATATATCCCGTACGCCTCACGATAGTTCACGGTGATCCAGTACGCATACACCTTCGCAGCTGCGTACGGCGAGCGCGGATAGAACGGCGTAGTCTCGCGCTGCGGCGTCTCGCGCACCTTGCCGAACATTTCCGAGCTCGAGGCCTGGTAGAAACGCGTCTTCTTGGTCAGATCGCAAATGCGCACGGCCTCGAGCAACCGCAGCGTGCCGAGTGCATCGGCGTTGGCGGTGTATTCGGCCGTCTCGAACGACACGGCGACGTGACTCTGCGCCGCAAGATTGTAGATTTCGTCGGGCTGGACGTCCTGAACGATGCGGATCAAGTTGGTCGCGTCCGTCATGTCGCCGTAATGCAGGAACATTTGCGGGTCGGGTGCATGCGGATCGGCGTACAGATGGTCGATGCGGTCGGTATTGAAGAGCGATGCGCGCCGCTTGATGCCATGAACCTCGTACCCCTTCGCGAGCAAGAGCTCCGCGAGGTATGCGCCGTCCTGACCGGTGATTCCCGTGATCAACGCGCATTTTCTTCTCTTCTCTCCTCTAGGCGGCATGCTGTACTCCGTGTCGCGGACTCAGGAAAAGACTGCGCAGAACGTGCTCTTGTATGGGCGCTCCGCGGCTCAAGTCGCGCAGATAATAGCGCGGAATACCGAAGCCTTTTTTCGGCCGATCGAGGATGCGATCCGGTAAAATTCCGCGGTACGCGTAGCGCAACAATCCTTTCGTTTCGCCGTTCAAGTAACGCAGATCTTCCGCGAGCGCAAACGAAAACTCGATGATGCTGCGCGCCAAGAGCGGCACGCGCGCTTCGAGCGAGACCGCCATGCTCGTGCGATCGACTTTGGTCAGAACGAGCCCGGGCATGAACGTATGGAAGTCTACGTACTGCAACCGCGTGCGCAGCGGCAGATCGGCGCGCCAAAACTCACGGTAGTGCCACCAGTCGTCGTAGTCGTCGGGGATCCCGAATTCACGCCGATACGCCGTCTTTGCGGCTTGCGGCATGCCGAACATGATCCGCGCCCAGAGATCCAAGCCCGAGCTCAAGCCCATCTCGAGCAGCGCCAGTGTGCGCGCGAGCGGATTCCGCCGATTGAGACGCGTGCGCAGTCGCACCGCGAGCGTATCCATGAACCGCGGCCAGGCGGGCCAGCGCTCGTAACGCGCAAACCGCGCGTACGTGCTGTAGCCACCGAAGACTTCGTCGCCACCGTCGCCCGTGAGCACGACCGTGACCTTCTCGCGCGCGGTCCGCGAGACGAGAAACGTCGGCATCGACGACTCGTCGGCGAACGGCTCGTCGAACCAGTGCTTGAGTCGCGGTAGCAGCTCTTGCGCGGCGTCGCGCAGCAGGATGCGCTCGTGATGGTCCGTGCCGAAGAGATTCGCGACTTCGCGAGCGTACGGGGTTTCCGATACTTCATCCGCGTCGAAACCTATCGAGAACGTCGCGATGCGTCCGCCGATGCGCGCCGCGGAAGCAACGACGACGCTCGAGTCGACACCGCCCGACAGAAAGAACCCGAGCGGCACGTCGGCGATCATCTGCTCGCGCACCGAGGTTTCGATCAAAGCGCGCAGCTCCTCCGCGGCTTCGCCCGGCGACCGCCGCACGGGCTCGCTCGGCACCGGCAGCCGCCAAAATGCATGCGGCCCCTCGAGAGCTCCGGTCGCGGGATCGAACGTGAGCCGATGCGCGGGCCGGAGCTTGAAGCACTGCCGATAAAGCGTCTTCGGCGCGGGCACGTAGCGATACCCTAGAAAGTCGTAGAGCGCCGTGCCGTCGATCGCGAGGTCGGCGCGCGCAACGGCTGCCTCGATCGCTTTGAGCTCCGAGGCGAACGCGAAACGCCGCCCGTCGTAAAAGTAGTAGAGCGGCTTGATCCCGGGTCGGTCACGGTAGAGCTTGAGCTTGCGGACGCGGGCATCCCAGACGGCGATCGCGAACATTCCGTCGAGATGCGCGACGAAGTCGTCACCCCATTCGAGATACGCATTGAGCGCGACTTCCGTGTCCGAGCTCGTGCGAAAACGATGCTGGCGCCCCTCGAGCTCGCGGCGCAGCCGCTGGAAGCCGTAGATCTCCCCGTTGAAAACGATCCAAGTTGCGCCGTCGGCTGCAAACATCGGCTGATTCGCTTCGGGCGCAAGATCGATGATCGCGAGACGCTGAAACCCGACGCTGATCGGGCTTGCGAGGTGCAAATCGCTCGCGTCGGGGCCGCGATGCGCGATCGCGCGCAAGGCCGCCGCGTAGTCCCAGCTCGGGTCCGTTCCGCCGAAGAAGCCGCACACGCCCGGCACTTTATGCGCTCGTCAGCTCTGCCGCAATCGACGTCGCGGACCCTGTGTTAGGCTACGGCGGCGCCGACCGGGCGCGAGCGTGCTTTTCACCGAATGACGTTCCGAGTCGCTCATGTCAACGCTGCCAAGGGTTATCGCGGCGGAGAACGGCAAACGGAGCTGCTCATTCGCGCGCTGCACGGCGGTAGCGTCGAGCAAGTGCTCGTCGCCCGCCGCGGCGGGCCGCTCAGCAGTCGGTTCGGCGATCTCGGTCTCGAGGTTCGGTCCATCTCCGGCAGTTTCCTGAGTGTGGCGCGCGCCACGCGCGACGTGGAGCTCATCCACGTGCACGAGGGACGCAGCATCTACGGTGCGTACTTGCGCTCGCTGATCTCGGGGACGCCTTATATCGCGACGCGACGCGTCGACAACCCGATCAGAAATCACTGGTTCGCGCACCGTGCCTATCGGCACGCGGCATTCGTCGTCGCGGTCGCCAAGCGCGTAGCCGACGTCGTCCGCGAGCACGATCCTCGCGTTCGTACTCGAGTCGTTTATAGCGCGACGAGCAGCTTGCCAGTCGACAAATCTCGAGTGGAGGAGATCCGCCGGAAGTTCGCCGGCCGCGTCCTCGTCGGCCACGTAGGCGCACTCGACAACAGCCAGAAGGGTCAGGAATTCATCATCGCCGTCGCGCGGGAGCTTAGGCTCTCCCATCCGGAGCTCCACTTCGTTCTCGTCGGCGGCGGCGCCGACGAGGCGATGCTCAAGGCCGCCGCAGCCGGGCTCGACAATTTGACGTTCACGGGCTTCGTCGACAACGTCGGCGATTATCTCGCTGCGTTCGACATCTTCATCCTACCTTCGCGGCGCGAGGGCATCGGCAGCATTCTGCTCGACGCCATGGAACAGGGCCTGCCGATCGTTGCGACGCGCGTCGGCGGCGTTCCGGAGATCGTGCACGACAAGGAGAACGGAATTCTCATCGACGCCGAGCGCACCGATCAATTGCGCGATGCCGTTGTCGCGCTCAGCGCGGACCGAGACTTGCGCGCGCGCATGGGCGCATCCGGCAAGCGGACCGCGTCTGGATTCTCGGCGCACGCCATGGCGCACGAGTACCTCGATATTTACGAGTCGGTGCTCCGCGGCTAAAGGGCCTTACGGAATGTGAGGTTGACGCGCCGCCGGCCGAGGCGCGGATGGCTGCCGTCGGCGAGCGCTGCAACGCCGTGATAATAGCGCCGCGACGCCCCACCCCAGACGACGACGTCGCCGTGCGCGAGCGCGTAGCGCGCCGGACGTTCGGCACGGCGCGCCCCGCCGAACAGGAACGTCGCGGGCAAACCGAGCGATACCGAGACGATCGGCGCTGTGAAATCGCGCTCGTCCTTGTCTTGGTGCAGCGATAAACGTGTTCCCGGCCGATAGAGATTGATCAGGCACGCATCGGGCACGAATGCCGCGAACCCGGCGGCAGCGGCCGCGGACGCAGCAAGCTCGAGGAACGCGTCCGGCATCTTCGGCCACTCGCGACCCGTCTCCGGGTCGGTCGGCGAGTATCGATATCCGTGTCGATCGGAAACCCAGCCGACGGGACCGCAATTCGTCATTGCGACCGACATCGCGCGCCCGCCGGGCGTCAACATGCGCCGAAAAGGCGCCCGCGCCGCGACGCTGTCGATGCCGCGAAGGATCGGCTCTTCATGCGGGAGGAAGGCGCGCAAGATCACGGCGTTGGGACCGATGCTTTCACCCGGCAGGGCCGCCCGATCCCGCTCGCGCAACCTCGCCACCGCGCGAGTCGCGCGCATCAATCGCCCGGGTTCGGCAGCGCATCGACGTCGGGCAACACGAGCCCACGTTCCGCCAGATACGCTTCCCAGAGCGACACCGAGCATGTGTACTCGAGAATCGTCAGATCCGGGCGATGGACGGCCTCGGCGCGCGTACGGATCGGCTCCGTGTACAGCTTCGGATCCGTGACCACGAGCTCGTCGACGAGGTATTTGCGCGTCTGCCCCTCTTCGACGCGTTCCTCGAGCCACATGCGCTCGACGATGTGCGCGTCCGACGTCGTCGGGAAACGACTCATATAGGGGTAGGCTTTCAGATGCGTCGTCTCGATCACGAGCACATCGTCCTCCCAGTGCGCGATCGAGTGTCCCATCGCACTCGGCAGGATCGCCTCCGGAGGATTGTGATCCGCCATGTAGACCTTGCGGTACATGCCGTAGCCTTCCCAGAAGATCGTCAGGTCCTGCGGGCGGTGAAACACTTCGATCGCGAACGGCGCACCCCACGGCGCCCGCGGCATGCCGGGCCAGATGCAGTAGTACCCCGGATCGTCCTCGATCCGAAACTGCTTTGCGTATTCGTCGGCGAGCGCCTGCGCCGCCGGCGTATACGGAAGCGGACTGGGGAGGCGTTGACGCCCCGAGCCCGGCGCCGGGAAATAAACGCCGCTGAAGTCCCGCGCCGACGGCGTTTGCGCTTCGGCGACCGCTACGGACGAGAATGCAAGCGCGAGCAATGCAAGCACGCGCACGGTCCCAACGGGCATAGGCAGGTCCCCTTCTTCTTAAGGCGGACCTAATTTACGTGAAAGCCGGACCCTTGTCCTTAGCCGTCCTAGGAGGCCTTCGATTTCACGCGCGGCGCGTTCGTCCGCGCGCGTGGGTCGTTGTTTTCCTCGAGCGGGGCCTTGCGTCGAAACAGAAACTCTTGCATGCCGTTGCCGAGGAGCCGGCCGCGCTCGATCGCGAAGCCCGGCATGCAGAGCTTCAGGTCTTCCGGCGAGTACCGCGGTGCCGCGCGTTCAGCGAGCGATTGACCGAGGTTGAGCAGGCGAAAATCCTGCAGCGGCACGTAGTCACCGGGCCGCGCGGGCATTCGCGATTCGCGGTACACGATGAGCGCGTGCGCAAGGCCGCCGGGCGCCGTGCGTCCCGCGAGCGCCGCCATGAGCGCCGCGAGCGCACGCCGGTCGAGGTAGTTGAGCAAATCCCAACAGAGCGCGATGTCGAGCGGATCCGGACCGACGCGCGGAAGAAGCGCGGTGACGGCCGCCTCGAGATCGCGAGAATCGGCGCTGCCGTTCAGCGACTCTATCTCGTTACGCGCATCGACGATCTCGATCCGACAGCGAAACCGGCTGAACAACTCGAGCGTCTTCGCGTGGGCCGCGCCCAAATCGAGCACGACGATGCGCCGCGTCGCATCGATGCGCTCGATGAGCGTCCGGAACAACGGCGCATGCGGAGTCGGCGGGACCTCGAATTCCGCTCTCGCGGTCGCGGCCCCGAGCGGTTCCACCGAGCCCTCCTAAACCTTCGCGACCGCAGCTGGCTTCGCGACGATCGTCGGCGTCACGGCCGACGCTGGTTTCGGTGCCGACTGACTCTTTCCGAGGACCGCATCGACGGCCTCGGGATCCATTTCTATCGAGCCCTTGAACCGCGCGCCGTCCTCGAGGCTCACTCGCGGCGCAACGATGTTGCCGATGACCCGCGCGGTCTTGCGAATGCTGACACGCTCGGAGCCGTAGAGATCTCCGTCCATGTTGCCGTCGACCGTGATGACCTTCGCATGCACGTCGGCCTTGATCTTGCCGTCCTTGCCGATCGTGAGGCTGTGGTTGTTCAGCTGGATCGTCCCGCTGACATCCCCTTCGATGCGCAAGTCTTCCTCGCCTCGAAGATTGCCGTCGATTTGAATCGAGCGGCCGATGACCGCCGCCTCACGCGCCGGCGCGTTGCCGCGAGCGCTCTCGTTCCATGGCGCCGCTTCCGGCTCGACTCCCTGCCTCTGCCCCGGCTCGTCCTTCTTACCTCGCTCGAACATGCGTTCCTCCTATGAGCGTTATCCAGGCACTTTCCCTGTTTAACTTAACGGAGAATAGTCCACATGAACAAGCAGTCGCAAGTCTGCGACAGTAGGCCGAAAACTAACGCGCCGACGTCGACTCTAGATACCGGAAAAACTCCGACTCGGCATCGATCATGAGGGTCGTGTTCTGCCCGAGCGTGCGGTAGGTCTCGAGCGTGCGCGAGAACTCGTAGAACTCGGGGTCCTGGCCGTAGGCCTCGCCGTAGATCCGCGTCGCCTCGGCATCCGCGCGGCCGATGATCTCCTGGGCGCGCCGGTCCGCCTCGGAGCTGATGCGGCGCAGCTCCCGCTCCATGTTGCCGAGTATTTCCTGGCTTCGGCCTTCGCCTTCGGACCTGAATCGAGCGGCAATGCTCTGACGCTCGGCGATCATCCGGCTCTCGACCTGCTCGCGGACCGAATCGATGTAGTTGATGCGCTTGATGCGCACGTCGACGAGCTCGATGCCGAGCTGCGGCATCAGGCCCACGGCCGCTGCCAGCATGTCCTGCTCGAGCTGGCCACGACCCTTCGTCGGTCGGCCGAGGTCCGTGCTGCCGAGCGCGGCCGCTTCCTCTTCGGAAAGCCCCGCGACGTCCACCTGCCAATCCGCGGAACGCACGATCTCCTCGAGCTCGGTGCCGGACACGATGTCGCGCACGACGGAGTCGAGGATATCGTCCAAGCGCGTGCGCGCGCCGAGCTCGTCACGGACCGAGCGCAGGAACTGCAACGGATCGACGATCCGCCACCGCGCCGTGGTATCGACGATGATGAACTCCCGGCCTAGGGTCGGGATTTGGCTCACGTCGCCGTCCCAGGTCAGAAGGCGCTTGTCGAACCGCCGAACCTGTTGGACGAACGGCACGCGCCAATGCAGGCCCGGCTCGGTTATGACGTCCCCGATCGGTTCACCGAACTGCACGATGATGCCTTGCTGCGCCTGATCGATCACGAAACCGGCGCGGGTCACGAGCAGCAACGCAACCACGGCAACGAGAACGATGAACGTGATATTTTTCATTGGCTTGCAGGAGCTACCTGCGGCAACGGTTGAGCATTGCGCAGATTCAGCAGCGGCACGGGAGGCACTTGTCCCTCCTGGACGACGACGACCGAGCCGATGGCCGGCAGCACCTGGTTCAGCGTCTCGAGATACATGCGCGACCGCGTGACTGCGGGCGCGCCGCGGTACTCGGCGAGGATCGCATTGAAACGCGCACTCTCGCCGAGCGCGCGGTTGACGCGCTCCGTCGCGTAGCCTTCCGCCTCGGAGATCGCGCGCATGGCCGTGCCCTCGGCTCGCGGGATGGCCTCGTTCGCCTGGCGCGTAGCCTCATTGATGCGTCGTTCGAGCTCCTGGCGCGCCTCGTTGACCTCGTTGAATGCGGGCTGCACGCGCGGCGGCGGCACGACGTCCTGAAGCTGGACGGTAACGATGTGAATGCCGTTGTCGTAGCGGTCCATCGCTGCCTGGATTTCGGACTGCGCCGTGGCCGCGATCTCGACGCGCGCCACCGTGAGCACGTCGCTGCCGATGCGGTTGCCGACGACGCGGCGCATGACCGATTCGGAAAGGTCGCGAAGCGTCTGCGTCGGCTCCCGCATTCCGTAGAGAAACTTGATCGGATCGCTGATGCGATATTGCACGACCCATTCGACTTGGATGATGTTGAGGTCGCCCGTGAGCATCAGCGATTCGTCGGGGAAATCGCCGGTGAACCGCGTGCGCGAATCCGCGAGCGCGTCCTCCGAACGAAAACCGAATTCCTGCTTGAGCACTCGCTCGGTCGCGACGATCTCGATCGAATCGACGCCGAACGGCAGCTTGAAATGCAGCCCCGGGTCGGCGATGCCGGTTACTTCGCCGAAACGCTTGATCACGGCGCGCTCTTCCGGCTGGACCGTATAGAAGGAGCTGAACACGCCCCAAATACCGAGTAGCACGAGCACGGCGATCGCGATCGGCGCACCGGCGAGCCGCGGGCGCCCGATGTCCGGCGGTCGCCTTGCCCCGCCGGGCCGGTTGAACAGCTGGTCGATGAGGTCTTTGGCGTCGCTCATGGTCGGCGTGCCGCGCGTGCCTGTGCAGTTTCGGCGAAATAGTTCGTGATGCCATCGGGGTCATCGAGCCAGATCGTGCGCAGTTGAAAGCCGCCCAACGTGCTCAACGGCTGATCGACGGCGATCTTCTTCGCGCGCGCGAGCGTATCGACGACGTCGACGTTGGAGACCACGTATTGAATCCCCCCGCTGCCGGTATCCGCCGGAAGCTCGGAGCCGAAGCTGCGCAGACTCACGATCGTCGAGCCGTGCCGATAGGAATACTTCGTGGTATCGAACACCGGGTCGTGGGCCGGCGCAAGCTCCTCGAGGCCGACGAACTCTCGGTAGAACGCACGGCTCGACTCGATGTCGGACACTGTGAGGCCGACTTCGACCTCGTCGGAAGCGCCCCCGTCCCGAACGATTACGAGCTCGACCGCCTGCCCGTCGGGATCGACGACGAGCGCCGACCTGCGCCCGCCTGCACGCGTTATGAATTCGGGCGCCGCGCGGCCATGGGCAATGAACCGTTGGGCGAGCGCGGCTTCGTCAGGAAAGAAAAACGTCAGTAAGCGCACTCCGGTGGCGTCGCGAACGCCGCCGGGCACGTATTGCCGGTTTGCGACGCGCGCGGTGAGCTTGAGCTCCGACGCGCCGGCCCGAAACCGCGCGACGCCGTTTCCGCCGCCGACGTTGAGCGTATCGAGCTGCTCGAAACCAAGCACTTCGCCGTAGAACTCGAACATCTGCTCGCGAGCGACCGCGAAACGACGAAAGACGTTCATCGACGGTTGCCACAGAACCGCCCCGACCGACGCCGAATCATCGGCACCATAAGCCGCCGCCTGCAGAGCCGCGGCGACGGCGATGGCGCTCGCGAATGCCGCAATCCTTCCTCGATGCATGGGCCGCTCTCCGCTTCCGTCAGCCGTCGAGCTTAGCGGGCGCGTCCGCGTCGCGCAATGTAGTCTCCGCGCCGCGTGCGGGAATGATCATCTTCGTGAGCGTCCCGTCCTGATTGAAGGCCGTATGTTTGTACACGCCGCCGAGGTGCAGAAGAATCGTCACGAATATCAGCAGCGCCGCCCAGCGGTGTACGGCATGCACGACAACGTTGAGCTCGAAGTTCGCCTCGAGCGGCGACGGGATCGCGAACCAGTCGAAGACGCGGATCGGCTCGCCCATCGTCCAAACGAGAAACGGGCCGGAGATCAACATCACGGCGAGGGCCACGAGCATGACTGTGTGCACCCACTTGCCGACGAGAAAGAAGAATCGCCCTTGCTTCGCGAGCGGCCCGGGATGGCCATAGACGAAGCGCCAAATGATCCGCAGCCACAGCACCGCATACGCCGTGATCGCAATGGACGTGTGCAGAACCAGGGTGTCGCGCCGTTCGTCACCAGTGAAGCTCTCGATCGTGCTGCCGACGTAGAGCATCACGACGATGATCGCTGCCGTAACCCAGTGGAGCAATATCGAGCCCCAGCCGTAGCCGGTGGCCGTATCCCGAATGGCCATAGCTCTTAAGCGACCGCCAAGGAGTCGATCCGCAAAATATCGATGAGATTCCCGCCCAAGATCGCCGCCTTCTCGGCGTCCGTCAAGAAGTTCGCTTCGGCAATGAGATCGATCGTGTCGGGCCAGAAGAACGGGATGTCCGAGCCGTAGACGACCTGGCTCGCGGCGGTTTCCGCGACGAGGTGGCGGAGGCCTTCGGCCGAGAAAACCATCGAGTCGACGAAGATCTGATCCTTGAAGTAGGCGCTCGGCGGCTTCCGATTCGCACAGTTCGCGTTTTCTCTGACACTGCAAGCGACTTCCGTGCGCCCCAGGTAGGACGGCAGATAACCTCCGCCATGCGCGGCAACGAGCTTCAGACGCGAAAAGCGGTCGAGCGTTCCGTCGAAGATCATGTGCGCGAGAAACAGTGTCGTCTCGAGCGGATTGCCGATGATGTTCCCGAGGTCGCCGCGACCGGCAAAGCCGTTGTCGCGAACCACGTTGAGCGCGTTGTTCGGATGCATGAAAACCGGCACGTCGAGCTCCTGAGCCTTGGCCCAGAAGACGTCGAACTGCTCTGCGGTCGGCGGCTCGTTGGCGACGTGCCCGCCGATCGAGGCCCCTCGGTGCCCGAGCTCCCGTACGGCGAATTCGAGTTGTTGCGCGGCGAGCTCCGGAAACTGGAGCGCGACCGAGCTCAATGCCACGAAGCGGTCCGCATGGGCCTCGCACCAGTCGGCGAGTCGTTGATCGTGGACGCCGACGATGCGTTCCGCGAGCTCGCGCTCGGCTGCATACCACCAATACGTGTTGACGCTGAGCGCTTGGACCTCGATGCCGCGCTCGTCCATGACGCGCAAACGATCCGGGCCGAGCGTCCAGACCGACGGAAACGTGCGCCCCGCGAGCGGGGTGCCGGCAAGCAGATCGGCGACCTCGGGAAACACGCAGTGCGCATGAACGTCGACGACGGGCACCGACCGACCGCCGATCGCGACGCGCTTGCGCGCGTTCTGCGCAAGCGCGGCTGGCGCTACCGAGCCCCAGAAGGCCGCGGCTGCAACAGCCCGACAGAAATTCCGTCGCCCGCGCAGCGGCCCGCTATCCGCCGTTGTTCTGCTCATAGTATGACGGTGGCGCCTCGAGACACTGAGTGGCCGCGCCGCCCTCAGCCGATGTCGCATCGGGGATCAACAAGGAATCGGACTCGTCGGGCACGGTCAGATCGTCCGGAACGCGCAGCGGAGGAACCGAAACACTCGACGCGTATCGAGATACGTCCTCGCAGCGGAGCCCCCCATCGTGCGAGCAACCGGCAAGCAGGCTCGCAGCTGCAAGGACGAAGATGAGGACGAATCGCGTCATGTCCTTCAAGCTCGACGCTTCGGCTCGACGCCGCCGGCGTGCATGGCCGCGAGCACGTCGCGGTGGTATCGAGCGGCAAGCGCCGTCAGCGGCAGGCGAATGCCCGGCCCGATGAGGCCCATCTGCGCGACCGCCCATTTCACGGGAATCGGGTTGCTCTCGAGGAATAGCTTCTGGTGCAGGGGCTGGAGCGTCGCGTCGATTCGCTCGGCCTCGGCGCGGCGTCCGGCACGGGCGGCATCGCAAAGCGCGCGCATCGCCTTCGGCGCGATATTCGCCGTGACCGAGATTACGCCGTGGCCGCCGCGCAGCATGAAGGCGCACGCCGTGGCATCGTCGCCGCTCAACAGGCAGAAGTCCGGGCCGCACCCCTCCTTGAGCACGTCCACGCGCGCAAGATCCCCCGTAGCCTCCTTGATCGAGCGAATATTCGGGTGCGAGGCAAGGCGAATGACCGTCTCGGGCTTCAAGTCAACGCCCGTGCGGGCCGGCACGTTGTAGAGGATGATCGGCCGGTGGACGGCGTCGGCGATCGTCCGGAAGTGCTGGTACATGCCTTCCTGCGTCGGCTTGTTGTAGTAAGGCGTGACGAGCAGGAACGCGTCTACCGCGAGTTGATCCGCCTCCTGCGAAAGGCGCAACGTCTGCGCGGTCGAGTTCGAGCCCGTGCCGGCGATGATTGGAATCCTGCGCTGAGCGAGCTGGCACGCCACCGTGAGCAGCTCGAGGTGCTCATCGTGGTCGAGTGTCGCAGACTCCCCTGTCGTTCCGGCGATGATCAGCGCCTCGGTCCCGGCGGCAACGTGAAAGTCGATGAGCCGGCCTAAGTCGGCATAGTTGACCGAGCCATCGGCATCCATCGGCGTTACGAGCGCCACCATGCTCCCGGCCAACATCGAGTGATTCCCTTCCGGCAAAAAGGGCACGATAGTACTGGCCGTCCCAAGGCTCTGCAACCCGCGGCATTGCGCCTCGGTCGCTTCGCGGTACACTGGCTGGATTCAGCGAGTCCGTGGCGTTACCCCTGCATGGAACAACTTCTAGTCGTCTCGGCCGTCGGCGCCAACTCGACAACCGTCGTGAACGAGCTGGCCCGCGTGATTCTCGATTGCGGCGGCAACATTAAGGAAAGCCGCATGGCGGCGCTCGGGGCTGAGTTCGGGATGTTGCTGCTCGTTTCCGGCAATTGGCACACGATCAGCCGGCTCGAGCGCGAGCTCGACAAGTATGGCCAGGGCAACGGCATCACGATGCAGCTGCGGCGCACTGAAGCCAAACGCTTGGGCAAGGAGCTGCTGCCCTATGCCGTCGACGTCGTGGGCCTCGATCAACCAGGCATGGTGCACAGCCTCAGCGGGTTCTTCACGCAGCGCAAGGTCGAAATCGCCGAGGTGTCGACGCGCAGCTACATGGCCACGCACACGGGAGCGCCGATGTTCTCCGTGAACATGTTCATCAACGTACCGAGCGCGGTGCACATTGCGGGCTTGCGCGAGGAGTTCATGGACTTCTGTGACCAGCTCAACGTCGACGCGATCATGGAGCCGGTCAAACAGGCTTGAGCGAAGGAGCGCAGGTGGCCAAGGTAGCAGTCGGCAAGAGAGTCCCGGCGTTCAGCGCGCCCGCGACGGGCGGAACCGTTGCGAGCAAGGAGCTCGTCGGCAAGCCGTTCGTGCTCTACTTCTATCCGCGTGACGATACTCCCGGCTGCACGCTCGAGGGCGAGGCGTTTCGCGATCACTACGCGAAATTTCGCAAGCTCGGCGTCCGCGTGCTCGGTGTTTCGCGCGACGGCTTGACCGCGCACGAGAAGTTCAAGGCGAAGTTCGCATTCCCGTTCGAGCTCATTGCCGACACCGATGCGAAGCTGTGCGGACTTTTTGACGTCATCCGCGACAAGAACATGTACGGCAAGAAAGTGCGCGGCATCGAGCGCAGCACCTTCTTGTACGACGCCGATGGAACGCTGCGCAACGAATGGCGCAAAGTCACTGTCAAAGGGCATGTGGACGACGTCTTGCGCGCGGCAATGGCCCTCGAGGAGACATGAGAAAACGGCTCGCCTTTGCAGCATTGACCGGCTTGCTGTGGCTTGCCCAATGCCTTGCCCAGACCTCTGAGCTTCCCGATTTCGGCTCGCCTGCCGATACGGTCTTGAGCAAGAGTCGCGAGCAGCAGCTCGGCCGCAGCGTGATGCTGCAGCTGCGCAACGCCGGCGTGATCATCGAGGATCCGTTGCTGTCCGAGTACGTCCGCGTCATCGGGTCGCAGCTCGCGAGCCAGGTCAACGACGGCGATTTCAAGTTCGAATTCTTCGTCGTCGACGACAACAGGATCAACGCGTTCGCGCTGCCCGGTGGTTTCGTAGGCATCAATTCGGGCCTCATCATGGCGAGCGACAACGAAAACGAGCTCGCCGGCGTCTTGGCCCATGAGATCTCGCACGTCACGCAGCGCCATATCGCGCGATCGATCTACGAGAACCAACGCATGAGCCTCGTGTCGACGGCCGCGATGCTCGCAGCCGTATTGCTCGGTGCCGCTGCAGATCTCGGCGCCAACGCGACCACGGGGCTCCTGACTGCGGCGCAGGCCGGCGGCATGCAGCAGCAAATCAACTTCACGCGCGCGCACGAAGCCGAGGCGGACCGCGTCGGCATGGATGTGCTCGCCGCAGCCGGCTTCGATCCGAACGGCATGGCGACGTTCTTCGAAAAACTGTCGCGCGGCGGCAGCCTGTCGAGCGAGGCGTTACCGGAGATGCTCCAGACCCACCCCGTGAGCGCGGGACGCATCGCCGAAGCGCGCGCGCGAGCGCGCCAACTACCGCGCGTCAGTCACGAGGACACTCCCCAATACGGGCTTGCCAAAGCGCGCCTCCAAGTATTGACGGCGCCGACGCCGGAACGCGCTTTGCAGCTCTTCGAGATCAGGGGGCCAAGCACGAAGCTCGGGGACCGCTACGGCCTGGCTCTCGCGCTCGCTGGCATGTCTCGAGGCGACGAGGCCGAGCGCATATTCCGCGACCTCGTCGCCGAAAACCCCCACATCATGGCGTTTCGCATCGGCCAGGCCGAAGCGCTCATGAGTAGCGGGCTCACCGAGCAGGCGCTCGCCGTCTATGCCGAGGCTCTCGAGGTGTCGCCGCGGCACGTCGCCTTGGTATTGAGCTATGCGGATGCTTTGATCGCCGGTGGACAACCCGCACGCGCCCACGAAGTGCTGCTCGACCTCTTGAACAACGTGCCCGCGACACCGACGCAGATCGCGCTGCTTGCGCGAGCGGCCAACGCCGAGGGTGACGTCGTCAGCGCTTACCATTACATGTCCGAGTATTACGCTTCGATCGGCGATCTGCGGCTCGCGATGAGCCAACTGCAGCTCGCGCTCGAGTCGCCGGATGCGACAGCGATCGAGCGGGCCCGTTTCGAGGCCCGAATGAAAGAGTTTGCCGAATACCTCCCCGAAGACGAGCGAGATCGCGCCGCCAGGAACTGAGCCGTCTGCTTGCGGCCGGGCTAAATAGGACTAAAATGGTCCTATATTGCCGGCGAGGGCCGACTATGTTGCGCATGAGCAAGCTCACGGACTATGGGACGCTGGTGCTGTCGCAGCTCGCCGCGCAGCGCGGCGGTGTTGCCTCGGCCGGACAAGTCGCGGACGCCACGCACTTGGGCCCGGCGACGGTCAGCAAGGTATTGAAATCCCTCGCGCACGCGGGTCTCGTCGTGTCGGCGCGCGGCGTCCAGGGCGGTTACGCTCTCGCGCGCCCGGCCGAGGAGATCACGGCCGCCGAGATCATCGACGCGCTCGAAGGACCCGTCGCCATCACGGAATGCAGCTCCAAGAACAGCTGCTGCGATCTCGAGGAGTTCTGCCGCGTCGGCCGTGCCTGGCAAAAGATCAACTGGAGCATCCGCAAGGCCCTCGAAAACGTGAGCCTTGCGGACTTGCAGACCGACGGTCGCCCGTTACCGCCGCCCGATCTCAGAGCCGGCCTCGCCGGCGCTCGTTGATCATGGCTACCGATCAAGACCAGCTCTCGAGCCTCGTTGCCAAGAAGTATCGGCACGGCTTCGTCACCGACATCGAGCAGGAGACGGTGCCGCCGGGCCTCAATGAGGACGTGATTCGGCTGATCTCCGCAAAGAAAGGCGAGCCCGAGTTCCTCACTCAGTGGCGGCTGAAGGCGTTCGCGCACTGGCAGACCATGAAGGAGCCGACATGGGCGCACGTACGGTACGCGCCCATCGATTACCAGGCGATCTCGTACTACGCCGCTCCGAAGCAGCCGAACGACGCGCCGAAAAGCCTCGCCGAGGTCGACCCGAAGCTCCTCGAAACCTATGACAAGCTCGGCATACCGCTCCACGAACGCGCGAAGCTTGCAGGCGTCGCCGTGGATGCCGTATTCGACAGCGTGTCGGTCGCGACGACTTTCAAGGAAAAGCTCGCCGAGGCCGGCGTCGTGTTCTGCTCGTTCTCGGAGGCCGTCCGCACGCATCCCGACCTCGTGCAGAAGTACTTGGGAACCGTCGTGCCCTATCGCGACAACTTCTTCGCCACGCTGAACTCGGCCGTGTTCAGCGACGGCTCATTCGTCTATGTCCCGAAAGGCGTGCGCTGCCCGATGGAGCTATCGACCTACTTCCGAATCAATGCCGCGAAAACCGGTCAGTTCGAGCGCACGCTGATCATCGCCGACGAAGGCGCGTACGTGAGCTATTTAGAAGGTTGTACTGCTCCAATGCGCGACGAACATCAGCTCCACGCGGCCGTCGTCGAGCTCGTCGCGCTCGACAACGCACAGATCAAGTATTCGACGGTACAGAACTGGTACCCGGGCGACGAGAACGGTGTCGGCGGTATCTACAACTTCGTGACCAAGCGCGGGGACTGCCGCGGCGCCAACTCGAAGATCTCCTGGACACAGGTCGAGACGGGCTCGGCGATCACATGGAAGTATCCGAGCTGCATCCTGCGCGGGGAGAACTCGGTCGGCGAGTTCTACTCCGTCGCAGTGACGAACAACTACCAGCAGGCGGATACGGGCACGAAGATGATCCACATCGGCCGCAACACGCGCAGCACCGTGATCTCGAAAGGCATCTCTGCCGGTCATGGGCAGGCGGCGTATCGCGGCCTCGTGCGCGTGATGCCCACTGCGCGCGGCGCGCGCAACTACACGCAGTGCGATTCGCTGCTGCTCGGCAACCAGTGCGGGGCACATACGTTCCCGTATATCGAATCGCGCGAGCGCACCGCGCGCATCGAGCACGAGGCGACGACCTCCAAGATCAGCGAAGAGCAGCTCTTCTATTGCCGGCAGCGCGGACTGTCCGAGGAAGACGCCGTCAACATGATCGTGAACGGTTTTTGCCGCGAGGTTTTCAAGGAGTTGCCGATGGAGTTCGCCGTCGAGGCGCAAAACTTGCTGAACGTGAGCCTCGAAGGCGCAATCGGCTGAAGGTTAGAGACGTAAGAATGCTCAAGATCCACGATCTCCACGTTACCGTCGGCGGCAAAGCTATCTTGCAGGGCCTCTCCCTCGACGTCCCGGCCGGCGAGGTCCACGCGCTCATGGGACCGAACGGCTCCGGCAAGAGCACGTTGGCTCAAGTGCTCGCGGGCCGCGAAGACTACGAGGTCACGGCTGGGACCATCGAATACCTCGGCCGGGATCTGCTTGCGCTCAAGCCCGAGGAACGCGCGCGCGCGGGCGTATTTCTCGGCTTTCAATACCCGATCGAGATCCCCGGCGTGAACAATGCCTATCTGCTCAAGGCCGCGCTGAATGCGCAGCGGCGCGCGAACGGCCAAGAGCCCGTCGATGCATTCGAGTTCATGCGCCTCATCCGGGCCAAGATGGATCTCATGCAGATCTCCAAGGAGTTCCTCAATCGCAGCGTCAACGTCGGGTTCTCCGGCGGCGAGAAAAAGCGCAACGAGATCCTGCAGATGCTCATGCTCGAGCCGCGCCTCGCCGTGCTCGACGAGACCGATTCGGGCCTCGATGTCGACGCCCTCAAGATCGTCGCCGCCGGCATCAACAGCCGCCGGGGCCCGGAGCGCTCGACGCTCTTGGTCACGCACTACGAGCGCTTGCTCGAGCTCGTCGTTCCCGACCGCGTGCACGTTCTCGTCGGCGGCCGGATCGCAAAATCCGGCGACGCACAGCTCGCGCAGGAGCTCGATGCGCGCGGCTACGACTGGGTTCAAAACGAGGCGGTGCGCACTTGAGCACGACCTCCCTCCAAGCGCATCTCGAGACGCAGCAGCGGATGCTACCTGCCGAGGCAGCATCGCAGTCGTGGCGCCGCGACGCGTTGGCGAGCTTTGCCGCCCGCGGCTTTCCGACGCGGCGCGAGGAGCGCTGGCACTACACGGATCTCAGGCCGCTCGAGAACGGGCAGTTCCCGCTCGTGCCCCGCGCACCGAGCGCGGATACGCGCGCCGTGGCACGGGCGTTGCTCGAGAAGCAAGGCATCGACCTCGCGGGAGAACGCCTCGTGTTCGTCGACGGCCACCTCGACGCGACGCTCTCGCGCTTCGGCGCCGTGCGGGGTCTCGAGATTTCGACACC
This sequence comes from Gammaproteobacteria bacterium, assembly GCA_036555065.1. Lineage (GTDB taxonomy): Bacteria > Pseudomonadota > Gammaproteobacteria > Steroidobacterales > Rariloculaceae > DATBLZ01. Next base: position 28,274 of record DATBLZ010000161.1, read on the forward strand.
GAGCGCCGCCTGGGATTCGTTCTCGCCCGAGCGCGCCACGGCAGCGATCCCGGCGCGTGTCTACCCGCTTGCGTTGCTGAACACGGCGTTCCTGCAGCAAGGTGCGTTCGTCAAAGTCGGCCCGGCCAACGATCCACGGACACCGCTGCAATTCGTTTTTCTAGCCGTCGGCGACGAGCGCTCGGCGCCCCAGCCGCGCATCATCGTCGAGCTCGCCGAAGGCGCGCAGGCAACGATCGTGCAGCACTTTCTCGACGCCCCCGGAGCGGCAACGGGCTGGCTCAACCTCGTGACCGAAATCGTGCAGGCGGCCGCTTCGACGCTCACGCTCTATCGAATTCAAGAGCACGGCCCCGCGCATCTGCACACGTCGTTGTTGAACGTACGGCTCGGGCGCGATGCAGCGTTGACGGCCGGCTACATCGAGCGCGGCGGTCGCCTGGTACGCAATGACATCGACGTCATGCTCGTAGAAGCCGGCGCACGCGCGGACCTCTTCGGCCTCACGCTTGGTAGCGGCGAGCAACACGTCGACAACCACATCTGTGTCGAGCACGCCGCAGCCCGAACCGCGAGCACTGCGGCTTTTCGCGCGATCGCCGATGACAGCGCGCGTTGCGTCTTCTGTGCAAAGGTCATCGTGCAGCCCGGTGCACAAAAAGTCGACGCGCGCCAGGCCAGCGACGGTCTCTTGCTGTCGCCACGCGCCGAAATCGATTCGAAGCCCGAGCTCGAGATTTATGCCGACGATATCAAATGCGCACACGGCGCGACCGTCGGCGAGCTCGATGAGGGGCAACTGTTCTACCTGCGCGCGCGCGGCATGGACGGCGCTGCGGCGCGCGCGATGCTGACGCTCGCATTTGCGCAAGTCGCCGTCGACCGCATTGCCCTCGCCCCGGTCCGCGCCCGCGCGATTGCGGAGCTCGCCGCGCGCCTGCCGGAGGCGCGCGCCGGAGAAGACACATGGTGATCGCGGCGCCTCGAACCACCCCGCAAGCGCCCATAACCGACATCACGGCGCTGCGTGCCGATTTTCCCGGCTTGCGGCAACAGATCCACGGCTGGCCGCTCGCGTATCTCGACAGCGCGGCATCCTCGCAGGTGCCGCAGGCCGTTCTCGACGCGTTCGTTGCTCAGCAAGCAATGAACCATGCCAACATCCATCGCGGTGTTCACGAGCTCAGCGAGCGCGCGACGCGCGCTTACGAAAACGCCCGCGTCAAGGTCCAGAAATTCCTGAATGCCGCCGAGCCCGAGGAGATAATCTTCACGCGCGGCACGACCGAATCGATCAACCTCGTTGCGGCGAGCCTCGGTGGCGCCGTTCTGCGTCCCGGCGACGAGGTGCTCATCAGTTGGATGGAGCATCACTCGAACATCGTGCCGTGGCAATTGATCTGTGCGCGCACGGGAGCCAGGCTCGTGCCGACACCGATCACGAACAGCGGCGAGCTCGATGTCGACGCGTTCGATCGCTTGCTCAACGAACGCACGAAAATCGTCGCGCTCGCGCACGTCTCGAACGCGCTCGGCACCGTCAATCCTGTCAAGGAGCTCGCGGCCAAGGCACATGCCGCCGGGGCGCTCGTGCTCATCGACGGCGCGCAAGCCGTTGCGCACCGGCGCGTCGACGTTCGGGATATCGATTGCGACTTCTATGCGTTCTCCGGCCACAAGATGTATGCGCCAACGGGCATCGGCGCGCTCTACGCCCGGCGCCGAGTGCTCGAGACGCTTCCACCGTATCAGGGCGGCGGCGAGATGATCCTGTCTGTCACGTTCGAGGAAACGACCTACAACGCGCTCCCGCACAAGTTCGAGGCTGGGACTCCGAACATCACGGGGGCCGTCGCACTCGGCGCGGCGATCGACTATCTCTCGCGCGTCGACTCCGGCGCGATCGCGCGCCACGAAGCGGATCTGCTCTCTTACGCCACCGCGCGTCTCGCGGAGATCGAAGGCACGCGCGTGATCGGCACTGCCCGCCATAAGGGCGGCGTCGTATCGTTCGTGCTCGAAGGCATCCACGCGCACGATGTCGGCACGATCCTGAACCAACACGGAGTGGCGGTCCGCACTGGGCACCATTGCGCGATGCCCGTCATGCAGCGCTTCAATGTCCCGGCGACCGCGCGCGCGTCGTTCGGCGTCTACACGAATCGAGTCGACATCGATCAGCTCATCCATGGCTTGCACAAGGCGCGGGAGATATTCGCGTGAACGAGCTCCGCGAGCTCTATCGCGAGGTCATCCTCGATCACAACCGCGAGCCGCGCAATTTCGGCGAGCTTGCCGAAGCGGATCACGTCGTCGAGGGCGTCAACCCCCTCTGCGGCGACAAAATGACGCTGTATGTGAAGCTCCGCGGCGGAATCATCGAGGACGTGCGCTTCAAGGGGTCGGGATGCGCCATCTCCGTCGCGTCTTCCTCGCTCATGACCGAGCGCGTCAAAGGCCGCCCAATCGCGGCGACGCTCGATCTCGTCGCGGAGGTTCACGAGATGCTCACGGGCAGAGCCGACGAGCCGGGCGAGAACATGGAGAAGCTCGCGGCGCTCGCGGGCGTGCGCGAGTTCCCGAGCCGCGTCAAGTGCGCAAGTCTCGCGTGGCACGCGCTCAAAGCGGCGCTGACTGGAGCGGACAAGAGAGTCAGCACGGAGTAGCGCGTGTATAGACACGACAATGAACCGGTGACGCTGACGCGACCCTGCGACGCGATCCTGATTCCGGCCGGCAACAAGGTCACTCTGCCCGAGGGCAGCACGGGGTTCGTTACGCAGGCGCTCGGCGGCAGCTTCACGGTATATATCGACGGAAACTTGTTCCGCATCGCGGGCGCCGACGCCGACGCGATCGGCGAGGACCCGATCCTGCCGCCCGAGGTGCCCGATGAAGCGACGCCGGAGCAGTTTGAAGCGGTGGTATGGGACCAATTGCGCACCTGCTTCGATCCGGAAATACCGATCAACATCGTCGACCTCGGGCTCGTCTACGAGTGCCGTGTCGAGCGGGCGCCCACGGGAAAACGGTCCGTGTACGTCAAGATGACGCTGACGGCCCCGGGTTGCGGCATGGGTGACGTTCTGGCACGCGATGTCCGCGAGAAGCTCGACGTGATTCCGACCGTAGAGAAGGCCGAGGTCGACCTGGTCTTCGATCCTCCGTGGAACCAGGCGATGATGTCCGAGGCGGCGCGCCTCGAAGCAGGACTCCTGTAGACGGACTGCAGCAATGAAACGACTTACCTTGCTCCGTCACGCAAAGTCGAGTTGGCGCGATACCGATCTACCCGACCATGAGCGCCCACTGTCGGGCCGCGGTGAAAGAGACGCGCCGCGCATGGGTGAGCGTCTAAGCGCGCGCCGCGTCCGCCCGTCATTGATCATCACGAGCACGGCGAAGCGCGCGCTCGATACGGCGCGCACGGTCGCGCGCGTCCTCGGCTATCCGCGTGAGTTCGTGCAAGTGGAGCCGTCGCTATATTTGGCGGATCCCGCGTCGATCCTGGACGTGATCGGCAAGCAGGAGGAGCGCTTCACCGAGATCCTGCTCGTCGGCCACAACCCGGGCTTCACCGAGCTCGTGAATCGCCTGTTGCCGGATCTCGAGCTCCACAATCTGCCGACCGCGGGCGTCGTCGCCATGGAATCGACGGCCGCGCGCTGGGCCGACGTCGCGGCACGCAATACGACGCTGCTCTTTTACGACTATCCGAAGAATGCCAACCCGGCCGATTAACGGACGTCGCAAAAGCAGTACGCGTAAATCCCGCGCGGATCGTTGAGCCGCGCTAGGAACTCGAGCGGCTCCGTGGCCGCCTTGAGCATATCGAGGAACGCGGGGGAGATACGCGGCTCGAGGCCGAGCGCAGCACCGATCGGCGCCGTCGCTGCTCCGAGCTCGACCAAGAGCTGCGCGGCGATGCCGAGCTCGGGCTCGAAATAATCGATGTCGTACTCGCCCTTTTCGAGGCCGGCGAGCGCCGCCGCCGACTCGATCGCGGCGTCGAGATCTCCGAGCTCGTCGACGAGCCCGCGCTCGAGCGCATCGCGGCCGACCCAAACGCGGCCGCGCGCGACGGCGTCGATCTCCTCGACGGACCGCTCGCGGCTCGTCGCGACCTTGCTCACGAACTCGTCGTAGGTGTGGCGTATCGATTCGCCGATAATCGCGTCGATGTCGGGGCCGAGCGCGCGCGTTAGATCGTATTGTCCCGAGAGTTTCGTCGTGCCCATGCCGTCGACATGGACGCCGATTCGATCCAACAACCGCGGAATCGTCGGCGTGTAATAGCCGACTCCGATCGAGCCGGTCAGCGTCGACGGGCTCGCCCAGATCTCGTCGGCGCTCATCGAAATCCAATAGCCCCCCGAGGCCGCGACGCTACCCATCGACACGACGACGGGGCGGCCCGAGTCGCCAAACACTTCCACCTCGCGCCGGATGATCTCCGAAGCGAAGGCGCTGCCGCCGGGGCTGTCGACCCGCAAGACGAGCGCCTTGACGTGCTCGTCGGCCGCCGCATCGCGGATGAGCTGGGCCGTCGAATCCCCGCCGATCGCACCCGGCGGCTGAACTCCATCGAGAATCGTGCCGGCCGCGACGACGACCGCGACCTTGCTTCGGCCGTCGAACTGCAGTTCCGTGAGCCGTAGCGCTTTGAGGTAATCATGGTGCGTGATCGCGGGAAAGTCGTCGCCCGAAGCACTCGAGCCTACGATCGCGCGGATCCGCTCGCGCACTTGGTCGGGGGTGAGCAGCTCGTCGACCAAGCCGTAGTCCGCGGCGAGTCGCGCAGTATCGCCGCCGGCCGCGCGCAGCAACGCGACGAAATCATCGGCATAGCGTTGCAAACTGTCGCCATCGAGCTCGCGTGCAGCCGTGACGTCGCTCTGGTAGTCGCGCCAAAGCGCGCCGAGGTAGACGGCCTTCGCCTCGCGATCCTCGGGCGACATGTCGTCGCGCGTGAATGGCTCGACGAACGATTTGTACTCGCCGACCGTCCACACCTCGTAGTCGACGTAGGCCTTCTCGAAGAACGACTTGAAATAAGGCGAATACTGGCTGTAGCCCTCGAGCAGCACGCCGCCCATCGGATGCATAAATATGTCGTCGGCCTGCGCCGCAAGATAGTACTGCCTCTGATCGAATCCTCCGCCGGTCGCGATGACCGGCTTGCCGCTTTCCTTGAACGCCGCAAGCTCCCCGGCAAGGTCCTGCAGCTTGCTCAAGCCGCCGCCCGTCAACTCATCGAGGTCGAGCACGAGCGCCTTGATTCGCCGATCCCCGCGTGCCTGCCGAATCGCCTCGATGAGGTCACCAACGCGCGTCTCGCTGGCCGCGACCCCTTGCGCCCGCGCGAGCGCACGGTCGAGCGGGTCCCCCGAGAGCTGCTCGACGAGCTCGCCTTCGGGCGCCAGGATCAATGCGGCCGACGCCGGCACGACGGGCTGCTGCGGGCTCAGAGCCGCGATAAGCAGGATTAGTCCGCCGACAAGCACGATGAAATGGAGCGCCTTGCGGATGCGATCCAGGCCGCGGAAGACCGCGCCTGCAATCCGGCGGAATAACGAGGGGTTCGACGTAGTCACGTGCGCCTCCAATGCTGGCTCAGCTCAAGAGCCACAATGATAGACCAGGAACGTAGGCGATGATGACCACGCAGGTCGCCAATACCAACAAGAACGGTAACGTGGCTATGCAGACCTCGGCCACGTCCTTGTCGAAGCGATAACTCGAGATGAACAAGTTCAAGCCGACGGGCGGCGTGAGGTAGCCGAGCTCCATGGCGGCCAAGAAAACGATTCCGAGGTGAATGGGATGAATGCCGAACTCGGCCGCGACGGGAAGCACGAGCGGCACTACGAGCACGATCGCGGAGAAAATATCGAGAATGGCGCCGAGCACGAGCAGAAACCCGAGCAGCGCCGCGAGGAACGTCGCGGGCGTGTCGATGTATTCACGAATCACGCCGAAGAGCTTCTGCGGAACCTCGACATCGATCATGTAATTGGTCGATGCGAGCGACGTCCCGAGGATGACGAGAATCGCCCCGACCAAGACCATCGACTCGCGCACGATCCGCGGGAGCTCCCGCCAACCGACCTCGCGCAAGATCAGCAGCTCGACGACGGCAACGTAGAGCGCGGTGACGGCCGCGGCCTCGGAGATCGCAAAGTAGCCGCCGTAGATGCCGCCGAGCACGAAAACCGGCAGCGGCAGCTCCCATTTCGCTTCGATGAGCGCATCGCGAACCCCGGCGAGCGACATCTCGCGAACACTGCCGCGCAAGTGGCGATTGCGCCAGTAGCTGTAACCCGCGAGCAGCACGAGCATGAGCGTGCCCGGCAATACTCCGGCAACGAAGAGCTCATCGATCGAAGCCTCGGCGACGACGCCATAGAGAATCAGCGGCAGCGACGGCGCGAACAAGAGGCCGAGGCTGCCGCCCGCCGTCACGAGCCCTAGTCTGAAGCGCGGGTCGTAACCGGCGTGAGCAAGAGCCGGCATGAACAATGCGCCGAGCGCGATGATCGTCACTCCCGATGCGCCCGTGAACGCCGAGAACAACGCGCACGTCGCAAGGGAGATCATCGCGAGCCCGCCGGGCAGCCAGCCGAGCAGCGCCTGCGATAGGCGCACGAGCCGCTGCGGTGCCCGGCCGGCGCCGAGCAAATATCCTGCGAACGTGAAGAGCGGAATCGCGACGAGCACGGGCGTCTCCGCGATTCCGAAAAACTCGATCGCGACGACCGATAGATCGATGCCCGCACGCGTGAAGCCGAGCAGCGCGCTCGCCGCAATGACGGCGAAGATCGGCGCCCCGAGGACCGCGAGCAGCAGCACGAGCGCCCCGAGCAGGATCACCGCTTGACCCCGGCAATGCGTCGCAGGCAGCCCGACGCGTAGCGGTACGAAATGAGCGCGAACCCGACGGGCAAGATCAGCTGAAAGAGCCACGCGGGCCAGTCGCCGAGCACGGTGTCGCCGAACGCACGCGAATCGCGGACGAAGGACCACGAGTAATAGGCAAGAAAACCGCAGACCGTCGCCGTGAATGCATCCACGACAACCGCAACAGGCCGCCAGAAACGCTCGGGCAACAGGCGGCGCGCCAGGTCGATCGCGATGTGCTTCTGGTCACGGCTTGCAGCAACCGCCCCGAGTAACGCGATCCAGAGTACGCCGATGCGCACGAGCCCGTCGCCCCAGACGAAGCCCGCGAACCCGAGGTTGCGCAGCAGTATCTGCATCACGGAGACGAGCGTGAGCACGCCAAAAAGGCCGACGAGCAACGCGTCTTCGAGCCACCTGCCGGCGCTTTCGATGCGCATCAACCAAGGGCGCCGCGGCGTGTCGATCAATGTGCCGCCTCAACGGCCCGGGTCGGCCGGCGATGACTCCGCCTGCTGCGCCCGGAATTCGGCGATGACCGCGAGCAGCTCGTCGAACATCGCAACGTCGACGTCTGCGCGGCCCCGAAGCGTGGGATAAATCGTCTCTATCGTGCTTCTCAAGCCCTCGATGTCGGTATTGGTCACGGCGATCGGCGCCACGCCCGTGTTGGTCATGACCTCGGCGGCGCGCCGGTTGTCTTCGCGCGATGCACGATCGATATCGCGCATGACTCCGCCCATGACCTCGCGCAGGATCTCTCGGTCTTCGGCGGTCAAGGAGTCGAAGGCCCGTGCATCGAGCGCGAAGATGCCCATCGCATAGCTCACGGGAAGCTCGGTGCGATACCTGACCTTCGTATGCCACTGGAGAACCAACGCACCGACGGGCGAGTTCGCGACGACGTCGAGGAGCCCAGTCTGCAGCGCCGTCAAGACGTCGGTTGCCGGCAGCACTACGGGTGAAAGGCCGAGCGATTCCATTGCGAGAAAACTGATGGCATCGCCCTCGGGAACCCAGATTTTCTTGCGCCGCAGGTCGTCGACGTTGCGAATGGGCTCGTTCGCCATGAGATTGGCGAACCCGCCTTCGCTGAATCCAAAGCTCACAAAACCCGCAGCCTCGAGCCCCGCCGCAAGCTTGGGATCGAGCCGCGCGCGCACGAAGTCGACTTCCTCGAGCGAGTTGAACAAGAGCGGGACGCCGTAGAGATTGAGCGCCGGGTAGCGCTCCGCCAGGCCGCCCGCCGTGAACGCGCCGCCGTGGAGCTGACCGATGCGAATCCTCCGCAGGACCTGGCTGTCGTTGCCCATGACCCCGCCGGGATAGAACTTGAGCACGACGCGTCCCGCGGTGCGCTCCTTGATCTGCTCGCCGCCGGCGCGCATCGACCGCATCCACTGCGAGCCGTCGGGCGCGATCGTTGCGACCTTCAATTCGGCTGCGCCGGCCGGCAGTGCCATGGCGCACGCCGTGAGGACAGCGAGGACCCAGAACGCACCTGGGCATCCGCCTTTCGCCCGACTCATCTAGAAGTACTCCCCGGAGGTCGCGAGCAACTGCTCGGCTTCCTGTTTCGCGAGCACGTTGAACAATGTCAAGCCTTCGGCCTCGACGGGCGCGGCCAACACTTCCATGAGCAGCCGGTCGTGTAGGTCTTGCTCGAACATCATACGTGCATAGCGACGCGCGTATTCTACTTTGGCCGACAGATCGCGGCCGGCCGAAAGCTCGATCGCCCGCTCGAAATGTTGGCGCGCCACTTCAGGACGTCCCCCGAGGGCAGGCGGCCGCAGTGAATTCAAGATGCCGAGGTAGGCGTGCAGACCACCCTCCGCGTAGGTCTCGTCGAGCGCGAGCGCGCGCTCGAGCGCGGCCTCGACCCACGGCAGCTCCGCAACGGCGCTCCAATCCTCGCTCGTCGCATCGAGATAGCTCAACCAACTGACCGCATACGCATAGAGATAATCGATCCGCTTGCGGTCGACCGTCTGCAGTTGGCTCACGAAGTCGTCGTAGCTCAACCCCCGCCACGAGCACGCCGGTTTGTGCGCGAGACACAGCGCGCGCTCGCCGTAGCCGCGCGCCTTTTCGGTGAGGCGCACGACGCGCGCGGGATCGGGCTCGAAACGCGATCCGTAGAGCGCGAACAGTTGCGCGCCCGCGGCGAGCAGGTCCTCGTTGTCGCCGCTGCGGCTGATCATGCCGTCGACGAGCAGCAGGTACGCCGGAACGCCGCTCGCGACGAGCTCCGGATCGTTTTGATCGAGAATTGCCGCTTGCAGCGTGTCGGCCGCCATTCCGCCGACGAGGCTCGCGCAGCCGCTTAGGCAGGCGAGCGCCAGCGACAGCAGCGCCCAAGCGAACGGAATGCCGACTGGCCTACGCCGCGAGCGCCCTCTCGCAGCTGCGATCGCCATGCACCGATCAGAGCTTTTCTTTGATGCGTGCGGACTTGCCGCTTCGATCGCGTAGGTAGTAGAGCTTTGCTCGTCGGACGTCGCCACGCCGCTTGACCTGGATCTCCGCGACGGCCGGGCTGTGAGTCTGAAAGACGCGCTCCACACCCTCGCCGTGCGATACCTTCCGCACCGTGAACGACGAGTTTACCCCACGATTGCGCTTGGCGATCACAATGCCCTCGTAGGCTTGCAGACGCTCGCGTTCACCCTCGGTTACGCGAACCTGCACGACGACCGTATCGCCGGGGGCGAAGTCCGGCACGCCTTTCTTCATTTCGCGCTGTTCGAGCTCATCGATCACTCTAGACATGGCAAAGCCCTCTTCTATTCGCCGCTGTTCGCAGCGATCTCAGTCCTAAATTCCTCGAGCAGCTCACGCTCTTCCGCCGTGAACTTCCGTGCCGCGAGCAGCTCCCGTCTGCGCAACCACGTTCGACCGAGCGCCTGCTTGAGGCGCCAGCGGCGAACCGCCTCGTGGTCGCCGCCGAGAAGAACAGGCGGCACGTCCATACCGTCGACCTCCTCCGGACGCGTGTACTGCGGACAATCGAGCAACCCATCGGTGTACGAGTCCTCGATCGGCGAAGCCGCATGTCCGAGCGTTCCCGGCAACAACCGCACGATCGCATCGATCATGACAGCCGCGGCCAGCTCGCCCCCGCTCATGACGTAGTCGCCGAGCGCGACCTCCTCGGCGCCGAGACCCGTCACGATGCGCTCATCGATCCCTTCATAACGGCCCGCGACGAGCAACAATCCAGGCGCCGCCGCCAATTCGCGCGCGAGCGGCTGGTCGAAATGGCGGCCCTGCGCGCTCAACACGATGACGCGGCTTCCGTCCGGCAGCCGCGCCTGCAAGCTCCGGATCGCGTCGCGCATCGGCCCGTAGCGCAGCACCATTCCGGGCCCGCCGCCGTAGGGGCGGTCGTCGACCGTGCGGTGCCGATCGCTCGCAAAATCGCGCGGTGAAGCGTGCACGAGCTCGATGAGGCCGCGCTCGCGCGCTCGACCGACGACCCCGACGCTCGCAACCGGCTCGACGAGCTCCGGGAACAAAGCGACGACGCCGATCCGGTACATGTCGCTAGTCCCAAAAGCTTCGTTCCCATTCGACGGTCACGACGCCCGCATCGAGATCGATGCGCTTGACGATCGTGCCTACGGCGAATGGAATCATTCGCGCTTTCGCGCCTGCGAGCACGATCACGTCGTGCGCAGGCATCGCGAGCAAATGATCGATCGTTCCGAGCTCCTCACCCGCGGCCGTGCGGACGCTCATTCCCTCCAAATCCGTCCAGTAATACTGTCCCGGCGCACAAACCGGCAGCGCCGCTCGCTCGACCATGACCGTGGCACCCGCGAGCTCGCGTGCTGCCTCGCGATCGTCGATGCCGCCGAGCTTGGCGACGACGTCCTGACCGTGAAGCTTGCTCGCTTCGACTGCAACGCGGCGCTGGAAATCGCGTTTTTCGAGAATCCAATCGTCGAACCGGCCGATATCGCCGCGTCGCTCGGTGTACGACCGGATCTTCACCCAGCCTTTGGTGCCGTATGCGCCGCTGATCCGGCCGAGCGTCACCCGCTTTTCGCCGTTCGCCCTCACTGCACGATCGCGGGCCAGCGAGCTCGTCAGGCTGCCGCCGCGCCTCGAAATTCCTTGATCAAGTCGGAAACTCGGTCCGACGTCTGCGCCCCGCGCGCGACCCAAAAGTCCACGCGCTCCAAATCCACCTTGAGCTTCGGCTCATGCGCCGCCGCTTTCGGATTGAAGAATCCGATGCGCTCGATATAACGGCCGTCACGCGCTTTGCGGCTATCCGCAACCACGATGTGGTAGAAAGCCCGTTTCGTTGCGCCGCCGCGCGACAATCGAATCGTTACCATAGAACCCGTAATCCTGCCCAAATTAAAAGCGGCCCCTTAGGGACCGCTCGTTCGAGGCGCGCAATTCTACTGGTTTTGCCGCCGGAGCGTAAGCCCGGCAGCGCCTGCGGACGACGTCACCGGGGGCCGCGGAGACCCGGCCGGCGCGGCGGCGCGCCGAAAGTCTGGCGCAAGCCCCCGCGTTTGGCCACGTGCTTCATCGTCTTCACGAGTTGCGTGTGCTGCTTGAGCAGGCGATTCACGTCTTGCACGGCGGCCCCCGCTCCCGCGGCTATACGACGCTTGCGTGAGCCGTCGATGAGCTCGGGTCTAGCGCGCTCGCGCCGCGTCATCGAATCGATGAGCGCGATCTGCCTGCGCATTGCACGCGCGTCGAACGCCGCCGCCTGTGCAGCGCCGACCGGGATGCCGGGCAACTTCTCGAGCAGCGATTCGAGGCCGCCGAGCTTGGCGATCTGCTCGAGCTGTTCCTTGAAGTCGTTGAGGTCGAGACTCCGCCCGCGTTTGACTTTGCCGGCAACTCGCTCGGCCGCCTCGCGGTCGACTCGGGCGTGGACCTGCTCGACGAGCCCGACGATGTCGCCCATGCCGAGAATTCTTGCTGCGAAACGCGTAGGTGCAAACGCTTCGAGCGCATCGAGCTTCTCGCCGGTGCCCAAGAGCTTGATCGGCACGCCCGTGACGGCGCGCACCGAGAGCGCCGCGCCGCCGCGCGCGTCGCCATCGGTCTTCGTGAGAATCACGCCCGTGAGCGCGACGGCCTCGTTGAACGCTCGCGCCGCGTTCAGCGCGTCTTGGCCGCTCATCGAATCGAGCACGAACAGCGTCTCGGCCGGCGCTACGGCCGATTGGATCGCGCCGATCTCCGCCATCATCTCGGCATCGACGTGCAGACGTCCGGCCGTGTCGATGATGAGCCAACGGCAACTCCGTCGTTTTGCTTCGGCCACGGCTTCGCGTGCGATCCGCAGCGGATCGGCTTCGCTGGTCGCGAGAAACCCTACGCCGAGATCGAGCGCGAGGCGGCGGAGCTGCTCGCGCGCCGCGGGCCGGTAGACGTCCGTGCTCGCGAGCAGAACCTCGCCCTCCGCGCCGCGACCGAGGTAGCGCGCGAGCTTGCCCGCCGTCGTCGTCTTTCCCGCACCCTGCAATCCGACGAGCAGCACGATGGTCGGTCGGCCCTGCGCGACGATCGCGCTCGGCTCCTCGCCGAGCGTTCGCACGAGCTCGTCATGAACGATCTTGGTGAAAGCCTGGCCCGGATTCAGGCTCCGCGCGACCTCGTCGCCGATCGCACGATCGCGTACGCGATCGATGAAGCTCTTGGCGACGGGCAGCGCAACGTCGGCTTCGAGAAGCGCCATGCGGATTGCGCGCACGGTGTCGCGGACGTTGTCTTCGGTGATGCGTCCGCGGCCCGTCAGATGCCGTACGGCGTCGCTCAGGCGTTGAGTCAGAGCTCCGAACATCGATTACCGAATCTGCTTGGACCGCGCGCAGCCTAGCACGCGCGCGATTACCGCGCCGCGAATACGTCGACGCGGCGGCACGATCAATCGCGACGCCGTGCTGCGGGCGCGTTCTTGACCGGTATTTTTCGTTCCGTCAGGCTTATTTGTTCACCTCGATGGCGGAGGGCTCGGTTTCTTTGAACGGCGGCATTCCTCTTAGTGTGATGTTCGGCATCCTCGTCGTGCTGATCGTCCTGTCCGCCTTCTTCTCGTGCACGGAAACAGCGCTCATGAGCCTCAATCGGTACCGGTTGAGACACAGCGCCCGCTCAGGCCATCGTGCCGCGCGGGTTGCGGAGTGGCTGCTGCAGCGCCCAGATCGTCTGATCGGCGTCATCCTGCTCTACAACAACGCCGCGAACATCGGCGCCGCGTCGCTCGCGGCGATAATTGCGCTGCGAATCGGGGGCGAGGATGCGATCCTAGCCGGCTCGATAATCGTAACGGTCGTGGTGCTCATTTTCGCCGAGGTCGCGCCGAAAACGATCGGTGCGCTCAACGCGACGAAGATCGCGTTACCCGCGGCGCTCATTTATTACCCACTGCTCAAGATCACTTATCCCGTCGTTTGGTTGCTCAACGTTTTCGCGAACGGACTCCTGCGGTTGCTCGGTATACGCGCCGACCAAATCGCTTCTCACTCGCTCAGCGCCGAAGAATTGCGCACGATCGTCGCCGAAGCCGGAATCATGGTGCCGCGCCGGCATCAACGCATGCTGCTCAGCATCCTCGATCTCGATGCCATGACCGTCGATGACGTCATGGTTCCGCGCCAAGACATCGTCGGCATCGATCTCGATCGCGACTGGCACCACAATCTCGCAATCATTCGCGACAGTCAGTTCCACCGGCTGCCCGTGTACCGCGGCGACGTCGACAACACGCTCGGAGTCGTGCAAATACGGAAGTTAGTCCCATATCTCGCCAGCGGAACGCTCGACGAGCACCAACTGCTGCAGCTCACGCGCGAGCCCTACTTCGTGCCCGAAGGCACGCCGCTCAACAAGCAGCTCTTGAATTTTCAGCAGCAGCAGCGGCGGTCGGCTTTCGTCGTCGACGAGTACGGCGACGTTCAAGGCCTCATCACGACCGAGGACATCCTCCGCGAGATCGTCGGCGAGTTCGACCGCTCGGCGGGGCCGGCGGACATCGGCATCGTGCGCGAGAACGAGCTCAGCTTCGTCGTCGACGCCGGCGCCAACGTGCGTCAGCTCAACCGCGTCATGAGTTGGAGTTTGCCGACGGATGGTCCGAAGACGTTGAACGGATTGCTCATCGAGAAGCTCGAGACGATTCCGAAGAAAGGCGCCCATGTCAGAGTCGGGGACTATCAAATAGAGATACTCGAAACGACCGAGCACGGCATCCAGAACGTGCGCGTGCGCATCCCGCCGAATCCTCCCGTCGAGCACCTCAGGGCCGCGAACGATTGAGGAGTCCCGGTTAAAGCCGCTTCCACAAACGTAGGGGCGGCTTAGCTGCGAGCTTCTTCGAAAATGACGCGCAGAGCTTCGTCGAGGCGCTCGACCCCGACCGTCTCGATACCGACGCTCTTGCGCGGCACGTTGGCGCGCGGCACGAGCGCCCGGCGAAACCCGTGCTTGGCCGCCTCGACTAATCGCTCTTCGCCGAACGGCACGGGCCGAACCTCGCCCGTGAGTCCCACTTCGCCGAAAAGGATGAGGTCCTGGCTCACCGCACGCTCTTTGAAGCTCGAGAGAACTGCGGCCAAGAGCGCAAGATCCGCCGCGGTCTCGGTCACGCGCAGGCCGCCGACGACGTTTGCGAAAACGTCGCTGTCGCCGATTACGATGCCGCAGTGCCGGTGCAGAACGGCAAGCAATAAATTCAGGCGCTGTGGATCGAGCCCTTGCGCGACGCGCCGCGGCGACTGTACGAGGCTCTGGTCGACGAGCGCCTGAACCTCGACGAGCACGGGCCGGGTTCCTTCGCGCGTGACGAGCGTCACGCTGCCGGGAACGGGCTCTGCGCGGCGCGCCAGGAATATTGCGGATGGATTCTTGACCTCTTTGAAGCCGCTCGCGTCCATCACGAAGAAACCCATCTCGTTGGCGGCGCCGAACCGGTTCTTGGCGGCGCGAATGATCCTGAATCGGCTGCCTGTGTCGCTCTCGAAGTAGAGGACTGTATCGACCATGTGCTCGAGCACGCGTGGCCCTGCGAGCGTTCCTTCTTTGGTCACGTGCCCGATGAGCACGGTCGCGACGTTGCGAGTCTTGGCGAATCTCACGAGCTGCGCCGCGCTCTCGCGAACTTGGCTCACGGAGCCCGGCGCCGATTCGAGCGTTTCGCTGTAGAGCGTCTGAATCGAGTCGATGACGAGCACCGCGGGCGGCTCGCGCTCGAGGCTCGCGACGACGCGCTCAACACAGGTCTCGGCGAGCAGCTGCACCGGCGCCGTACCCGCCCCGAGACGCTGCGCGCGCAACGCAATCTGCTCGACGGATTCCTCGCCCGTGACGTAGCAGGTGCGCTCGCGCGCCGCGATCTCGGCAAGCGCGCGCAGCAGCAGCGTGGACTTGCCGATGCCCGGGTCCCCGCCGATCAGAACGACGGAACCCGGGACCAATCCCCCGCCGAGGACGCGATCGAGCTCGCCGAGCCCCGTGCTCGACCGCGCAACTCGATCGACTGAAACTTGGTCGAGACGCGCAAGCTCGATGCGCGCGGCGTTGTCGACACGCCGCGGACCACCGACCGCACGTACGCCTTCGACGAGCGTGTTCCACGCGCCGCAATCGGGACACTGGCCTTGCCACTTGGGCTGCTCCGAGCCGCATGCACCGCAGCTATAGACCCGCTTTGCTCTCGCCATGAGCCGCAGAATAGCCCAAAAGCAAGATGCGTCGGGGCCGAAGAAAGTGCGCTTGGGATCACAGGGGGCGCCGCCTCGTGCGTGGCATACTCGCGTGGCCCGAGAACCGCGCCGATGAGCAACTCTCCCCATCCTCGATCCGACCGCAGAACGGCGGCCTTGCTGGGAATCGCAGCGGCCCTGGCAATTCATCTCCCGCCCTTCGATTTGGCCTGGCGCATCGACGGTCTCGTCTTCGACACATGGTCGCGGCTCGGCGCGCCCGCAGCGCCAGCCGATACCGTCATCGTCACGCTCGACGATCCCGCTTGGTTCGCTACGCTCGCCGACATCGCGCACCGCGAGCGCGCGCAATTGCTCGTCGCGACCTTGCCGCAGCCGACTTCGCCGCTGCTCGCCGAGTCCGCGTTCGGCCCCACGGAGCTCGCGCTGAACGAGCGGCTGCTGCGCAAAACCGACTGGCAGCGCGGTGGGTTCTTATGGTTCGGGCCGGAACGCGACGGCGTCGTCCGCGAGGACGTGCCGTTCATCAACGATACCGAGACGCCGTCGCTCGCACTGGCCGCAGCACGCAGCCTCGAGGCGGCCGGTCACGATTCAGAAGCGGCGGTACGCGCTGGCGACGCGGCGCACCGCGCCGGTTGGCTGCGGTTCTACGCCCCAACCTCGTTTACGCACTTGCGCCCGCATGATTTGCTCGCCGAACCCGGTCAGCTCGCGGGGAAAATCGTTGTCGCGGGACGGGACTCGCCCACCTACGTCACGCCCGTGGGGCGCTTGGCTGCGCATGAGCTCCTCGCGCATTTCATCGCCGGTCATCGCGACGGCGACGTAATACGTGTGAGCGTCTTCGGCAACGTCGTTGCATGGGTGCTCGCTTTGCTGCTCGTCGGCGCCGCCGCGGTCCGACCGAACACACTGGCGCGCGCGCCGCTCGTGCTGCCTGTCGCGGGAGCGGCCGGCGCACTCGGTTTGAGCGCATTGGCGTATTTTGCCCTGAGCTTCTGGATACCGCCCGCGGCTCCGGTCGTGCTCGCGCTCGTTACGGGCGGCATGCTGGCCACGCGCTCGCCTCGAATCGGCCGCCGTCGTCAGCTGGGTCCGAATCTCGAGGAAGCGCGCGCGGCGCTTGCCGATGGCGACATGGATCGCGCGTGGCGGCTCTACCGGAGCATGCCGCCGACCAGCAATCTGAAGGAGGAGCTCTACGAGCTCGGAGCGACGCTCGAACGCTGTGCTTCTCATGCGCAGGCCGCCGACGTCTTTCATCGCGTCGCGATCGTCGATCCGCACTTTCGCGACGTCGCAGAGCGCCTGCTTGCGGCGGCGCGCTGTGGAGCGCCACAGTTTGCGCAAGCCGATGTACGCGGGGCCCCGCTGAAGACGCTCGGGCGTTACGAGATTCTCGCGATCATCGGGGAGGGTGCGACCGGCAAGGTCTTCCTCGGCCGCGACCCCAAGATCAACCGGCTGCTGGCGATCAAGGTCATCGACCTTGCCACCGAGTACGAGTCGAGCGAGCTCGTCGACGCCGCCGATCGCTTTCGGCGCGAGGCCGAAACGGCCGGTCGCCTGACCCATCCCAACATCGTCACGGTGTTCGATATCGGCGAAGCGGACGGCCTCGCCTACATCGCCATGGAGTACCTAAAAGGCCGCCACCTCAGCGATTTCACGAAGCCCGATACCCTCCTGCCGGCCGCGCTCGTGCTCGAGCTCATGGCCCTGACGGCTGAGGCGCTCCACTACGCCCATAGCCAAAACGTGGTTCATAGGGATATCAAGCCGGCCAATATTATGTATGATTCCGTCTCGGGTACTTTGAAGATCACCGACTTCGGAATAGCGAGGTTAATCGACGTCAGCAGAACGCGCACCGGGATCGTCTTGGGCACACCGTCGTTCATGGCGCCGGAGCAGCTCGAGGGGAATAACGTGAACGGGCACACGGACTTATTCGCGTTGGGTGTTAGCCTTTACGAACTCCTGGCCGGCCGTTTGCCCTTCCGCGGAGCATCCATGACCAAGCTCATGTTCGTGATCGCGAACGAACCGCACCCCCCTGTCAGCGCCGCCCGCCCGGATCTCCCGCAGCAGTTGGACGCGTTGCTCGACATTGCCCTCGCGAAAAACCCGGCGGACCGGTTCCAGACCGGCGCCGATATGGCCGATGCGCTTCGCGCGGTCGCTGCTCAGATGAGGTAGCCGGGAAGCGCAGTCGTCGAGTGATCTTATGAGTCTTAAAGGGAAGCTCGCCCACGTTGCCCTGACGGATGTCGGCAGAGTGAGAGAGCACAACGAGGACAGTATCGGGAGCCAGCCGGAGGTGGGTCTTTGGGTGCTCGCCGACGGCATGGGCGGTTACAACGCCGGAGAAGTGGCGAGCGGTATCGCCGTAAAAACGATAATCGATCTTGTCACTGAAGCCTGTAAACGTGAGAAGCGAAACGAGACAGAGCCGGCCACGGGGTACATGCGCCAGACGATCGTGCTGCGGGACGCCGTCGCGCGCGCGAACAAGATCATCCATCAGACCGCGCAGTCGCAGCCGCAGTGCGAAGGCATGGGCACGACTCTCGTCGCATGCCTCTTCTATGACGACAAGGTCTCGGTCGCGCACGTCGGCGATTCGCGGCTATACCGGATGCGCGACAACCGCTTCGAGCAGATAACGATGGATCACTCGCTACTGCAGGAGCTCGTCGATCGCGGTTTCTACTCGCAGGAGGAGGCGCAGCGTTCGACGAACAAGAACTATGTCACGCGCGCGCTCGGCGTCGATCTGAACGTCGAGATCGAAGTCCAGGAAATCGAGGCCCGCAAGGGCGATTACTTTCTCATGTGCTCGGATGGATTGCCCGACATGGTCGAGGACGAGGATATTCATCTCACGATCAATACCTTCGATTCGGACGTGAAGACAATCGGCGAGCAGTTGATCAAGCTCACGAACGACAACGGCGGCCGCGATAACGTTTCCGTCGTCATAGTCCGAGTGAACGAGGGGTTCCCGGCAAACGCAGGAATCCTGGCGAAGTTTCGCAACCTATTTGCGCAATCGGGATAGCAAGCCATGGCACGTTTGATTCTAAGCTTGGATGGCCAAACTCTGGCCGAGTACAACATGACCAAGGAGCGCTACACGGTTGGCCGGCTCCCCGATAACGACATTCGCATCGACAACGCCGCGGTCAGCGGTCATCACTCGTTGATCATCAATATCCTCAACGATTCGTTCCTCGAGGATCTGAACAGCACGAATGGAACCTACGTCAACGGCAAGCTCATCAAAAAGCATGCGCTCCAGCACGATGACGTGATCACCGTCGGGCACCATCAGCTGCGCTACGTCGAAGATCAGGCCCAGGACGCCGCCGAGGATGAGTTCGAGAAGACCATGGTCATCGAGCCGAGCGGCCAGATGGAGAAGCGCGTCGTTCAGGCAGCCAAAGCCGCCGATGCGGTTGCCGCAGCGAGCGCAGCGCCTGCGAAGGCCGCAGCCAAGGAGCCGGCGAAGGAGAAGGAAGCCGCTAGGCCCAAGAAGCCCTTCTCGCCGACGACGACTCAGGACGTCGAGGAGCGCGCAGCCGCCGCCGCGACCCTGCCGGTCGCGAAGCTCCAAGTGCTGTCAGGGACGTTCGCCGGCCGCGAGCTCAAGCTCAACAAGGCGTTGACGACGTTGGGCCGTCCGGGCGTTCAAGTCGCAGCCATTACGCGGCGCGCGGAAGGCTACTTCATCGTCCACGTCGAGAGCGGCGAGAAGGACAACTTTCCGCTCGTCAACGGCATGAGCATCGGCCCACAGGCGCGCGTGCTCAACGACAACGACGTCATTCAGCTCGCCGGCGTGAAGATGGGGTTCTTCCTAACCTGACTGTCGAAGCGGCTTTGTGCGAGCGGCCTTGTGGGACCGGCTTTAGCCGCGATCCCTCAGAAAACGCCCTCGCCGTACGCCTCGGCCACGAGGTTCTCGAATTTCGTGTATTCGCCGAGGAACGTGAGGTGGAACTCCCCGGTCGGGCCATTCCGCTGCTTGCCGATAATGATGTCGGCGACACCCTTGCGCGGCGTGTCGGGCTCGTAGACCTCCTCGCGATAGATGAAGACGATGAGGTCAGCGTCCTGCTCCAGGGCTCCGGAGTTATGCGTAACGAGGCCGTCGGCGAGCCAGTTCGCGGGACCCGGGACCGTGAGATCGAACACGTCTTCCTCGCCGTCGGGAGTGACGGCTACGACGCGATCCCAGAAAACGTCCGACTCGGACCATTCGCCAATCTCCGGGGCTTCCCGGAGGCGAGCGTAGTCGGCAACCATCTCCCTGCCCGGTGCAAACGTGGAGTGGCGGCTTCCACCGTAGGCCGTACCACGCATTCGTGCCATGGCCCGGGTGGTGACGCCGCGCACACGCATTTGTCCGCGGATCGCGCCGAAGCTTTCGAGCGGTAGCGTAGCGACGTTCGGATTCGGCTCGATCGCCGATAGGTACCGCTCGAGCTCCGCGACAGACCCTGCGCGCGGCCCAAAGCCGCCGACGACGGCACAAAATCTGCGCTGGGCTTCGCTGCCGCTGACATCGACCGAGAACACGGGTCGGTACCCGGGAGTATGGACGACGCGCAACCGCGCGACGATTCCCAGGCGCAACAGCAACGCCGCGACATCGTGAGCGAGTCGCGTGCTCGACGTCGAGAAGTGGACATTGGGCGCGCCGCGGCTTCCGGGCCTGCGCAGCGTGACCGAGCCAGCGGTTGCCCACAGGTGCCGCAACAAAAGCGCGATCTGGTCATCCGCGAGCGCGAATACGGCTCCTGGCAGGTGCTTCTCGTGCGAGCGCTGGCCGAAAATCCCGAGACTCTTGAGCCACGCGCCGACACCGGCCGGGTGCCAACGGTTGCCATTGCCGCTAATAAGGAGCTGATGCCACCGGTCGCGACCTGCATAGCGCTTCACCTCGGCCCCAAAAGACTGCGCCGCCTCACGGACGGCCGTGCTGTTATCCTCCGATGCCGTCGCATAGCGTAAGGGTTGGTTCGACAGATAGCGGCCGTCCCCAACCAGATGCCCCAGCAAGATCAGATGATGTTCGGGCCAACGCAGCGGACGGGCAGGTTCCGGCACGCGCCGCGCCAGCGCGAGCCGGTGCCCCGGCGCAAGCGCTGCGACCTTCGTCCACCCGCTCCCGCTCAACAAGCGATGCTCGGCGGTCGCGCGAATCGACCGGCCGCTCGCGAGCTGCACACGGAATACAGGCTTGCGCCCCACGCGCCATATCTTGTCGGTGACTGCACGCGTAAAGCGCTGGTGCTCATCGAGGGACCACACTTCCGCTGTCGCCCCGACTAGACTGCGGATCGGCACACGCCGTCCGTCCGCGCAACACACGAGAGTATCGCCGGTGACGCACTCGCGAAGATCCGACATCACCGGACGCTTGTCGGTGCGCTGCTCGACGCTGCGGTTGAGCTGCGAGATTGCGATCACGGGAACATCGAGCTCTTTCGCGAGCGCCTTGAGCGAGCGCGAAATCTCGGAGATCTCGGTCGCGCGGTTCTCGACGGTGCCGACGACCTGCATGAGTTGCAGATAATCGATCACGATGAGCCCCAACCCATGTTCGCGCTTCAAGCGCCTCGCGCGGGCGCGAACCTCGGTGGGAGTCAGCGACGAGCTATCGTCGATATGGATCGGCGCGCTCGACATCATCGATACGGCTGAATCGATGCGCGACCAATCCTCGTCCGAGAGCCTCCCGCGTCGCAAATTCGACTGGTTGACGCGCCCGATCGAGCCGATCATCCGGAACGTCAGCTGCTCGGCCGACATTTCCATGCTGAATATCGCAACGGGTATTTGCTTGCCGATGGCCGCATTCTCGGCGATATTGATCGACAACGTGGTTTTTCCCATGGATGGTCTCCCCGCAACGATGATGAGGTCACCGCGCTGGAGTCCCGCCGTGAGCGAGTCCATCTCGTTAAAGCCCGTCGATACGCCTGTCACGTCAGCGCCCGCGTGGCTCAACATGTCGAGCCGATCGATCGTTTGCGACAAAACCTGTTTGATCGGCACGAAACCCGCGCCGCGGCGCTGCCCGCGCTCGGCGATCTCGAACACGCGCTGCTCCGCGAGATCGACGAGCTCGCCGACGGTCCGGCCCTCGCTGTTGTGCACGCTCGTCGCAATATCCCCGCCGATTTGGATGAGCTCGCGCGCCATCGCATGCTCGCGGATGATGTTGGCGTAAGCGCGCACGTTGGCCGCGCTCGGCGTCTCCTCGACGATGCGGGCGATGTAGTCGAGCCCGCCTGCGGCCGCGAGCTCGCCGAGGCGCTCGAGATGCTCGCTGACCGTGACCGCGTCGGGCGGCTGCCCGCGCTCGACGAGCGTGCCGATCGTCGTAAAGATCAGGCGGTGGTCGGCGCGGTAGAAATCCTCGGCGCGGACGGCATCGGCAACTTGGTCCCATGCGCGCTGATCGAGCATGAGGCCGCCGAGCAGCGAGCGCTCGGCTTCGACCGAGTGCGGCGGCAAGCGCAGCCTCTCGGTCGCGCGCCTTGCAAGCTCGGCGGCAGCCGATTCAGCCATGCGCTACTCGGTTTGATCGACGGATTCGATGATGACGGTGACCGGGACGTTGATGTCCGCGTGCAAATGGAGATCCACGTGGTGCTCGCCGAGCACGCGCAGCGGGCCACTCGGCAGTCGGACCTCGCTACGCTCGACCGCAACGCCGAGCGCCGCGCAGGCCTCGGCGATATCCACTGTGCCGATCGAGCCGAAGAGCTTGCCTTCCGTGCCCGCCTCCGCGTGCAGGCGCAGCACCGCGCCCACGAGCTTCGCGGCGCGCTCTTTTGCGGCGGTGAGCTCGCCTTCGGCCTTTTTCTCGAGATCGGCGCGAATCTTCTCGAACTTCGCGATGTTCTCGGGCGTTGCGAGCGTGGCCTTTCCTTTAGGAATTAGGAAGTTACGCGCGAAACCTGATTTCACTTTGACGCGGTCGCCGATGCCGCCGACGTTGTCGACCTTATCCAACAATATGACTTCCATGGTTCTTCCTTGGACGCAACGCGAAAATATTATCGACCAACCCGATGACGCTCAAACCCCCGAACGGAATCACGGCCCACGGGGTCACGAACAGTATATACACCGGCCAGAGCCACGCCGCATTCCAGCGACGCGCGTGCACCCAAGCGTGCACCACGGCGACTCCCTGAAACAAGAACGCAAACAGGGCAATCGGCGCCAGATTCTGCACGAGCGGCGTCTCCGCGACGAACGCGATGCCGACGACGATGATCGCCGGGATGCCGAGGACGCGCCCCAAGCGCAATGCCCGGAATTCCGGCCCGAAATAGGGCTCCGCGCGCGCCAGCCCGAACGCCCAATAACCGAGAAACAACGCGCCCACCGATTGCAAGAAGGCCGCGGCGAATGTCATGCCCGGCAACAACGGGCCAAAGCTCTCGATCAACGCAGCCTGCTCGGGTGGCGCCGCGTTTCCCCACACGAAGTCGGTGATTCTCTCGGCGAGCAAGCGCGCCAGAACCTCGTGCTCCGGTCCGAACACCGTGACCGCGGCCGCGATCAGGGCCGTTGCGAGCACCGCTCCTTGGAATGCGAGCACGAGCAGCCCGCCCCAGCGCAGCAACGCCCCGATCAGCGCTCCCGTCAACATCGTCGTTCCGCCGACGACGGCGACCTCGCGCCATTGGCCCCCGGTCACGACCGCGAGCAGCGCAAGCGCGGCGCTCGCCGCGAGCGCCGTAAGCAGGCCGTCGCGGGCCCCTCGATGGAGCGTATCGAGCACCATCAGCGCCGGCGCAACCGCGGGCAGCGGCGAGAACACGATCGCCGCGAGCACCAACCAGTAGCGCTGAGACAGCACCCATTGAACGAATACCCTCACCGGGCGCCTCGCCCGTACGTCGTCAGTGCTGATCCGTATAAGGCAACAAGGCCAGGAATCGCGCGCGCTTGACCGCGGTCGCAAGCTGCCGCTGATAGCGGGCGCTCGTCCCCGTGATGCGGCTCGGCACTATCTTGCCGGTCTCGGTGATATTGGCCTTGAGCGTCGCGAGATCCTTGTAGTCGATCTCCTCGACGCCTTCGGCGGTAAACCGGCAGAACTTCTTCCGTCGAAAATAGCGTGCCATCTCTTTCCCTCCTGTGGGAGCGGCTTTAGCCGCGACTCCTCTACCGCTCGGTGGGCTCATCGGGGACCTCCTCGACTTCCTCGACCGGCTCGTCGCTGCTCGCGGCATCCTGGTAGTCGCGGCGCGGTCGCGTGTCGCGGCCGGTCACCTGAGCCTCGCGCGCCTTCTCTTCCTCGTGCGCCTGCGCGATCGGCGAAGGCTCGGTAATCGCCTTGTCGCGGTGGATCACGAGGTGGCGCAGGACGGCATCGCTGAACCGGAACGCGCCGGTGAGCTCGTCGAGCGCGGCCTGCCCGCACTCGATGTTCATGAGCAAGTAGTGTGCTTTGTGGACTTTAGCGATGGAATGGGCCAGCTGCCTGCGACCCCAGTCTTCTTGGCGGTGAATCTTTCCGCCCGAGCCTTCGATGAGACTCCGGTAGCGCTCGAGCATCGCCGGAACCTGCTCACTCTGGTCAGGGTGGACCAGAAACACCACTTCGTAGTGTCGCACTCGAACTCCTCTCGGTTGCAAGCCTCCCGACGAGCGGTGAGGCAAGGAGCGATCTAGTTTTAAGGGCGCGCCATGCTACTACAAAAAGAATCGCGGCTAAAGCCGCTCCCACAGCTGAAGCCGCTCCTACGAGGACGCTTTGGGCGGCGATTGGCGCAGGAGCTCGAACAAGACGATGCCGGCCGCA
The DNA here is from genome assembly GCA_036555065.1 of Gammaproteobacteria bacterium. Classification (GTDB taxonomy): domain Bacteria; phylum Pseudomonadota; class Gammaproteobacteria; order Steroidobacterales; family Rariloculaceae; genus DATBLZ01. The sequence continues at coordinate 52,700 of DATBLZ010000161.1, forward strand.
ACCGAAACGTTGAGGCTCGCGACGGTTCCGTGCATCGGGATGGCGACGAGCTCGTCGCACGACTCGCGCGTGAGCCGCCGCAGTCCCCGGGCTTCGGCGCCGAGCACGAGCGCGATCGGCGGGGCGAGCTTGGCCGCATACAGCGACTGCGGAGCGGCCGAATCGGCGCCGACGATCCAAACACCGGCGTCCTTGAGCCAGCTGAGCGTACGCGCGAGATTCGGCGCCGTGAATACGGGCACGGACTCGGCAGCTCCGGTCGCGGCCTTTTGTGCGGCGCCGCCGAGCTTCGCGGAGTGCGCCCGCGGCACGACGACGGCGTCGACGGCCGCGGCGTCGGCCGTGCGCAGGCAAGCACCGAGATTTCTCGGGTCCTCGACCTGGTCGAGCACGAGGAGTCGGAGCGCTCGGCCGCGAGCGACGACGAGCTCCTCGAAGTCCTCGACCGTGAACTCCTTGCGGCCGCGGACCTCGAGAATCACACCCTGGTGGCTGCCGCCCTGCGCGAGCCGATCGAGCTCGCTGCGCGCTACGTAGCCGACCTCGGCGCCGGCCCGGTGCAGCCCCGCGCCGAGCGCGGCCAGGGGTCCTGCGCCGCGGTCGAGGAGCCAAGCGCGCACGACGTCGTCGGGCCGCCGCTCGAGCACCGCACGCGCGGCGTGCAAGCCGAAAACGAGCCGTGGACCGGTTTCAGCCACGGCGGCGGCCGCGCTCGCGGCCTCGCGGGCGCGGGGATTCGACGGGCATGAAGTCGATCTTTCGCTCCTCGAGGTTCACGCCCGCGAGCCGCACGCGCATCCGCTCCGTGAGCCCGTAGGTCGTGCCCGTGCGCTCGCCGACGAGCTTCGTGCCGCTCGGGTCGCGGTGATAGTAGTCGCGCTCCAACGAGCTCACGTGGACGAGGCCGTCGACCTGCATCTCCGGAATGCGCACGAAGAGGCCGAACGGCACGATGCTCGACACCAGGACGTCGAACTCCTGCCCGACCTTGTCCTGCATGAAGATGCACTTGAGCTCTTCCTCGACGTCCCAAACGGCTTCGTCCGCGCGCCGCTCGGCCTGCGAGGTGCGTTCGCCGAGCTGCTCCATCTCAGCCATCGAGTACGCGTAACCCTTCGGGCCGCGGTTCTTGATCGCCCATTTGATCGCGCGGTGCACGAGCAAGTCCGGATAGCGCCGAATCGGCGACGTGAAATGCGCGTACGCGGCGAGCGCGAGCCCGAAATGACCGACGTTCTTCGGCTGATAAACGGCTTTGCTCATCGAGCGGAGCACGACGGTCTCGATGAGATCTGCCTCGGGTTTGTCGCCGAGCTTCTCGAGCACATGGCTCAGGTGCTTCGGCGCGAGCTTGCCACCGGGCGGCAGCTTGAGCCCGAACGTGCGCAGGAAGAGCAGGAGCTCCTCGAGGCGGTCCGCATCCGGCCCTTCGTGCACGCGGTAAAGGCTCGGCAAATGCGCCTTCAGTATCTTGCGCGCGGCCTCGACGTTCGCCGCGATCATGCACTCCTCGATGATCTTGTGCGTGACGAGACGCTCGAGCGGGTGCACGTTCTTGACCTTGCCGTCGTCGCCGAGCTCGATGACGGTCTCGACGAGATGAAAATCGATCGCACCGCGGTGCCGGCGCGCGCGGTCGAACGCCTTATAGACGTCGTGCAGATACTCGAGCTCCGGCGTGAGCTTCGCGTACCTGCCGCGCCCCGTTCGGTCGTTCAAGAGATCCGCGACCTCGGCGTACGTCAGACGCGCTGCAGAGCGCATGACGGCTTCGAAGAAGCGTGACCGCGTGACGTCACCTTTTTGGCTCACGTGCATCTCGCACGCGAGGCAGAGTCGATCGACGTGCGGATTGAGCGAGCAAAGGCCGTTCGACAACGCCTCGGGCAACATCGGCACGACGCGGTCCGGGAAATAGACCGACGTTCCGCGCACCTTCGCTTCGCGATCGAGCGGCGTGTCGGTCTCGACGTAGTAGCTGACGTCGGCGATCGCGACGATGAGCCGCCAGCCGCCTTGCGCCGGCTCGCAGAACACGGCGTCGTCGAAATCCTTCGCGTCCGCGCCGTCGATCGTCACGAGCGGCAAGTTGCGCAGGTCCTCGCGGCCGCGCTTGGCATCCTCGGTGACATGGTCGGGAATGCGGCTCGCCTGCTCGACGACCGCTTGCGGCCATTCGTTCGGAATGCCGTGGGCGAGAATCGCGACGTCGATCTCGACCCCCGGATCGTCCTCGCGGCCGATGACCTGCACGACTTTGCCGATCGCGGGGCTGCGCTCCGTCGGATACTCGATGATCTCGGCGCGCACGATGTCGCCGGGTTTCGCGTGCGCGTTCGCGCCGCGCGCGATGAGCACCTCGGTGCGCGCGTCGCTCTGCTCGAGCACGTAGTGAATGCCGCGTTCGCGCCGGAACTGGCCGATCACGTGCGTTTTCGCGCGCGCGAGTATCTCGACTACCTTGCCTTCGCGGCCGCGCGCAGTCGGCTGCGTGCGCACGGCGATCCGGTCGCCGTCCCATAACGTGCGCATCTCGCGTCCCGAGAGGTAGACGTCGTCGCTGCCCTCGTCGGGACGCAGGAATCCGAAGCCGTCGCGGTGCGCTTTGACCGTGCCCGTGACGAGGTCGAGCGCGCGGACGAGACAAAACTCGTGCGCGCGATTGCGCAGCAGCTGGCCGTCGCGAACCATGGCCTTGAGCCGTTGCTCGAGCGCGTGCAGGTGCTGCTCCGTGCGGATCGCGAACTTGCCGCCGAGCCCTTCTAACGATAAAGGCCCCGGGGCCTTGTCGAGCGCCGCCAGGATGTCGTCGCGGGTTGGAATCGTGTGCTGGTAGCGCGGCGCGGAAGCAGGCGCCGCGGAGCGGCGTTGCCGGCGCGGCGGTTTCGATTGCATAGGGGCGGCATCTTAGCCCGTTTGACAGCCCCACGCGCGCTCAAATACATTCGTCCGCCTTCAGCACACCGTGCCCAGGTGGCGGAACTGGTAGACGCGCTGGTTTCAGGTGCCAGTGGGGTAAAACCTGTGGAGGTTCGAGTCCTCTCCTGGGCACCAAATCAAAGACCACAAGAGACCACATAAGACTACTGATTTATAACCATTTTCCGTGTTTTTTGCTCTTCCCAAGATTGGCATGAGTGGTCTGATTTGGTCGACAAAATGGAGCGCTTGTGGAGCGTGACGACGGGCTTCTTAAGCCATTGGGAAAACCCAAAATAGCGTGACGATTCTCAGCGGCGAACACTCGGCAGCCGCGACGTCATTAACGGGCTCGGCGTCGAGCCGCCCGAGGACGACAACGACGACGAGATTCTCGATGCCTTGAGGATCGTCCTCGAGAAGGATCCGTTGGTCGACGCGACCGAGGTCGGCGCTACCTGCACGAACGGGGTCATCACGTTGCGCGGGCTCGCCGACAACGACCGGCAGAAGCACCTGATCGAGCTCGACGCCTGGTATCTGTTCGGCGTGGACAAGGTCGTCAACGAGCTCGAAATCGCGCTTACGTGACCCGGCTCATTTGCGCTGCGCCGTTCCTCAGGGGCGGCGCCCCAGGGGTTGGCAGCGCCAGCAATAGTAGCCGGTCCGGCCCGCGAGCTTGAACGTCGCGAGGCGCTGTCGGCAACGCGGGCACCGCCCGCCGGGACTGCGCACGCGCAACAGGAACCCGCGCGGAAGACGCTGCGCGAGGTGCTCGGAGTCCGCCCGGCATTCGATGGCCGCTTTGAGTACGCGGCCCGCGCTGCGATGGACGGCCCGGACTTGGGCGGACGTCATGCGCCCGACGGAGGTCAGCGGGTGCACGCGCGCTTGAAAGAGAATCTCATCCGCGTAGATGTTGCCGATGCCGGCCACGAGCGACTGGTCCATGAGCACCGCCTTGATCGGCGTCGCCGCGTTGCGACCCGCTATGATGCGCTCGAAGGCTCGCCGGTCGAACCGGCGATCGAGCGCGTCCGGCCCGAGACGGCGCTCCGCGACGAATGTGCGCACGTCATCCGTCAGGCCGATCCGCCCGAGCAGGCGCACGCTCGTGTAGGCGAGCCCACCGCCATCGCCGAAGTCGATGCGCAGCCGCGTGTATTGCGGCTTCTTGGCGCCTGTCGCAAGCGGTACGAGCGTGCCGGTCATGCCGAAGTGCAGCGCAAGCCAACCGTTGCGCTCGAGCCCGAGGAACAGGTGCTTGCCATGGCGGCGACTCGAGACGAACCGGCTCCCTTCGAGTGCCCGGGCAAGGCCCGCGCGCGAGACGCTTTCGAGCAGGCGCGGCGCATCGAGCGCGACGCGCGCGATCCGTCTGTGGAACACCGCCCGGCTACGGCGCCTGAACAACTCGACGTCCGGCAGCTCCGGCATGCGCGTCTCGCCTCGTTGGATCCGACGAGCCAGTCTAATCGTCGCGTCGCACGCCCGTCCTAAGTAGAAATACGAAGGGTCCACAGAACCCATGCCCCTTAGTCTTTAACGATGATGCAGCGCTTAACCTCGGCTGGGGCGGAACGCGCTCTTAGGGTGAATCGCATGACTGAATCCCCCTTCGACTGGAACGTCGTGGTTACGGTCTACGACGGCGAGTTCAACGAAGCCGTCCGGTTGCTCCGGCCCTACGGCGAAGTCGCGCGGACCGACTACTGGAACGTGCTCGCAATGCGGGTCGAAGACGTTGCCGAATTCGTCCAGGCTCTTGAAAGCGCCACACGAGAGGACGCCACGATTCCCAATGCGGTCGCGAGAATCGTCCCGGTCACGGCCAAGTTCCGGTTTCAGTCGCCCGCGGAGTTCGAGGAGAAGACGCGCGCGCTCGTCGAACGATGGCTATCCGACCTCAAAGGCAAGAGCTTCCACGTGCGAATGCACCGAAGAGGTTTCAAGGGTCGATTATCGAGCCAGCACGAAGAGCAGTTCCTCGATCATCATTTGCTCGAGCGCTTGACACAGGAAGGCGGCCCGGGCCGAATCGATTTCGCCGATCCCGACGTGATCATCGCCGTCGAGACGCTTGGACAAACCGCGGGCTTGTCGCTCTGGACGCGCGAGCAGCGTCAATCGTTCGAGCTGCTCGATCTCGACTGACGACGCGCTATTGGCGTTTCCCGACCATGCCCAGCGCAGCGATCCACATTGGGACATCGGGCTGGTCATACGAGCACCGGAAAGGAACCTTTTACCCGGAAGATCTCGGGAGCCGGGACATGCTCGGCCACTACGCCCAGCGTTTGCGCTCCGTCGAGATCAACAGTTCCTTTTACCGGCTGCCGGACCGGGCGACCTTCGAGCATTGGCGAGATGCCGTGCCTGACGGATTCGTGTTCAGCACGAAGGCGAGCCGCTACATCACGCACATGAAGAAGCTCAAGAACCCGACGGCGAGCGTTCGCCGGTTCTTCACGCGCGTCGGCGCGCTGGGCCACACGCTGGGACCGATTCTCTTCCAATTGCCGCCGCGCCGGTCCTTCCACGAGCGCCGGCTCGTCGACTTCCTCGATCATCTGCCTGCGAAATATCGCTATGCCTTCGAATTCAGGGACCCGACTTGGCTCAATGATCGCGCGTTTGCAGCGCTCAGGCGGCACAACGCGGCTTTGTGCATCTACGATCTCGCCGGCTTCAGGTCGCCCCTCGAGATCACAGCCGGTTTCGTCTACCTGCGTCTTCACGGCCCCGGCACGGCCTACGCGTGCCGCTACGAAACGCATGCGCTGGCGCGCTGGGCCAAGCGGATCTCGACCTGGTCTGAATCCGGCCGCACCGTGTACTGCTATTTCGACAACGATGAGCGCGGCTATGCAGTGGACAACGCATTGTGCCTAAGAGCGATGCTATGACGTCCGCGAGAGCGGGCGACGTAAACGCCGATCGCTCGAGTCCGTACTATATAAGGAGTGGACCGTCTCACGCGCGTGTGGAGTCCATCATCGACGGGCAAGGCGTGGGTCAAAACACCAGAACCCTATCTGCGGCGAGCGTTTCGGCCGCGAGCATATCCATCGTGCTTCGCTTTGCGCCGTCGATGACGTCCTCCTCGCCGATGCCGCGTGCCTCCATGCATATCCCGCACAACAACACCTGCGCCTTCTCAATCATCAAACGTTTCAACATGTGCTCCATGTTGTAGTAGCCGGCCGGTGTCTTCTGTCCCTTGCGCGCGGCGACGACGGCATCGGCCATGAGGAACACGACGACTTGCGCGGGCGGATCGCTTGCCGCCAATGCTTGCGCGAGTCGCAGGGCGTTGTAGCAGCGCTCCGTGCCATATGGCGGGTCGTTAAGAATGAGCAGAGCTTTCATCGACAAGAACTCCTGTGTTTTCCCAGAAGCTACATCGTGCGCCGACCGCGCCCCTTCGCCCCAGACCTTGGAAACAACGGCCTCAGCGTGGGAAGATCGGCGGCGGGCCCCCGGCGGTCAATACGTAGCTGCCGCGGCGCTGCCAATCGGGTACGGGTAAACCGCTATCGCCCCTTGCGCGCCTCGGTGCCAGCGTTGAGACACGTTGCTGACCGCGGATCTCGGGGTGTGGTGCACCGCTTGAGCGCATGAAACTTCACGCGCCGCGCGCGCACCGTATAGAGGCGGCATCATCGATCTCGCACAGCGCAGCAATCGGGTTCACGTATGGAAGAGATGTTCATTTGGAAATTGACAGGAAACGACGGAATATCGCGGTGGCGCAAATCGTCGAACGGAGCCGCCACGACAGGAATAGGCCACTCGAGGTCCTCGAGCCCTCGCAGCCGGCGATGCTAACCACGGATGCTACTGCCGAGCACCGACTGGCAGTAACGCGAGCGGGCTCTCGCTCGGCGGCAGCTCGAGCACGTCTCGCACGCGCTCGTCCTTGAATGCCCCGATGATCACCGTGCCGAGACCGAGGGACTGCGCCTCGAGATAGATGTTCTGGGCGGCATGACCCACCTCCATATGGACGTAGCGGTCGCCACGAGAGCCGTACTTCGCTGAGGTTCGCCCGTAAACGGCAACAACAACGAGGATGGCCGGGGCCCCCGTCACCGCACTTTGTCCGAGCGCGGCTCCGCCAAGCGCCCGGCGCCGATCACCGGAGCAATGAAGCCGAAGCCGATGGCCGCGGGGGTCGTATCGGTAGACGCCGGGCGCGACCTGCTCCACGCTTCCCGCGACCAGATAGAGCTCGAGCGGATAGAGCCCGCCGGCTGACGGGGCCGTTCGTTCGCCCGTCGACGCCGTCAGACCTTGTGCGGCCCAGAGTAGCTGGCCTACGGATGCAAGCGAGAGCGACGCGGCGCGGAATTCGCGCACAGAGCGCCTCTCACGCAGACTCGCCTCGACGGAGCACGCGCTCCGGAACTTCGGCTTGGGCAAGAGGGTGTCTGTCATGTCTTTGACTCGCGTGCTCTGTTCACAGGGCGCTCTGCTCAGTGCCACTCTTTTCGAGATACGTCTAAAGCGCCTTGGTTGGCCTCAGACGTCCCGTCACTCTTGCCGCACTGCGACCCTCCATGCTCCGGCGCCGCCGGCCGGGCGGCACTCGATCGCGAGCGGCAGGAATTGCCGAACGACTTCGATATTCGTCAGCGTATGGCGGCTCGGCGGCATAGTCATGAAGCTGCCGGCGCCGGCAAGCGCGAACGGCAGCAGCAACTGATCGGCCAGATGAACACCGATGGCAACGCCGGCGCTCAGATAGGCCTTGGCGGCGTCAACGACGGCCTGGGCCACGCTCTCCGCGGGCACGCCGCGACGGCCGAAGGCCGTGAAGGCCTCAGTGAGCGCCTCGCTGATAACGAACGCGCTCACGGCGTTCCCCGGCCCCAGGGTGTCCTGCACGAGGCGAATGCGCACCGACGCGGGCCCGAAACCGAGCCCCTGCGCGAGCACCGCCGCTTCGCGCTCGGCGATGTGGCGTGGCAGCTTGCTGAGCAGGACTTCCGCCTCGAGACGCTGCAGCGGGCCGCGCATCTCAAGATGGAGCGCCTCGAGCCGTGCCGCTGGCGCGACGCGCACGCGCACGCGGCCGCCGCCCGCTGGCTCGAAGCCGATACGCTCGAGCTCGATCGAGATCCGCGGACCCATGCGTTCGATGAGCGGCAGGTAAGCCCGCGCCAGGAAGTCGAACGTCGGCGCGCGCGGATTGTGCGTTCCGCCCTCGAGCAAGAGCTCCGAGCCCGCCCTCGCCGTCAAGAGCGCCGGAAGCACGGTTTGCAGCACCAGGCTCGTGCTGCCGGCCGTACCGATCGCAAAGCGATAGCTGCCGGGCTTGATGTCACCGGGAACGAACGTGAGGTCCTGCCCGTTTAGCGCGGCACCACGAACTTCGGCGCCGGAGACCTCAGCCGCCGCTCGGACGGCCGCGAGATGCTGGGGCCGAAGCCCGGGCCTCGGCCGCCGCGCCCGGATGTTGACGATGCGGCAGGGGCGCCGTTCACACAGCGCCAACGCGACGGCCGTGCGCAGGATTTGCCCGCCGCCTTCACCGGTCGAACCGTCGATCGTGATCATCGTTCAATCAACAGACCCGCAAGTGTATTCGTCGAGCCGCTCGCGGTGTCTAGGTAGAAATACGAACGGCCCACGGGGGCCGCGCGGCTTAGTCTTCAAACGATGAGTCTCAGCATTACCTCGGCTGCGTTTGGCGATAACGGAGAGATTCCGGCCATTCATACCTGCGAGGGGGAGAATGCGTCGCCACCATTGAGCTTTTCGGGCGTGCCCGAGAACGTCGCGAGCCTGGCGCTGATTGTCGACGATCCGGATGCGCCGGACCCGCGCGCGCCGAAAACGACGTGGGTGCACTGGATTCTTTACGACATTCCTCCCGATTGCCCAGGCCTGCCGGAGGCGGTCGCGACGAGCGCGCTGCCGAAAGGATCGAGACAAGGCAAGAACGATTGGCGCCGTACCGACTACGGCGGGCCTTGTCCGCCGATCGGCCGGCATCGATACTTCCACAAGCTTTATGCGCTCGACGTACGATTGGGCGATCTCAAGACGCCAAGCAAGGCCACGCTCGAACGTGCGATGGATGGCCACGTGGTCGCGAAGGCCGCGCTGATCGGCACCTACGAGAAGCACGGGTAGCGCTCCGTGCTCCGCGGCTGGCACCCATGCATGAAGACCGCGTCCTCGCAAAGCTCGAAGGGCACAGCCGCATCCTGCTGACGGGCGCGATCGGCGCCGGGAAGTCGACGCTCGCGGCTCTGCTCGGTGCGGCCCTCAATCGGGAGAGTCGCGCGTGCGCGTGCGTCGGCTGCGATCCGGGCTCGCCGGCCTTCGGTGTCCCGGGTGCCGTGTGCCTCGCCGGGTGGCGGGACGGGGCGTGGGCGCTCGTGGATTTCGAGCCCTTGTGCAGTCTAGACGCGGCGCGCTTTCGCTTGCCGCTGATCCAGTGCGTGGCACGTCTACTGGAGCGCACGGCCTACGAGCGCGTGCTGTTCGATGGTCCCGGGGTCGTTCGCGGCGTCGCCGGAGCCGAGCTCCTTGCCGGGCTCGTCGCAGCCGCGCGGATCGACGTCGTCCTCGCACTCGAGCGTTCCGGCCGCGTCGGCGAGCTCGATGCCGAGCTCGCCGCGCTCGCGGTACCCGTGCACCGTGTTCCGGCCGCCGCCGAGGCGCACGCGCCGAGCAAGCGGGTCCGGGCACGCCGGCGAACGTCACTCTGGGACGCGCATCTCAGTGGCGCTGACGAATATCGCATCGATCTGCGAAGCCTGTCGTGCGTCGGCACGCCCCCGCCACACGACGCGGCGGACGCATGGGCTGGGCGCCAAGTAGCGCTCTTGCGTGACCAGAAATGCGTGGCGTTCGGCGAGGCTGCAAGCGTCGAGGGAAAGACGTTGAGAGCGCGGCTGCGCGGCGCTCCGTCCAGCGCGAGCGCGCTCCTCGTGCGTGATGCGCAGCGCGGCGTGCATGGCCTGCTCGAGACCGCGCGTCCGTTTGCCGCCGACGTCACCGACCTATCAGCCAGGCGGAATGCGCATCCGCCGAGCGCCGGGTTCGGCCCGCGCCCTGCCGCGAAAGTCGGACCGTTCACCGCCGCGCTCATCAACGGCGTCTTTGGCGATCCCCTGCTGCTCGTGCGGCTGCGCCATGGACGGCGCTGTCTGCTGTTCGATCTGGGCGAGGCCGGACGCCTGCCCGCGCGGACCGCGCATGCGGTGACCGACGTCTTCATCAGCCACGCCCACATCGATCACATCGCGGGTTTCATGTGGTTTCTTCGCTCGCGAATCGGCGAGTTTCCACCATGTCGCGTCTACGGCCCCTCGGGTCTGGCGAATAACGTTGCGGGCATGATCGCGGGCGTCCATTGGGACCGCGTGGGCGAGCGCCGTCCGCGTTTCGAGGTCATGGAGCTGCACGGCGAGCACATTCTGCGCTTCGCCGTTTCCGCCGGCTGCGGCGCCCCGCGAGGTCTCGGGGAAGAAAGCGCGCCCGGTGGGATCCTGCTTGTCGACTCGCTTTTCCAGGTTCGCGCAACCGTGCTCGATCACCGCACGCCGGTCCTGGCCTACGCGCTCGACCCGAGCACCGAGATCAAGGTGCGCAAGGACCGCCTCGCCGCGTCGGGCTTGCGACCCGGCCCTTGGCTCACGGAGCTCAAGCAAGCCATCGTCGAGCGCGAGGACGATGCGCTCCTCGAGCTGCCCGACGGCAGCACGAGGCGTGCCCAGGCGCTCGCCGACGAGCTCGTGATGGTCCGCCCCGGCGAGAGGCTCGCCTATGCCACCGACCTCGCCGATACGGCCGCGAACCGCGAGCGCCTGAGCGCGCTCGCCCGCGGCGCGCATACGTTCTTTTGCGAGGCGACTTTTTGCGAGTCCGACGCCGCGCGGGCCGCGCGCACGGGCCATCTTACGGCGCGCGCCTGCGGCGAGATCGCCACCGCGGCCGGCGTCGAGCGCCTGATCCCGTTCCATTTCTCGCGGCGCTACGAATCCAGTCCCGCGCGGGTCTACCGCGAAGTGCGCGCAGCCTGCTCGCGAGCGGTCGTGCCCCGCGGGATATCGGGCCTCGACGATGTCGGATGAACCATGCGTGGAGCTGGTCGAATGGAGGCTGCCAGCCCTCGAGCTCCGCTGAGCCGGCTTTCGGCGCGCGCATTCATCGGGGCTGAAGCTCTTGACGAGCTTCTTGTGCGCGATGCGCCCATCGTTGAACGGTCTTCAACAAGGCAATGAGTGCAGCTTCTTCATGACTTCGCGGAGAAACGTTGGAAGATCGCGAAGCACGCCGGCGCTGATCAGGATCTGCGGACCGTGACAGATCGCGAACACGGGCTTTTTCGCCCGGAAGAAGGCACGCACGACCCCCAGCACGGCCGGGGAATTGGAGGAGCGATTGGGGCGCTTGGCCGCCTGGGAGCAGCAGCCCGCCATGCTTGCCCGTAATGCGGCCCGGCCCGAGCGAGGCGATGTCCACGCCGATGCCTTCTGCGGATTCACGTGCGCATCCATCTCGGGATCGGCTACCGCAGCACCTTCGCCATGCCGTCGCGTGCGATCTCGACGTCGACGCCCCATTCCTCGCCGAGGCGAGAAACTCTCGCGCGGACGGTACGCTCGTCGGCCGCGACGATGCCCATGCCGCAGTGCGTGACCATCATGGGGGGAACGCCCTCTTCCCGGCACCACTTCAGTTGCTCGCCAATCGTCGTATGACCGGCGCGCGTGCCAGTGGCTTTCTCGGTGTGAACGATCGGCCGGAATGACGCCGCCCCGTCGCCGACATAAAGCCGAGCGCCCCGCAGCGCTGCGTGCCTCTCCGGGATAGAAAGAACGTCCGGCACCCAGAACACAATGACCGTTGTGGCCGTGATGCGGTAGCCGACCGCAGCGCGTGCCCAGAAACGTGATCTTCATGGCGGTTGCGGCGACCCTCACCACTGACAGTCGATGCCATTCTCGATGCTCTTGATGAACGCGCTCGCAGCATGTCCCGTAACATCGATCCTCTGTGCCCGGTCGTTACGGGACATGCCGAAACCGCCCCGCTCCCTGCCGGAACCGTCATCCGTGCATTGCAGCCCAAGCAAATACGTCAATCCGCTGCAGATGCAGCGGCGATAACGTTGAGCACGATCGTCGTGCGACGCACACGCCAGCGCATAGGCCTCGTTCAAGCCCTCGAGCGCACAAGCCGCCTCCACCGAGAACAGTTCGCCCGGGCGGCGCTCGACGGACTCGTAGAAGCCCTGGTCGGCGATCTGGTCGTGGATGCGACAGACGTAGTCCATGACTTGCTGCTTGAGCGCGGGGCTTCGTGCACACTCGAACAGACGCCGGCAAGCCTGGGATTGCCAATTGCCGAAAAAAACGAGTGCGTTCTCGCTGACACGGTCGCGCGCGTAGTATTGCGTGTTGTAGAAGGAGAAACCGCGTTCCACGCTTTGCAGGTAGCGTGCCTCCGGCAGCTGGCGATAGGCTTCCATTAGCGCGAGCATGGCCTCACCCGCATACAGCTCCTCGCCGGTATCCGGCATATCGTGAAAGTACACCTTGTACGAGCCGTCTCGTCTTTGTTGACGGAGTATCCCCTCGGCGAGTGCGCTGATCTGCCGCGTGCTGATCGGCGGCGGGGCGCACAACAGAGCCAGGGCCATGAAGGCGCTATGGGCGATCGATGAGGGCTCCTGGAGGCGGCGTGAATCGAGAATCATGTAGCCATCGCGGTCCAGGAGGTAGCCGTCGTAGTGCGCCAAGGACTTGCGAACCAACGGGCCAAGCTCGCGGGTCCCGAGAAAATCGCCGAGTAGCTCCGCGTCCCACACCGAAGCGATGTCCCGGATCGGGGATTTCTCACGTACGAAGGCGTCAGTCTGAGGGAGGTAGAGGTACTCGAACATCCCCGTGTCCGGATTCACCATACCCTCGTACCATCGATAAACGAGACGCAGGCGCTGCGTAAGTACCTCAGCCGTTTTCATGCGGGGCCGCCTCGCTGTTCGGGCCGCTCAGCGTGAATTTCCCCGAAGACGGCGGCCGTCGAGTATAGGTACTTGCCGAGCGCACCGATCGAAGACGCGGCGAAGCCTCCGCACGTCCGCAAATACGTGCAAACCGCAATCGCGGCGGGCTGCGAGTCGGGCTAGGATACCAATAGACGTCATGCGCAAGGGACGGAAGCTGATGAGCACCAGCGTGGGGACGTCATGGGTGATTCTCTCGTCAAATCCGTCGTCGTCAAGGGCGGCGGGAATTACGCTCGTGGTGTTGCCGGCAACTCGCCGTGTTCGCTTAGCGTCATTGCGCGAATACTTCGGTCAGCCCTGTGACTTGGTGAGCCCTTCTCATCGCGGACCAGCGCGGAGCGTTTTTCCGTGAATACAGCGGCAGGCAAGGAATGTTCCAATGCAAGTACCACTGGAAATTAGGTTCCACAACATGGATCGCTCCGAAGCGATCGAATCAGCCGCTCGCGCGAACGCAATGAAACTCGAACGTTTCGCCGAGCACATTGTCAGCTGTCGCGTGACTGTGGAAGCGCCTCACAAGCATCATCGCCAGGGCAAGCTCTTTCACGTGGTGGTTGACGTTCGCCTGCCGGGCGGTGAGCTCGTGGTGAGCCGCGACCCAGACCAGCATCATGCCCATGAGGACGTACACGTCGCACTACGTGACGCTTTCAAGGCCGTGCGACGCCAAGTCCAAGACTACGTCCGCGTGCAGCGCGGAAAGCTCAAGACTCACGAGGTCCCGCCATACGGCAGGATCGTTGCTTTGCATCCAGACGAGGACTATGGGCGTATCGCAACACCGGACGGACGCGAGATCTACTTTCACCGCAATAGCGTCGTGAACGCCGATTTCGACCGCTTGAAGGTCGGCCTCGAAGTCAGGATCAGCGAGGAGGCGGGGGATCGCGGACCGCAGGCCAGCACCGTGTACGTCATCGGCAAGCACCACTTGGTCGGCTGAGCAAACAGGAAACCGCGCCGATCCGCATCAAGCATGAGCGCGGCAGATGCGAGCCCGCTACGAGCACTTCGCGCACCGCGCCGATATCGGGGTCCGCGGATTCGGTGGGTCCGGAGCGCAGGCTTTCGAGCAAGCCGCGCTTGCGATGACGGCCGCAGTCACCGATCTCGAAACCGTAGCCGCCTTGCAGGAGGTCGACGTCTTGCTGCGGGGCACCGGACCGCGAGCTGCTGCTCGCCGACTGGCTGAACGCGATCGTCTACGAAATCGCGACGCGCCACATGGTGTTTGGACGTTTCCAAGTCCACATCGAGGAGTGCAGTCTGCACGGCAAGACCCGGGGCGAAGAGATCAGCGCCGCCAAGCACGAGCCAGGCGTGGATTGATCGGTGGGTACGAGTTCTTACGTATACTCCCGTCCCCGAGGTCGCGCGAGAATGCCTTCCAGCGCGAAGTTGATCGTCCGCTTTTCTTTCAAATCCAGAGAGGTCATGACGCAACAGAGCCAACAGCGATCGCCCCTCATCAAGCATATCTCCTGGGGGCGAATGACGGTCGATAACGTCGGTGCGGGAAAAGACTTCAAACTCTGGCCCGGCGGTGGACGAGCGTGGGATTGGACGGAAACCGGCACGCATCACGTTCCGGGCATTCAACCGGCCGATGTCGAGGAGCTGCTGGGTCACGGCTGCAACATCATCGTTCTGAGCCGCGGCGTGCTGATGAGACTGGGCACCTGCAAGGAGACGCTCGAGCTGCTGAAAGCCAAGGGCGTGGAGGTGAGAACGGCGGAAACGATGGAGGCTGCAAGAGTGTACAACCGGCTCGCTTCAAGCGGCCAGGCCGTCGGGGGCCTGTTTCATTCGACGTGCTGAATCGTACAATCAATGCCATTGGGAGCTGCCATGCCATTCCGGGAAGGTCAAGAAGTTCGGATCAAAGCGCTGCTTAAACCCAAACGTTGGGAGCGCCACGAAGCCATCTCCTCCAGGGAACCGGTCGTCGGTGATATCGGGCTCGTGGTCGACGTCGATGCCAGCACCGGAAGAATGATCTACACAGTCGAGTGCATCGACACCCATGGCTCGGAGCGCTGGCTCACGCAATTCGAACAGGACGAGCTCGAGCCGATTCCAGCGCGATAGTCCCCGCTGCCGCGACCGCACCCGGAGGATCCCGGTCCGAAGTCGGCAGCGCCGTTGTGGGAACGCGTGCCGCCGACGTTGGATGGAGCCGGTCGGCGCACGTCGTCGCCGAACGCTTCCGTCGAGGTCATGAGGTTCCTCGATTTCGCGAGCGGCAAGTCGCGCACGCCGGCCGAGCCCCTGCGGACGGACATGAGGGCACAACGCGCTGCGGCGCATCGTCTACATCCGAGGACTCGCGCCGTGCTTCTCGGCTTTCCGATAGACAGCGTGTCGGTCAGACCACGTGGAGAAACCGATCGTGCCGGGCGGGAGCTTCTCCTTTCGGCCCAAGACCAACGCCCCTCCGTCACGGAGGCTGCCGCAGAGCGTCCATGCCGCCGCGGCTTGTTGCTCGAGCCCAAAGTACGTGAAGGCCACGTTCCGGCAGCTGATCAGATGGAATGATCCCCCGACCGGGCCGTGCCGCAGATCGTGCGAGCGGAAACTGATCCGGGCTTTGTAGGCGGCCTTCAGACGATACAGGCCGTGCTCCTCATCGAAGGCGTCAGCGAGCCAGGCGCGCGGAACGTGCTTCACGGCGCCCCCCGTATAGCAGGCGGCTTTCGCGCGCTCGAGCAGGTGCGGATCGATATCCGTGCCGACGACCTGGAGATCGAGGCGCGGAAACCGTGTTGCGACGAGGAAGTGCCAGACGAGCGCCAATGTATAAGGCTCCTCTCCCGACGCGCAGCCCGCGCTCCATGCCTTAAGCTCGGATTCGCCGCGAGCGGCTGCGCCGGTCGCGAGCTCCGGCAGCACGACGCGTCCGAGGAATCCAAAGACCTCGCTGTCGCGGTTGAAGCTCGAGATCGTCACTGTGCAGAAGGAATCCGCAACGGCCCATTCCTCGGGGTGGTTTTCGAGATACGAGCGGTACTCCCGTCCGTCCGACAAGCACAGCTCGGCCAGTCGGCGAGCGATCCGCTTGCAGACCTGCTTCCGCACCGCCCGAAAGCCGGCCCATCGCAGGCCGAGCCGCGGCAACAGCCACGTCAACAGCGCGACACAGTCATCATCTCTCATGACTCAAAGTCGCCAAGCTCACCGGTTCGCCCACGGTCCGCGTGCCACGCGGCCCACGGCCGGATGCGCTCGCTCGAGCAGCTGTCGAGCTTGTCCATGTCCGACCCCGACAACAGCGCCTCAGCGACCAACGAAGACCGAATTGCCCTCCGCCCAGATGCAGCCGGGGCCGATGTTCGAGCGACCCACACCGTCCGGCGCGTCACGGGCGTATCCTTCCGTCGCCGTCGCAAGCGCGGCGCGCTGAACCGTAAGACAGTTACCGCCGCCGCCCTTCGGCATCCATGCGGTCGCGCGCGACAGCGCGAGCCTCGTGCACGGACAGCCACTTCAGCACGTCTTCGCGCCGCAGCAGGCCGACGAGCTTGCCGTGCTCGAGAACCGGCAGCTGATTGACGTCCAGCTGGGCGAGCATCGTCAGCGCCTCGCTCGCATCCTGGCTCGCGGACACGCTGACCAAGTCGGAAGCAGGCGTCATGATGTCGCGCGCCGTGATCCGCTCCCAGGCGCTGCGCTCGGCCTTCCGTAAATCCCGCAAGCAGACCATGCCCAATAGACGGCCGTCCTCTTCGACGGGAAACACGCGTTGGCCGCTCGCCATCAGATGCACGTCCACGAGCTCGCTGATGGGAATGGCCGGCCCGACGCTCGTGAAGCGCGTCTGCATGATGCGGGCAACCGGAACGTCCTCGAGCGTCTCCTTGACGAGCAGCTGGCGGTAGCTCATGAGCGCGGCGTTGTTCAGGAACCAGCCGATGAACATGAGCCACAGACCGCCGATCGGTCCGCCGCCGAGCAGCGGTACATGCAAGCCAAAAAGCATGAGCACGCCCGTGCCCATGAGCAGCCAGGCGAAGCCCTGCCCTCCGGCCGTGGCCCAGCGCGTGGCTCTCCGCAGGTTCCCCGTGATGCCCCACAGCACCGCGCGCAGCACGCGCCCGCCGTCCAGCGGGAAACCCGGCACGAGGTTGAAGATCGCGAGCAGAATGTTGACGGGTCCGAGCCATAGCAGAAGAGTCGCGAGCGGCGACAGCGCGGCAAGCGCCTCGCGCGGGTTCTCGACGTCGATCTCGATCGGGCCGGCGACGACGCCTGCGAGGAACAGAAAACCCATCCCGAGCACCAGGCTCGTGATCGGTCCGATCGCCGCCATCACGAGCTCGGAACGCCACGTTGGGGGCTCGTTCTCCATCTGCGCCACGCCGCCGAACATGAACAGCGTGATGCGGCGCACGTGGATGCCGCCGGCGCGGCCCACGAGCGCATGCGAGAGCTCGTGGGTGAGGACCGAAGCGAAGAACAGCACCGCCGCGGCCACGGCCGTGCTCCACGCGAGCGCCGGATTCCACTCCGGATGCCAGGACGGAAATACGCCGCCCGCCAGGCTGAAGGTGATCAACGTGAAGATGATCAGCAGGCTCCAATCGACGACGACCTCGATGCCGGCGATTCGGCCCAGGCGGATTCCGTTTGTCATCTCAGCACGAAGCCCCCTTTCGGCGGCTGGCACGATTCATATGGGCCGGTTGTCTCGGCCCCGTCGCCCGTCGTCATCGATTCCGCCGGCGCCTCAATTATTCTGCTGGTCCTCCGCTTGCTGCTGCATGTGCTCCATCATCTGCTGCATCATCTGACGCATCATCCCCATATTCTGCCCCATCATGCGCTGCTCGTTTTGCATCCGCTCCATGCGGCAATTCGTGTCGTCCTGCCGGCACTGTCCCGCGCGGCCTCCCCGGCCGGCACCCTGACCCATCGGGCCGCGCATCATCTCGCCCATCATCATCATGCCCTGGCGCATGCTTTGCATATGCTCCTGCATCAATCGCTGCCGCTCTTCGGGATCCTCGGTCGCCTGAATTTGCTCCATCAACGCCTGCATCGCCCGCATTCGCGCCTGCATCTGCTGCGTTTGTTGAGTGGTCGCGCTCTCATCGGTCTCGGCTTCCTGCGCCAACAGTGCGACCGCAAAGAACGACAGCGCGATGAGCAAATACGTTCTCTTCATTGTTGTTTGTCCTGTGGGAGATCGACGTTCAATTGCCACGCGCCGGAAAACCGCGCGGGAAGCCCCATCTGGTGGTCGAGCCAAGGAACCACGGTATCCCTCATGGCGAGGTGGCGGCATTCGCACTTCTACCTACCCCCGCGGCGCCGTCGCCCCCCGAGTCGCGAAAACCGTTACGCTGACTGCGCATCGCTTGCGGCACGCGCTTGCACCGGACGGCGACGGCGTACGTCAATCCGCGGAACGGTTTCACGCCGCCGGTGCTGCCGCGGCTCGATGAGATCGCGATCGATCCGCCCGTGCTCGCGTTCGTCGCCCTGCTGTCGGTCGTGACCGGCGTGCTCTTCGGGCTGCTGCCGGCGCTGCGCCTTTCGAAGGACGGCGCCCGCGGGCACACGTCCGCATCGCAGCTCTCGACGCTCGTGCGCAACTCGCGGCTCGGCCACGCGCTCGCCGCGGTGCAACTGGCGTGCGCGATGGCGCTGCTCATCGGCGCCGGCCTGCTCGTCGGGAGCTTCCTGAAGCTGACGGGCATCGACCCCGGTTTCGATGCGCGCGGGGTCTTGAGCTTCGAGCTCGTCGTGCCCGGCGACTCCACGGCGGAGCGCAAGCTCGAAGTGGCGGAGACGCTCGTGGCGCGCCTCGAGACCCATCCGCGCGTGACGAGGGCCGGGTTCGCAGATCTGCCGCCGGGCACATCGATCACATTCGGTTTCATGTTGCTGATTCCGGAAGGCAAGACAGGGCTCGAAATCCTCGAAGAGTCGCGGGCGGAGCGACCTGGCGCCGGGACGCGCCAGGTGACGGTGAGCCCGGGCTACCTGCGCGCGCTGGGTGCGCGGCTCGTGGCGGGCGAGTGGCTCGACGAGCGCGCAGGCGCAGGTCCTGCCGTGCTCGTGAGCCGCCCCTACGCCGACCACTATTTCCCAAACCGCAACGCCGTCGGCGCCAGCTTGACGGTCCTTAGTCCACTGGCGCCGGATAGCGTCGTCACGATCGCCGGCGTCGTCGACGACATCCATCTTCGTAACCTCGAACAGGCCGCCGAGCGCGTGGTGTTCATCGACCCACGGCGCGCCTTGGCGGCGCCGCGACCGTCGGACCGGAACTTCCTGACCGTCACGGTCAACAGCATCGCGTTCGCAGCGCGAACGACGGGTGATCCCACGTCGATCATCTCGGACTTACGCGCCATTGCACGGGACATCGACCCGCGCCTCGCGATCGACGCGGCGGTGCCGATGGAACGAATCGTGTCCGGACTCACGACGCGCCCGCGCTTTTACGCAGCGGTCCTGACCACGTTCGGTGCGATCGCCGGCTTCATCGCCGTGATCGGCCTTTATGGCGTGCTCTCCTACGTTGTCAGCCAGCGGACCAAGGAGCTCGGCATCCGCATGGCGCTCGGCGCACGTCGCGGGGCCGTGCTCAAGTTTGTATTGCGACAGGGCGCCTTGGTCGTCGGCATCGGTGTCGTCTGCGGCATCGCGGGCGCCGCAGCGCTGACGCGCTACCTCGCGGGCATGCTCTACGGCCTGACGGCGCTCGATCCCGTGGTCTACGCGCTCGCCGCGGTGGCGTTCACTGCGGCTGCGATGTTCGCGGTGTATGTGCCGGCGCGGCGCGCGACCACGATCGATCCGCTCTCGGCCTTGCGGTACGAGTGACACCGCGTCGCTGCTAGTCCGATAGCTCGTCGACGTACGCGTCCGGATGACGCGGCGACTCGCCACACCCGGATCGCGACGGCGCTATCTCTGACCGTCCGTTTGTGGCCGATGCATGCCGGACGCAGAAGCTGCTCGACCCTCATTGTTAACCGGCAAGGGTGAACTGCACTCCGGCCGTTCACACTGTAACAAGCGAACAATTTCGTAATGCGCGATAAAGCTGCTTTCGCGGTCAGAAGCGCCGCATGAACGAGATGCTGCCCCACGTGAATCCGCGCGCGCCGGGGCCGTGCGCAATCTCCTGCGTCTGCGTGCGGATCGTGTAGCTCACACCGAGACCCGTCTTGAGCGTTGTTGCAACGCCGAGCCACGCTTCAACGAGCACGTGCTCGAGCTCGTCGGACGAGAACGTCACGTCGCTATGGCGTACCTGTCCTTGAAGGAACGCGTTGTAAAGGCGCGCACGCGCTTCGATGCCGACCTCGAAGACCACTCCACGGCTCGTCGCGGCGCCCGTATCGAACAGCGCCGCGAACGGCCGCTGTCCCGCGTAGTCGGCGGACAGCGGCGGCGCGCTCCACCACGGCACACGCAGCGGCCCCGAACGATAGGCGATCTCGGCGCTCACCTCCGTGATGTAGCCGATGCTCGCGCCGAGCCCGAACTGCACGGAGTATGGACGCTCTTCGCGCGCGCCGCTCCGGAGCAAGCGTTCTCTCGAAATGGCATACCTGAAGGTCGGCTCGCCGCCGTTGGATATCTGATGTGCGTAGCCGTTTGGCAACGGGCTCGAGAGCAGCACGTGGAGGTTGCGATGCAGCGCGCCGACGGCCGGCAGGCCGAGCAGCCCGACCGTAAGCGAGGACTCGAGCGCGACGGCGCGGTCCGCGTCGAGCGCGAGCTTCGCGCCTGTCACGTACGCGAGCGTCGCGTACGGCCGATCGTCCGGGAGCGGCTGCTCGGCTTCGAGATCCCGAGGCGTGAACAACTGCAAACCGAACGCGACCGCGCGGCGCGCGCTCGCCGGATCCGAGCGGAGCCGGCCGAACCGTGTCACGTCGTCGACCCAGTCGAGCGCGCCGCCAAGCAACAGTGGGTGCGCGGCGGGATCTTCGTCGACTAAGGTGTACGCGAAGCCGGCGGTGTAGTCTTCGTCGCGCTGCGCGAGCGCGAGGAAGTCGTCGTCGATCTGTACGATCCAGGCGCGCTGCTCGCTTTCGCCGCCGATTGCCGCGCTCGGGTATGGCGCCGCGGCGAGCGCGCCGGCCGCGAGCGACGCAAGCCATCGGGCGCGTTGACGATCAATCATGGCTCGAACGACCAAGAGTGGAACGCTACCACGCATCCGTTGCTACGGGGAGCGGTGAGACGGTCGACGCCTTGCTCGATCGTGTTCCGTGACGTTCGTTACGGAAACCGTGACCAAAACCGTGACGCGTGTCGCGACGGACTCGAACTACCCGCGCGAAAGTATTACGCATGAACATGCCAACCACCCGCAGCAACGCCGAGGCCATCGCGCGCGCCCGCGGTTACGCCGTCACGGTCGAGGACGGCCGCATCGCGATCCACACGCGCGACGGAGAACTGGTGCATCGCACGACGAAGTGGGCGGCCGCACTGCAGTTCCTGCTCGAAGCGCCGCGCCTCGGCAACGTTGCCGCGCCGCAGGGCCGGCCCTCTGCCGGCAGCGGTAACGCGCCGTCGCGCTAATCGCCGGCTGCGAGCTCGAGGCGCAGCGGCACGCGCGCGGATTCCCCTTCCGTCGCCTGCGGCTCGAGTATCGAATAACGAGCTTCGGGCAGCCGCGCCTCCACGGACAGATAATCGGTCGCCGCGCGAGCGCGGCTCATCGCCAGGTCGTTGAGCGCTCCTTCGGGCAGGGGGAACGCCTCGATGAGCTCCTCGCGCAGCGCGTTCGCGAGCGTCGTCTCATCCAAGCGCGCGGGAACCGCGGGCGTTGCGCTCGTCGCCGGTTGCGCGGCAGTCGTATTCGCCACCCGCAGCGCGGTCAAGCGTTCGGCTGGGAATTGCTCGAGAAACAGCATTTCGAGGGCCGCTAGCCGCGGGTTCGCCGCGGGGCGACGCTCGTCGGTTGCGGCGACATCGAGCGCCGCCTGCACGCGCGCGTCGACACCCGCTTCCTTGAGCGCGCGAGAATCGCTGTCTCGCGAATACTGGCCAGCGATCAGCAGCTGCAGCAGCGGCCGTTGGGTCAGCGCCTCGCCCAAGCGCGCGAGCTGCTCGCGCTCGGGCTCACCGAGCTCGGCACTGCCCGCCGCGAACTCCACGTCGCCGAGCTCCGCGGCGGACTCTCCGCCGAAAAGACCCCCGAGGAAGCGAAACGGCGACGTGACCGCGTCGCGTATTACGCCGCCGACAACGCCGCCTAGCATCGACCCGATGCTGAACTCCGGGTCCGCGAGGCTCCCGCTCACGGGTAGGTCGATATCGATGCGCCCGGATGAGTCCGTGAGCAAGCCGATCGCGAGCTTGATCGGCAGATCGAGCGCGCTCGGTGAATCGACCGGCGCGCCGAGCTCGAGCTCCTCGATGACGATGTTGTTCTCTCCCTGCAAACGCTCGTCTTCCATCACGTAGTTCAAGTCGAGCGAGAGCTTGCCGCGCGCGATCTCGTAGCCCGCGAACTTCGAGCTGTATGGCGTCAGTAGCGGCAGGTCGAGATTGCGGAACTGGGCGTTCACGTCGAGGGCCTGCGACGGCGCGAGCAGCTTGAGGGTTCCCGCGGCGCGAAGCTCGCCGTGCTCGTCGACTCGGCCCTGGAGCGCCAGAGTCGACGGCGATGCGCTCCCCGTGTCCGTGTCCCGGATCGAGCCTTCGAGATCGTAGATTCCCGTCGCGAACGGCACGGGCAACGAGCGGTCCGCGAACCGCGCAGTCCCCGCGGCGATGGCGATGCGCGCAATGCGGATATCGAGAGCCGAAGCCGCGCCCGCGCCGGCCGGCGCTTCCCCGCTATCGACGGGCTTGTCCTCGCTGCCCGCCGCGAACACGTCCCCGATGTTGGTCGTGCCGTCCGCGGCGATCGCGAGCTCCAAGAAGGGGCGCGCCAACGTGAGCGTGTCGAGCGCAATGGCGGACCGGCCGAGATCGACGTCGAGGTTCTCGAGCCCCGCCGACTCCCACGCGAGGAACGGCTCGCCGCGCAACAAGTCGCGCGCGCTCAGCGCGTCGATCGCGCCGTTTCCGGTGATATGCAGTGACGTGTCCGGCGCGTACTCGAGCCGACCCTCGAAACGCGCGCGTCCGTCGGCGAGCTCGACGGCCGCCGTTTGGCGGAGATACGGTTGCGCAGGCGGCAGCTCCACGGCGTCGATGCGGAGCCCGAGATCGGCCGCCAAAGGCCGTACGCCGATCTCGCCATTGACTCGAATACGGCCGCCCGTGAGCAAAGGAGCATCGAGCTCGATCGGGAATCGCGCACCGACATCACTGCTGAGCCCGCGCGCCGTGAGGTTCGTGTTTTCGACTCCGCCGCGGAAAGGCTCGGTCGGGTGCTCGTCGACGACGTCGACCGCGAGCGCCCGGATCGCGAGCTCGCCGAGCCGAAATTGCCACTCTGCGTCGCCGGCACCTCCGCCAAGCTCGCTCGCCGTATCGCCCTCCGGCGCGACCCCGGCGCTCGCTGCGCGCGGCGTTGCGCGCGCGATCAGGTCGATCGTGCCGTCGGGCGCGATGCCGAGCGCGACACGCGCGTCGGCGAGCTCGAGCCGATCCGCCGCGACGCGGCGGTCCGGCCACTCGACGCTCGCATTCGCGAAGGTGACGCTCGGCAGCTCGATCGAGGGCCTATCGGCTCCTCGTGGCGCGATCCTGACGCCGGTCAGCGAACCGTTGATCGCGTCGAACCGGGCCCGAACCTCGCCCGCGGCATAGTCGACCGTGTAATCGAGCTCCAAATCCGAGCGTCCCGCAAGCAAGGCGAGGTCGAAGCGGCGCTCGACGTACGCGGCGGGCAATGCCAATTGGCCGCCGACGAGCGCGAGATGCCCAGAGCTTGCGAGCGGGTCGAGCGTAATCTCGCCTCGCCATCGGAGCTCCGTGCCCTGCGGCGTGCGCGCGACGAAGTCGTTGTCGGCGGTGCGCTCGGGAAGCGTGCTCAAGTTCGTGAGCTCGAAATCGATCGGCCCGATCGCCTGGCGCAGCTCGTTTGGCAGCGTTCGATCGATGAAATCCATTCGCCCGCGCTGCACGGTGAGCTCATGCACTATCAGACGCAGAGCCGTGGTCGTCGCCGTCGGCTCCGCGCTCACCTGCCCGCGCAGCCGAGCGAATGAATGCGTTCCATCCACGTAGCGAATGAACTCGAAGTACGGGCCGGTCATGGAGATCGTGGC